>JAFRRH010000023.1 GCA_017428215.1 Selenomonadaceae bacterium
ACAGGGATTAAAAAGGAACAGCAAGGGCGTATTCTTCCTCGTCAAAATCCTCGTGGAGATTATCCTGTTTAATTTCAACGGTAAGATCGCCAAAGTGTTTTTCAACGAGTAAGTCAGCGAAGTTGATTTTCGTCAGCGCAACGGACAAATATTTAGCCAAAGTGCGAACTTGAAACGGGTTAAGAGTGATGTGCATATCTGCATTTTTGTCTTCGACTTTGAGCGCAAGGAAAACCACATTGTCATCGAGGCGAATGGAAACGTTTACGTCGTCAAAAGCCGCGCAGTTAAAGTAGCTACTCATTTTCTTCCCTCCTTTAGGCTGTCATTGCTTGATATTCCGGCAAGGCTTGGTAGGACGAGATTGTCGGCGGCGGCAAGATATTTCTGGAAACTGGCAAGGCAAGAATTTCGCCGCCAATTCGTTCCAAATCCGTCGCCCTCTCGTATGTTTTGGCAATCTTACTGGCGGCAGTAACTGCGTTGACCAAGCCGTAGCGCGAATTGTCGGCTCCCATGAAAAGTTGACGTAAGATGTCGCCGCGTTCGCTTTCTGTCAGCTGAAATTTATCGGCAAGCAATTCGACGGCTTTAACAGGCTCGTGTTTAAGCGGGATTTGTGTCGCTTCACGCATTTTGTTTACCGTCAGCATGAATCTAGCTTCATCAACCGCCGACCGAACCACGTCTTGCACCTTCATGAAAAACGCCTTGTCATCTTGCGCGAGTGTCTCTTCCGAATACAGTTCATAAGCCGAATCATCGGAAAGGTAGACCTGTCGCCCGACGTGATATTTCTTTTGCGCCATGTCCTTGCAGATTAACCCATTCTTACACACGAGGCGGAAGACGAGAGGCTCAACTCGCAGACTTCCCAACCCGACCTCACTGTTTGACACAACGAATCCCGCTTGAATAACGTCGCCCACTTTGACCTCTGCTTTGAGACGACGGTTGACAACTTTAAGATAGAGATGAGTGGGCGTAACTTCGCACGATTCTATTACCGAATTTTTCATTTCGTTGATGACAGGCAGGACAGCCGCACACAGCTCAAAATTATCCAACCTGCGATAGCGATCTGACAGGAACGCACGGACTTTTCCGTCCAACACTCGAATCATTCGACGTTCGGGATTTTGATTCAGCCAGCGATTGACGTTCTGGTCGAGCAGGTCGGGTGCCTCGCTCTGCATTTTCGCGTAATAACGGAACGGAATATTGAGCCGCGACGCGATTTGCTGATGCGCCAGCTCCCCGATTCCAAAGCCATACGTCTTGCCTTCCAACGATATGTGAAGTGTCGAACCATAAGCGTTTGATTCCACTTCCAACGAGCGCGTGTCTGCAAGAAAGTCCTGCCGGTTGAGCCTTTGACGCTGAAGTTCCTTCTTCTTTCGATTCTTTGTGTGATTATTAACCTCACTTAAATGATTGACAAAAATAAAGACACAGGCGCATCGAGCACCTGCGTCGTATTCATTGGTATAGTATGCAATTAATTTCGCTTGCTTTTACAATTCAAATTATCAGCCAAACGATAAGCGCAATGATTCCGATGATTACCAAAAAGATACCGCCGAGCGTTGATAAACAACCGCTGTTCATGAACAAACATACCGCCAATAAAAAAATCAAAAGCGGCGGGCAAGCATCTACTCCCGCTTCTATAATCGATTCAAGAATTTCAAAAATTATTTCGAGCGGCAGGAGAAGTAATTCTTTCATTTGAGCAATTTGGTATCGTTGCCGCCGCGAAGCATGGCATTATTTGCGAAGGCAGGCGAAATGTATTGTCCCGCGTTGTTCATGGTGTTTTCGGTGATTCGTTGCACACTGTCCATCATCTTTGAAAAATCTTCGTCGATTGTCCGCATAAATCTGTCGGAAGTCTCGATAATGTTGTTTAGTTGCTTTTCGACGGCGTTTTCCATAATCGACCGCGCACGACTCTCTTCAGGAAATTTCGTATAAATCTTTTCAAGCTGAGCCGCCGCCTTGTCCATTGCCGCATCTTGCAAAGCCGAGTATTGTTTCTGCTTGTCCTCAACCAAAGCAGTTGCGCGTTCGCGAAGTTCGATATTCATCATGCCCAGACTTTTTCCGATTGAAATCGTGCACTCCGCCATAGTTTTTTGATAATCGGAGATGGCTTGCGCAATTAAAGAGCCGCGCTCAATTTCTTTGCGGGCAATCATGTCGTCAAGCTCCGCATTAAATTTTTGGCGGTCAAACTCCAAGCTTTGCATAAACTTTGCCTCTTCTTGCCGAAGTTTTTGATCATGAGCGGCGTTTTTGCGTTGCTGATAAAATTCACATTGCCGCCCGATAATCTCAAGCGGCTTATCAATAATTGAGCGCCGACGAGTTTCAAAACTTTCATCAAGCTCATTTTTTAGCCTCCTCAATCTCTTTGTCGATTAGTTTTGTCTCGCGAAGGAAGGACATTTGCAGTTGGTCGAGTTGCGCCGTCCATTTTTGATTTGTGTCGATTAAAATTTCGAGTGATTCTATTTCCGCGTTGAAAAAGAAAGCTCGCGAAGATTCGTAACCCCATGCCTCCACGAATTTTTGATACCACTTCAGAAAAATTTTCAAGACTTCGCGACGTGTGGCAACGGGAATTTCCGTATCATCGAACAGAGCTTTGCACTTCAACCAATGTACCTCCAGCCATTTGAGTTCGTAGCGTTTTTTGTAGAGGAGCTGAACATTTTTATTTTTGTCTTCATACAGGAATCGGAAAAGGTCGGGATTGCCGCTCAAAACATCTTCGACGAGCTGACGGCGACATTCTCTTGTTATCTCGATAAAATTTACAAGCGCGAAAATTTCTCTGCTGTCGTTCATAAGACACTGCCTCCGGAAATTTTGTCGCGAAGTGCCGCGTTGAATTCCTCAACCTTTTTTGTCGTGAGTACGCCGATAAAATGCCCGCTCATATCGAAACTTTTATTCATGTGCTGTTCGAGATGTTTGAGCCACTCGCGGCGCACGTCGTCGGCAATCGGTTCCGCCTCCAACTTTTTTATAATCGCAGGCAAATCGTTTGCGTAAAAATTTTTAACTTCCTGCGTGTGTGTCGTGTGCAAGTCGTTGATAAATTCAATCTCGTGGCGATAACTTTTCACGAGCCGCATGTAATGTTCTTCGTAATCCATTAACATTTCCGCTGTCGTGTCGGAATGCCGCGAAGACGACCTGTGAAATTTATCGAAAGCACTGCCACTGTTATTCATTGATTTCCTCCGCTATTAAATATACGAGTTTTGTTTTCTTACGCGCCGTTAAACGTTCGATAATTGATTCGGGCGTTCCCTCCCCGACTGACGCCACTTGATATTTTCGATTCAACCCGTCGTGGAAAATTGCGGCGTCGTAATTACGCTCAAGGTCGCTGACCAAATCATTCATGTTATCGAACACTTTGGACGGCTTTACTGCGTAAGGAAAATTATTATTGCTATCACGGCGACTATCGCGACGATTGGAATTAAAAGGCTCTTGCCGTCCGATGCTGAAGATGCTTTCCGGTTTTGGGTATGTTGGGCTTGAAAAGGGCGTTCCGAAGGTTGGTCTTGTTTGCTCGAAGGCGGAGGTTGAGTTTTTTTTTGAGCCTCTTGAATACGATTGATAATGCTCTGCGCGGCAGTTATGACTTCATACTTGCCGTCCTCGAAAATTTTCACGGCGTCGACGTTGGAGCAAAAATCTTTGCGTTCGGCGAGGCATTGCTCGAACATTTCAACATCATCGCGTTCATTGGACGGATAAAATTTTTTGTCTAGTGGTCTCTTAGCGACGGACTTAACGCCGCAACTTTCGTATGGCACAATCACTGTCTCGGCGGGATTATTATTCCAAACCTTCGCGACAGTTTGCTTGAACATTTGCCAAAGCTTTGAATTGGACACGTCGGGGACGCCGCTCCCTTTGAAAGCATAACCAAGAAAAATTTTAACTTCCCTGCCGCGTTCGTCATGGAAATATTTTTCGGCTTCCTCGTATTCGGCGGCGGACAAATATTTTTCTGCAAACGACTTGAAGTTGCAGGAAATACCCGCAATACAAGTCTTGCCGTCAGTAGCGAACATGCGCCGCACGCCGTTTAAAATGTCAACGTCACGCATTGCGGGCAAAATTTTATTCATCGCCCATTGAATGTTCAAACCGTTAGGACGCGCCGCAAAATTTTGGCTGAAGTCGCAGTAAAAAGTTCGACTGTGAATAAGCGGAGCAATTTCCATTACGTTACCTCCTTAAAAATTATAATCCGCGATGCTCTGAAGTTCAGCCCACATTTGACTGATACCGCGCTTATCTTGCCATGCACCTTTGACATAAATCATATCGATTGCCGCCAGTTCGCGATTCATGCGTTTAAGACTCTTCTTGAAGTAGTTAGCGACTTGACGATTGTTTTCGATTTGCTTTCTCTCTTCATAAATGTAATTGTTCAGTTCGTCAATATTGTCGCCGAACAACCATCGTGACAAAAAGAAACGATCCTCTTCCTCGCGCTTCATGCGTTGAGCTTCTTCAATGTCTCTGTGTTGCTCTTCGATAAGCCGCTTGCCATGTTCGAGCTGTTCAATCAACGCGAAGTTAATGCCCATAAGAATCGGAAGATGGACGTTCAACGGATCCAAATCGCCCTGATATTCGTCGTCTTTGAGGGTATCGCCGAGCGAAACGGGAATTATCGCGACGAAAGTATCATTGCCGCCGAACAGTCCTTCAAAAGCCTCCTCAACTATCTCGCGAACTTCGTCGGCGTCTGTGTCGTCGGCGCAGATGTCGTATTTGGTAACGAGCATTCCAATCGGCGGCAAGCCTTTATCTTCGGCTTTGAGTTTATTCCTAAGTTCGGTGAGATAAGGATTGATATGCTTGGCGCAGCGCGTTTTGACATTACGGATTTTCTTCTGTGTGCTACTGCCTGTCAAGTTCGCGCCGTCAATACAGATAAAGAGCATTTCGGATTCCAGTATAGACTTTGCGACTTCTTGATATTGCTCGCTGGAAATATCTCTGCTCCTAGTATCCAAGAAACCTCCAGGATAATCGACCCACTGGAAGGGGTGAATCGTCTTGTAATTATACTGCAAATTAAAGTCGTATTTTTCCACTTGCTCGGTACCGGCAGGGAAACGCCCTTTCCCGCGTGATTTGTCTTTGAGCCTGTCATAGCGTAACGTAAGATTTTTATCGGCGTCGGGGTCTGTGGCAACGACTGTATAGCCCGCAACGCTCATGCCCATTTCGTAGTACATTTCGAGCAGATAACACGTCTTGCCGGAGCCGTTCTCGCCTAAAATTGTAAATTTTCTTCCTGCCATTCCGTCTTCCTCCTGATAGTGATAGGTAAACCTTTGAAATAATCTCCGGCTTTTCCCCCACTCCACACCGTGCTTGCGACTTTCACCGCACACGGCGTTCCATCTTCGATAATTTCTTTCAATCTAATCAATCTACCGAAA
>JAFRRH010000024.1 GCA_017428215.1 Selenomonadaceae bacterium
CAGCGTTCGTCCTGAGCCAGGATCAAACTCTCCGTTAAACTTTGAGTTCTACTGACTCTAAAATTTTGTTAAGGTCGAAATTACTTTCGTCCGCACATTTGTATTTGCACTGTTCAGTTTTCAAGGAGCCCCGTGAATCAAGCTTGCTTAATATACACCCACAAAGCCCCTTTGTCAATACCCTAACCAAAAAAATTTTTTTAGCCACTTTTCCCCGTCATTACGCCATTTGTCCACTTTACCACTAAAATTCCTCAAAAAATCTTTAAAAAATTTTGCCTTGACTTAGAGTTACTTCAAGCTGATAAAATCTGCGCGGAGGTGTTTTTTATGAAAAAAAGAAAACTTCGCGACTTAACCGTCTCGGCAATCGGTATGGGATGTATGGGATTTAGTCATGGCTATGGCGCATGTCCGCCTGAAAGTGAATCTATTAGGCTTATGCGCTCGGCTTACGAGGATTACGGCTGCACATTCTTTGACACGGCGGAAGTTTATGCCGCTTACGAAAATGAAATTCTCGTCGGCAAGGCTCTCAAACCCATTCGCGATAAAATTGTTCTCTGTACAAAGTTTATGCCTGAAGTTTTTCTGCCTGGTCAAGAAATTCCGGAGGGCAAAACTTCACGGCGCGGTCTTCGCAATGCTGTAGAAAATTCACTTAAGCGTTTGCAGACTGATTATATTGATTTGTATTATGAACATCGCGTGCCGCCCAATCGTGACGTGGCAGAAGTTGCCGAGTGGATGGGCGAACTTATTAAAGAAGGAAAAATCCTCGCGTGGGGAGTTTCAGAGGCGACGCCCGAACAAATTAAACGCGCTCATTCCGTCACGCCGCTAACCGCTGTCCAAAGCGAGTATTCAATCATGGAGCGTAAAGTTGAGGCTGAAGTTTTGCCGCTGTGTAAAGAATTAAATATCGGCTTCGTAGCCTATTCGCCAATGGCGGGAGGCTTTTTGAGCGGCAAATACTCAAGCCAAAGCAAATTTGAGGGTGACGACGTTCGCCGAGTTATTACGCGCTTTAGCCAGGAAAATATGGACGCTAATCAAGCGTTGCTCGACCTGATTAAAAAATTTGCCGCCGATAAAGGAGCCACGCCCGCGCAAATTTCCTTAGCGTGGATGATGTGCAAAAATGATTTCGTCGTCCCGATACCAGGCATGAGACGCGACGAACGCCTTAAAGAAAACTTTGGTGCGGCAGATGTTTTGCTTGATAAAAACGAACTCGCTGAACTTGAAGACGCGCTTGCTAAAATAAAAATTCATGGCGACAGAAAAGATAGCGACATTCAAAAACTTGGCACTATTAAAACCGTCGCTACCCACTGAAAACGTTTAGAAAAAATTAATTGCCTCAAGAGTAAACCTTTATTATAATATTCGTACAAAAAATAAATAAGAGGAGGTTTCTTCTATGAGGCAAGCAACTATTACCATCGAAAATAAAAACATCCTAAAAGATCATGCGTTGGAGTTCGAGCAGAAAGCCTCTGCGTTCAAATCCGAAATCCGGCTAAAAAGAAACCTATGGAGTGAGGTAGACGCAAAGTATAGTTCATCGATTGGGAATATGCTTTTAAAAGAAGGAGATACCGTAACCATTCTCGCTTCCGGTTTCGACGAAAGAGACGCTGTTATTCAACTCAAAGCTTTTATTGAAAGTAATTTTAGTTATGGCTATCAGTACTACTGTTGTTGTGGCAAGGCGTATTTTGAGTTAGCAGACTATGTGGCGGCTATTGAGAATTGTCGTGAGGCTATCAAGCTTAATGCGGATAATGTTTATGCGCATTACATTCTCGGTCTGGCTCATCAAAAGCGTGGAGAATACGAACCCGCTATTGATGAGCCAGACCGAAGTTATTAATCGCGACCACAATTATTTTCGGGCGTACTATAATCGCGGACTTGCTTATTATGAACTTGGAAAACATGAGAAGGCTATCAGCGACTTCGACAATGTTATTAAATATAGTCGCAATTTTGCCGAGGCATACTATAATCGCGGGCTTGCTTATTATAAGCTTGGAAAACATAAGCAAGCTATCAGCGACTTCGACAATGCTGCTAAACGTAATCGTGATGATGTAAGAATTTTTTATAGGCTCGGCGTTTCTTGTCTGGATAGGAAGGAATATGATAATGCTATTTTGTATTTCGACAAAGCTATCGAATATAATCAAAATTTTGCCGAGGCGTACTATAAATGCGGACTTGCTTATTATGAGCTTGGAAACCATGAGCAGGCTATCAGCAACCTCATCAGTGCCGCTAAACTTAATCCCGACTATATAGAAATTTTTTATAAGCTCGGCATGTCTTGTTTGGAGTTAAAGAAATATCAGCCTGCTATTTTGTATTTTGACAAAGCTATCGAATATAATCAAAATATTGCCGAGACGTACTATAAATGCGGACTTGCTTATTATGAGCTTGAGAAACACGAGCAGGCTATCAGCAACCTCATCAGTGCCGCTAAACTTAATCCCGACTATATAGGAACTTTTTATAAGCTCGGCGTTTCTTGTCTGGAGCTAAAGAAATATAATCCAGCTGTTTTGTATTTTGACAAAGCTATCGAATATAATCAAAATTTTGCCGAGGCGTACTATAAATGCGGACTTGCTTATTATGAGCTTGGGAAACACGAGCAGGCTATCAGCGACTTCAACAATGCCGCTAAACTTAATCCCGACTATATAGGAACTTTTTATAAGCTCGGCGTTTCTTGTCTGGAGCTAAAGAAATATAATCCAGCTGTTTTGTATTTTGACAAAGCTATCGAGCATAATCAAAATTTTGCCGAGGCGTACTATAAGCGTGGTCTCGTCTATCTGGATTTGAAACAATATGATAAAGCAATTGAGGATTTCAATCAGGCTATCAAACTTGGTTCGAGTCATGCCGCCGAGGCATATTACAATCGCGGCGTCGCCTATCTGCATCGGGAACGGTATGATAAAGCAATTCATGCCGAGACGTATTATAATTGCGGCGTCGAACATTTTAATAAGGAACAATATAATGAAGCTATTGGATGTTTCAGACAGACTATTGAGTATGGTTTTCATTGCAAAGAAGCAAATTTCTATATCGCTAGGGCTTATCAATTCCTCGGTCGACCGGATTTGGCTAAAAAATACTGGGAGAAAGTGGTTTAACCTTACCCTAAAAATTTTTAGAAAATTTTTTCTCAACAAGCAGGAAGATAAAAGAGGGCGGCGAATAGCACATTTTAAAAGGTTGCTCGAAGGGTGACCAGCCGTTAATAACATTTTGTACAAAGATAGGAGAGGGTTTCTAATGACAGAAGCAACAACCACCATTGAAAACAAAACTGGTATTCATGCGCGTCCGGCGTCGGTATTCGTGCAGAAAGCCTCCTCGTTCAAGTCCAAAGTTCAGCTCAAAGCTAAAGGCAAGACTGTCGACGCGAAGAGCATTCTCATGATCATGAGCATGGGCTTGGTCAAAGGCACCGAAGTCACCATCGTTGCTGACGGTCCCGACGAAGCAGACGCAGTTGCTCAGCTCAAGGCTATGATCGACTCGAAATTCGGCGAAGAATAATTTAGAGCGTTTATGTTACTTCAGGGGAGGAGGAGTTCAGCTGTCAGCTGTTAGCTGTTAGCAATTAGGAAAAAAATCCTAACAGCTAAGAGCTATCAACTAACAGCTAAGCTTGCCTCCCCTTTTGTATAACCATGTGGAGGAAAAATTATGGCAGAGAAAATTAAGGGCAAGGGCGTAATCGCCGGTATCGCAGTAGGCAACATTTTGCTCGCAGGTCAAAACCTCGACAGTTTCCTCGTCGAATACAAACCTGGCACTAAAGCGGCAGAAAAGAAAAAAGCGGCGGAAGCTCTCGTTGCAGTCGCTGAAAACCTCAAAAAAAGTATCGACAGCTTTAACGAACAGGGACTTAAAGAGCAGGCTGGTATCCTCGAAGCGCACCGCATGATGGTTGAGGATCCCGCAATGAGCGGCTCGATTGACGAACAAGTTGACATCAGCGGCTCCGCTCCCAAGGCTGTCCTCGACGCTTACGAGGCAACTGCGCAAGTCTTCGAGGCTATGGACGATGAATATTTCCGCGGACGTGCTGTCGATATGCGCGACGTTGGTAAACGCATTGCGAAATATTTGCTCGGCATTAAAGAACCCGAAATCGCGGGTAAAGTTGTCGTCGCGGGCAAAGATATTGAACCGTCCGTTATCGCAGGACTTCCCACTGATAAAATCGCGGGCGTTATTCTCGGTGTCGGCTCCACAACTGCTCATGCCGTTATCATTGCTAAAACTCGCGCTATCCCGACTGTTGTTGGTGTTGGCGACGGTATTGCTCAAATTGCTGACGGCGACCCCGTTATCCTCGACGGCGAAACTGGCGAAATTTTGATTCGTCCCTCTGACGAAGAACGCGAAAGCTACAACGAAAAGATTAAGAAGCAGGAAGAGCTTAAAGCTTATTATGCACAGCTCAAAGATAAACCCGCTATTACTCTTGACGGCAAAGAAGTTGAGCTTGTTGCAAATATCGGTTCGCCTGCTGATGCTGATGCCGCTGTTAAAAACTTCGGTGCAACTGGCGTTGGTTTGTTCCGCTCCGAATTCGTCTTCATGGGCAAAAGCGAAGTTCCTAAAGAGGAAGATCAGTTTAAAGAATACAAAGCGGCTGTTGAGTACTGTGCGTCCGTTACTCACGGCGAAGGACTTTGCGTTATCCGTACAATGGACATCGGCGGCGATAAACCACTGCCCTATATCCAGGTCGGTCACGAAGAAAATCCGTTCCTCGGCTATCGCGCAATCCGTATCAGCCTCCAGCGCAAAGATTTGTTTATGCCTCAGCTTAAGGCTATTCTCCGCGCAGGCGTCTACGGCAAAGCGGCTATTATGTTCCCGATGGTTATCAACGTTCAAGAGTTCCTCGCGGCTAAAGAATTCGTTGAAGACGCTAAGAGAGAACTCGCTGCCGAAGGTCAAAAATATTCCGACAGCGTTCAAGTTGGTATCATGGTCGAAACTCCTGCGGCGGCTGTTATGGCTCCCGTCCTCGCAAAATACGTTGACTTCTTCTCAATCGGCACTAATGACCTCGTTCAGTACACGCTGGCTGTCGACAGAGGCAACGCGCAAATTTCTTATCTCTACAATCACTTTAACCCTGCAGTTCTTCGCCTCATCAAGCGCACGATCGAATCTGCGAACAAGGAAGGTAAATGGGCAGGGATGTGCGGCGAAATGGCGTCCGACCCGAACGCGGCAATTATTTTGATGGCTATGGGCATTAAAGAATTGTCGATGAGCGCGCCCTCCATTCCGCGTGTCAAAGAACGTATTCGCAACATCACCTTTACGAAGGCTAAAGAAATCCTCGACAAAGTTATGGAGATGGAAGACGGCGACAAGATTAAGGATTATCTTGCCACACTCGGATAATTTTTGAAACCTTTGTCCGTCCTGCGCGGTTCGGTAATAAAAAAACCCTCGTCAAAACTTGGCGGGGGTTTTTCGTTGAAAAAAATATTTGCATGGAGTTGACTCGAAACTTTATAATCAACATAAAAAAATTTTAGGAGGAGTTATTGTGAACATGAGCAGAAGAGAATTTGTTAAAATGGCGGGTACGGCGGGAGTTTTGCTTTCGTTCGGTAAAGTTGCCGCCGCGTCGAATGAAAAAATTCTCGTCGTTTACTATTCGCGCACGGGCGAAGAATACGGGCTTGGCAATATCAGCAAAGGCAACACGGCTATTGTTGCGGAAATTATCGCTAAACAGACCGGCGGCGACCTTTTCGAGATTAAACCCGTCACGCCTTATCCCGACAGCTACGAAGAGTGCAAGACAGTTGCAAGCCGCGAAAAGGCAACTAAAGCTCGTCCGCCGTTTATCGGAGACGTTGACATTTCAGGCTACGATACAATTTTTGTGGGTTATCCGATTTGGTACGGTGATGCGCCGCAAATTGTTTACACTTTCCTTGAGAGCCACGACTTTAGCGGGAAAAAAATTGTCCCGTTCTGCACACACGGTGGAAGCGGGCTTTCGAGTACCGACCAAAATATTATGCTAACTTGTCCGAACGCAAAAGTTTTACAGGGCTTTGAACTGCGCGGCTCCGTTGCTCAAAAAAATTCCGCGCAGGTTGAATCAATCGTTTCTGATAACCTTAAGCGGCTCGGATTAATTTAAGGAGGTTTTATTATGGACATTAGCAGAAGAGAACTTTTCAAAATGGCGAGCGTGGCGGCAGTTGGTGCGGCTGTCGGTCAGTTCACAACTCAATCCGTCGAGGCGGCGGCTCACGGCAAAAAAATTCTCAAACTCAAAGCGGCTCCCGTCGTCGGCAGTAAAAACGTCACCGGACAAAAATTTTCTGGCACGGCGGCTAAAGTTTACTTCACGGACAAAATCGACGCGCCGCACTTAATTAAACTTTACAACAAGATTAACGGCGAGATTTACGGCAAAGTTGGAATCAAACTCCACACGGGCGAACCGCAAGGTCCCAACATTTTGCCGCGCGAAATGGTCAGAGCTTTCCAAGCGCAAGTTCCCAACTCCAACATTATCGAGACGAACACGCTTTACGTAGGCAAACGCTACACCACCGAAGATCATCGCGCAACTTTGGCGACGAACGGTTGGAATTTTTGCGACGTTGATATTATGGACGAAGACGAAGGCTACGTTAATTTCCCGGTGCGCGGCGGTTTCCACCTCAAAGAAGTTGCAATGGGCGGTCACCTCGCCAACTACGATTCTATTGTTGTGTTGACGCATTTTAAAGGTCACGCAATGGGCGGATTCGGCGGTTCATTAAAAAATATCGCTATCGGTATGGCAAGCGGTCACGTCGGCAAAGTTCAAGTTCACGGCTACGACAGCAAAAAATTCGGTATGCCGCCCGTAAATGTTGATTGGTTTGACGGAACATTTCCGCTTAAAGAAAACCTTATGGAGCGCATGGCAGATAGCGGCAAGGCAACTTGTGATTACTTCGGCAAGCGGATTGTCTTTTTAAATGTTATGCGTAGAATGTCTGTTGATTGTGACTGCGCGGGGACGAGAGCCGCTGAACCAACTATGGCGGACGTTGGAATTTTGGCATCGACGGATATTCTTGCGATTGACCAAGCTTGTTGCGATTTAGTTTGGACGGCAACTGACAGCGCGGATTTGCGCGAGCGGATTGAAAGTCGTCACGGCTTGCGTCAACTGTCGGCAATGGCTGAACTCAAAATGGGCAATCCTCAATACGAATTAATTAGCGTCGATTGAGTTCAGCATAAACAATAAAAGGCTACAAAAAAGAGCGGTGATAAATTTCAGCGTTCTTAGCTTGTATACAAAGCCCGTTTCGGAATAGCCTGAAACGGGCTTTTTGAAACGCCTTTCATGCTCCCCTTTTACGAATAAGCCGCTTTTAGAATCCGTTGTGCTTACTTTCCTCTTTACCTTTTCGGGCTAAGTGGCGGCGATTTTTTACCGTCGTCAAGACGCAGTTCGTTTATTTCTGCTTACTTATATAATAAAGTAAAAAAATGGTTCTTCCTTAAGATTTGCAAGAGATAATCTGTCCGAAATAATTTCTTCAGCTGATAAAAATGTTCTACCAGAGCATCAATATCGCTAAAAGTTTTCACCTCGCTTCTCTTCGTGATAAGCGCAAGAATGTTATCTTCCAAGACTTCGAGTTCAAGAACTATTTACCAATCTGGTACTTCTCAGGATTCAAGCGGAAAAATGACTAAACGCTACTCCCCTAATTTACCAACAACCCTTAGTAAGCTCAGGTAAAAGAAAACCTCAAGTAATATCAAAGAAATGGAGAGCTAAGCTCTCCCATACTGTAGACAAAAAGCACCTATCAAGTAAAATAAGTCTGTTTGGAATCCGTTCAATGCGCCAGACGATAAGAGAAATAGAAGTGAATAATGCGTACCGCTGGTTTATCGGCTACTCGTTGACGGAACCAGTGCCGCACTACATTTGTCAAAGGCGAGCATGAAAAGTGTTTTGTCTAAAGTGCCCAAACTGCTTGCGACAAACACCTCTTTATTTTAGAACGTGTGTTCATAGAAAAAAAATACGAAACAGATATAACGGACGAGCAATGGAAAGTTATTGCTCCCTTGTTCTTCAATATGAGAAAGTACAAATGGGAAAAGCGAAATTTACAGTGCACAGCTTTTATCGACGAGCGCGGCTCAGCGGACTGTGGGACTCAATTCTCACTCATCTTGTGAAGCTTACTCGTCAAAAGGCAGATAGTCACCGATTATATTGGTTGTTAAATATAACGTTGGAGAAAATATGTGCAGATGGCGGTTATCACGATTCTTTTGTCTACGCGGCTTACAAATATTTCGACTTGCGAGTGGAAA
>JAFRRH010000025.1 GCA_017428215.1 Selenomonadaceae bacterium
ATCCCTTATTCCCAACGTCCACATTTGCCGTATTAGATTTCTGTGCGCCAGCAAGATGTTTTCTTTGCTAGGACAAGCGGCGTTAAGTTCGTAAAATACTCGCCGTTTTTTGCCCGCTCGTACAGGTCGTTGTAGATATTTTCCTTTGGCATAAGGCATAACCTCAGCGGCCCTTTTGGTCTTGCTCGAATCCTTATTCGTTTGAGTGATTGTTTGAAATTGTCAAAGACTTGTGCCCATTGCTCCAGCTCCATTACAGAAACTTCACTGGTTCAAGCACTACTTTTAAGTACCGATTCAACCGCTTATTTTTCTTCGTCGGCTTACTAACGTTCGGCACCTTTCCTTGTTCCGATAATTCTATCTGTACATATAGCTTTAGGTTTTTGCTATGAGCCTGCAAGCTTGACAGTGCCTCTAACACCGTATGGCATTTAATAAGGGATGTTCTTACTTAGCCACACTCACAAAGATTTCTCGTCCCAATGCATTTCTGTATTGTTCCCGTTTAGACCCGTACATTCGCAAATTCGTCAGTTCCTCATGGAACATTCTAACCTTGACTATTTTATAGACCTCCGACATATAGGTAGCACCAACTGCCTACAGTCAGCTTTCCGCAGCATAATCTGTTAGGGCTACTGAAAGCCGCCTTCACCGAACTTCTGACGGTTAACCGCCCGTCTGAGTATCAAAAAGAGCGTTTTGGGGGCGTTACCCCTTCATTCCACCCTTTGGATTATCAGTTCACTCAATTTCTCAAGCGCAACGTCTTTTCTACGCTGAACAAGTCGCACTGTTTGTGCGATCGTAATGAAATTGCCGACAAATTTGTTGGTTTGTTTCCAGTGCTCATCGTGCGCAAATGTTCCTTCGCGTTTTATGTATTCCATATGCTTAACCGCTGAAACTTTAGCTCCGTTCGGTTTCTTGTCCGACTTGATACGAAAATGAAACATAGCCATGAAAACTTTTCTCCTTTCTCCAGCTAACCGCAGGTTCAAGGAGCGGTAGCGACTGGCAAATTTGCGCCCAGAATCGCCTACAACGCGCCGATTTTGTCTTTCACGGAAATTATTATACGTGAAACACCTTTGAAAATGCCTTATAACGGCTCTCAGATGCCTTAAAATCGATTTCGCGTGCACTATTTTTGCACATTTTTTTTGGGCATTTTTGACTTACAATTTTTGTTGTGCTATAATAAAATATAATGAAAGAATTTGAGAGAAAAAAGTCAAAACTGCTTAGATTTGAAGTTTCAGACTTAGGTGCTGTATCAGATGATGTTGAGCATTAAATTGAAAAAATAATTGTCGATTTTGAAGAAGAAATACTCCGCCATAATATCAAGGAGCGAAAAATTTTTATGAAATCGATTTCATTGAGTACTATGGAGAAAAAATTGGTGAAGAAAAATCTGGAATTGGAAGAAGTGCGCGAGTTCAAAAAAAATAAATGAGAAAGAAAAAGCGATAATTGCCGATATTGAAAAGTTGCAGAATCAAAAGGTAGAAGTTATTTTCGCGCAGGTCAAGAAAGGAATCAAAAGCGAAAATCTTGATATTTCTTCAGAATCGGTTATGCAAATGTTGAGTGTGCTAAAAAAAGTCCGCCGATTGATGACTTGCACTTAAAACCGATTAAAAATGAACGTAGTGCCGAACAAATTCAATCGGCTATAAATTGATGAAACGGATTGTCTATTATGTCTCTCGCCTTATTTCATCACAAAAAGAAAAAATTTTCACGGAGATGACTACAACGGACTGAAAAAAGAACTTTTCTTGAGAATATCCGCAGTTTGATGAAGACAATGAAGTGGACGGCTAAACAAGCAATGGACGCTTTGCAAATTTCTTCAGATAAACAAGAAGAATATATCATGTTAGTTTAACGATTACTCGGAAGTTCAAAATTTTTTCATAAGGGTGGCTGTAATGTCTAAGTTCAAAGAAGATTTTATACGTTTGGCAAATGCGCGTTTTCCGATTTTGGGGATTGATACTTTTGAAGACGACATAGCAAGTCAACTCGTACAAGAAATTGGTCGTCAACATAATCACGGTGTTCTTGAATGGAGTTTGAATGATGCCAAAGACCTTGATAGCGGTTTTTCATTGCCACAAGGTAATCTTGCTGAAACTCTCAAATTGTTGTTTGATGAAAATCTCCTCGATAATAAAATTCTCATTCTGAAAGACGCCCATTTTTTCATTAACGAGCCATATGTTATTTCAATGATAAAAAAACTTGCACAAAATATTCTTAGTGGCCATTTAGAATGTACTCTGGTTATCGTGTCTCTTTTAAATACTTTACCTAAGGAAATTGAAAATTATATCAGCGTCCTTGAACTTGATCCTCTGGATGAAAAAGCTCTTATTAAAATTATCACTGATATTTCAACTTCGCAAGGCACCAAAATTCCTGATGAAATTTTGATGAGTAAATTTGTTACCCATTTAAAAGGGCTTTCTCGTACTGAAGTTGATAGTATTTTAACGTTAGCGATTTATGACGGCGGAGAGTTTTACTCTAACGATCTTGCAAAAATTTCTGCTCAAAAACAACAGTTGATTCGTAAATCCAATATTCTTGAAATGATTCAAGTTAAAGAAAGTATGACTGACATCGGCGGTTTGGAAAAACTTAAGAATTGGCTTAAGAACAAAGCTGAAGTTTTCAAACAAATTGAAAAGGCTCAAGCTTTCGGTGTTGATATTCCCAAAGGTGTCTTGATTGTTGGAATGCCCGGTTGCGGTAAATCTTTGACGGCAAAGGCGACGGCTACATCTTTTGAAATGCCTCTGTTGCGAATGGATATGGGCAGACTCATGGGAAAATATGTAGGCGAATCGGAAATGAATATGCGCCGAGCAATTAAATTGACTGAGGTAAGCGCACCTTGCGTACTTTGGATTGATGAAATTGAAAAAGCTTTTGCGGGAGTTGGCGGAAGTAGTGGAGGTACTGAAGTTACCACACGGCTTTTCGGAAATTTCTTGACGTGGATGCAGGAAAAAAGTAGTTTGGTTTTCATCGTTGCCACTGCGAATAAAATTACTGACGGATTGCCGCCTGAATTTTTGCGCAAGGGACGATTTGATGAAATTTTTTATGTCGGTCTGCCCAATTTGGAGGAGCGCAAAAAAATTCTTGCCGTTCACATTGGTAAGCGACGTTCGAACGATTTAAATTTTATCAATCTTGACGAGATAGCCGGGAAGACGGAAGGCTATTGTGGCGCGGATATTGAAGGTATCGTCAAAGATGCTGTTGAAAATGCCTTTATCTCACAAAAAGAAAAAATTTCAACTGAAGATATTTTAAATGCGGTTAAAGAAACTCATTCCCTCTCAGAAGTAATGAAGGATTCTATTAAATCAATGCAGAAAAAGTATGAAGAATTGAAACTTAAATCCGCGTCCATTTAGAAAGAAGGGGTGCTTATGCCCAGAGTTGTGAAATTTGCGCTTATAATTAACGACAATTATATTGATACTCTTGATGATCTCAAAAAGAATTTCAATATTGAAAAAATTATCGGGTATTTCAATGACGGTAGGCTTTTAAGATGGCTTAAAGCTCACAGATACGAAGAGGAAGCTTCGAAAGTTGAATCCATAGAAATCGGCGATGAAAATCTTCCTTCTCGACTGTACGAAATTTTTTGTGTTGAGCCGCCTACAGATTTAAACCTTGACGTTGAAGAGACTGTAAAGCGTCATCATCGCTTGGAACGTTTGAAAACGTACACGACTGATCCTAAAATTTTGTCAAAAGTTGACAGCGTTGCTTTTAACCAAAATGAATTGTACGGATTGATTAAAAATGACGTTGCAGAAATTTATTTGTGCAGTGGCGAATTTGTGATCCCGCTCGACGTTCGCGACAAAACTTACATCGGGATTGAAAAAGTTACGACGATTATTAAAAGTGAAGTTCTCTTCGATTTTGATTCATTGAATATTCAGTTTAAAAATATCTCTTTCGACGCTAACTATGAAAAAATTCCAAGAACCACTGATAAAATGTATGAGTTTGCTAAATCATATTACGACAAACAAAATTTCGAAAAAGCGTTTGAATGGTACAAAAAAGCCGCCGATAACGGCAATACTGATGCCATGAACGCTCTGGGGTATTGTTACGAATATGGAAAAGGAGTAAAACAAAATTCTGAAAAGGCGTTTGGATGATACAAAAAAGCCGCTGATAATTTTAATACTACTGCTATGAATAATGTGGGGCATTGTTATGAATATGGAAAAGGCGTAAAGCAAAATTTTGAAAAAGCGTTTGAATGGTATAAAAAAGCCGCCTATAACGGCAATATTGATGCCATGAATGCTCTGGGATATTGTTATGAATACGGAAAAGGCGTAAAACAAAATTTTGAAAAGGCGTTTGAATGGTACAAAAAAGCCGCTGATAATTTTAATACTACTGCTATGATTAACTTAGGTGATTGTTACGAATACGGAAAAAGCGTGAAACAAAATTTTGAAAAAGCGCTTGAATGGTATAAAAAAGCCGCCGACAATGGCAATGCCGATGCCCCAAAAAAGATATTAGAAACAACTAAAAAACTTCGGAGGTTTTAACATGGGTTCTGATGAAAATTCTAATTCTGAAAAAATTTCTCCGATAACTAAAGGTATGGCGGAGCAATTTTTTCAACAACAAATTACCGACAAAGTCATTGCACGTGCCAAAGAGATAGCAATTTCATTTGCTCACAAAGATAAATCTGTGGACAACGCCACTTGGATAAAAAATGAACTAGTTAAGTACGGCGTTGACGAAGAAAAAGCCAACAATATAGGCTCGGAAATTATTTCGACTATCGAGCAGTTTACCGGACGCACAAAAGAAATTGATAATTTCTGCACGACGACAGGCAAGACTAAGGAACAATGGCTTAGTCAATTTATCGACCAAAATACTACAATGGACGTTCAGCAGAAAGGCGAATATCTCGCGCAGATTGATGCCTCACTTGCAGTTGGTAATAAAGTTGCCGAAAAAATTGTCGAGCAAAGCGCAACGCCTGAAGTTTTTGCAGATTTTCAAAAAGTCATTGAAACTCCACTACCTACATCTGTTAAGCCTGAAAATTGGAATGTTTACACCGTAGCTACGATTAAGAAGGATATTGCCGAACAAACTAACTTAATGAATGCAACGTCACTTTCTGAACCTGTTATTATTCCAGATTCGCCCGATATAACGCCGCTTCTACCGGGAATTTTTGACGACAGCGAACTTGGCGATTTTAATTTGAAAATGATTTCTACCGTTGCAATGAAGGCTTCAGCCGTTGCCGACAAAATTCCTTTTTTAAATTCTCTTCCGATTCCTGCACTTACCGGTATTGTTAGCGTTGGAGCTGAGAGCGTAAAAAATCTCATAAAAGTTGCACGCGGAAAGATGACCCCTTCGGAAACTTTAGAGAAAACAGGACGGGCTACTGTTGTGGCAGTCGCCGATTTTATAAAATCTGGTTATCCGGCAAAGCCACTTGCATTGCTTCCTGTTATTGGTTTGCCACTTAGTGTTAAGGTAGGCGGTTATCTTCGCAGTTTGTCAAGCGAAAAAATTCAAGAAAAAATTTATGCCGGTATAGAAAAGGTTAAACCTATCGCCAAAAAGATTGTTACCAATATTAAAAATACCACCAAGAAAGTTGTTGAAACGGCGCAAAAAGCTGTTGAGAAGGTTTTAGGTTTTTTGGGATTTTAAAACGAAGAGGTTTTCATGAAAAGAAAAATTTTGCGCGGGTTGCAAGTTTCGGACTTTATACACCCAGACGAAGAGCAGAAAAAGAAAGACGCTTTGAGTAATACAACAGTTCAAGAATTTTTAAGTTCTGCCGCCAATCTTTGTAGAACTGCGGTAGATCCCGTGACGCAGGGAACCTTCGTAAAAATTAACGAAACCAGCGAGCCTACATTGATGAGAATTGTTAATGAGGTCTGCGAAATATTGGATGTTTCACCAATACCAGACGTTTATATTTGCCATTTGATGTATGTAAATATATCGCCGTACAGTTCCGATAAACCTTACTTAGTAGTTCCCGACTATGTTTTAAGATATTCTGATGAGGATATGTTGTATTACAATTTTGGCAATGCCGTGACGATGATAAAGGCAGATCACGTAGAACTTACAACACTTGCCGCGTATATGCCGGGCGGTGGTCTTATCGAGTTGCCGAAACTTTTATTTACTGCATATCTTCATTGTGCAGATTCAACTTCAGACAGAGGCGGCTTGTTGGCGTGTCAATCTTTCGCGACATCTGTAAGAAATCATTTTTGGGAATTGGGAATACCTCCTAATGTATCAAAAAATTTTCTCACTAACGACAAGCAAGCGGAAATTTTTGTAAAAAAATATCTCGATGAACAAAAAATAGTACTTGAACGTTACAACGGCATTGCGACACAAGTTGCGCGAAAATGGCAAAGAATGTCATTTTTGGAAGCCCCTGCAAATATAATGTTACGCGAATTGTATAATTGGTATTTGGACGAAAAAGGATATCGAGCTATCATGGAAAAGTATGGTTGATTGGAGGTGATGTTATGCGCGTTTATAAAGTTGATGATTTTCAACACCCGCAAGATAGTAAATTTGCCAACGACATTCTTTCAAGTAAAACTGCTGAAAAAGTTTTGGAAAAATTTCACGAAACTAATCTTGAGGAGGCTTATACATATCTTTATCAATCTTCCTGCCCGCAGTTGACCGCACAAACGTCGCCAAAACTTTTTGAATTACTTGCCAAAGCTTGCAAAATGTTCGGACTGGAAAAAATTCCTTCTGTTTATGTAACACGCGACTACAGAGAAATCGTCGCTGTACGCGGAATAAACGAACCTTTTTTGGTTTTTTCTTCAGAGTATTTGCGAAAAATTACCGACGACGAAACCCTATTTGGCATTTTGGCAGGACAAGTTGCGGCAATTCGCTGTAATCACCACACAATTTTATGCATTACTTGGGGAATTGATTTTGCCGCCGGATTTATTCCATACGGTTCGTGGGCGACTGATCCAATGATAAATAATTGGAAACGTTGCAGGTATTTTACTTACGATAGAGCATTTTCTTTGGCAACAAAAAGTCGTTCGCTTTCTCTTCGTCAAGTACTTATAAATGTCTTACTTCCGGATATTTTGAATCGAATGCAAAACGGCACAAGTCAAGACGCTTTCATCAATCAAGTCGAAGATTTTCTAGAAACCATGAATAATAACAAAACTCAGGCTTTGATAAAAAAAGCCCTTTCTATGTACTCCTATAAGATTTGGTTACCCGAACGTTATTCAGAAATCAATAAATTCTTTGACGAATGGAGCTTAGATAATGCCAATCAATCTCTTTAATTTTTTCAAAACAAAACCTGATGTTACATTATCAGAAATTTCCACCAATAATTTACCGAATTTTGTACATCCGCTTGAAAATGAACGTTTAGAAAAGTTAAAAGAAAGCAGTGTTTTCAACGGCGTTTTAAATTTCTTTGGAACGCATTACGCAAACTTTACTACTATCGCGCAGATTCCAGACAGATATTTTTCGGTAACTCCAGAAACTTTTCCGAGACTTTATGATTTATACAAAACTGCTTGTAAAAAACTGGAAATGCAAGAAAAATATACGTTGTTTTGTACAATGGATTATACTCGCAATGCGAAAACTATTGGCACTGATGATAATTGTGTTATTGTAATTGACAGTTCCTGCCTTGAGGATTTTTCTGATAGACAAATTCTGGCGTTGATTGGTCGTGAGTTGGGACACATAAAAATGAAACATATCACTTACCTCAACGCTTTTGATATGATTGACGATTTAACTTGGAGTATGCCACTCGGCAATGTGATTTTAAGCCCTACATTGATTAACGGAGCCAAAGGTCTTTTCTTGGAATGGATGCTTGTAGCCGAGTATACTGCTGACAGAGCTGCCGCCATTGCCGCAGACGGCGTTCAGCCAGTAATGCAAAATCATTTAATGACAAGCGGAATTGAAAACGCCGATGATTGTCAAGACTATAAACTTTATACACAAATTTCTTTTTCACAAAATTTGAGTAATTTTAATCGCGCGGCTCAAATTGTTTTAATGGGTACACTGAAAACTTTTCCAATTCCATTTGTGATACCCAGAATGCAGGAGCTGGAAAAATGGAGCATTTCAGAAGAATGTCAACAAAATTTCCCAAAAGTTTATGCTGATAATCATCAAAGTTCCCTGAAGTCTACCAAAACTTTAATTAAAGGACAGAAAGTTGATCTTACAAAAAATAATTCAGGATTGACAAAAATTTTAATCGGAATTGGTTGGGACATTAACCAAAATAGTTCCGTAGCAGAATTTGACCTTGATGTAGCAGCCTTTCTCTTAAAATCCAATGGAAAAGTTAGTACAGATAGCGATTTTGTCTTTTACGGTAATCTTAGACACTCTTCGGAAAGTGTCGAACATCTCGGCGATAACCTCACAGGTGCGGGCGACGGGGACGACGAACAAATTAAAGTAGACCTTAGCAAAATTCCTGAAAGTGTTGATAAAATCGACTTCACTGTTACAATTTATGAGGCTGAAGAACGTAATCATAACTTTGGACAAGTCAAAAGTGCTTATATCCGCATAATAAATTCAGCGAACGGTGAAGAATTATTGCGATATAATCTAAGCGAAGATTTTTCCATTGAAACTGCAATAGTTGTCGCTGAAATTTATCGTTATAAAGGTGAGTGGAAATTTCACGCGATTGGTTCAGGATTTAAAGGCGGACTTGCGGCTATTTGTAAAAATTATGGCGTTGACGTTGAATAAAAAGTGAAACAGCGTTTGATAAAGATTTATAGTACAATGGGCTGGAGGTGGTTACATGAATGATTTTGAAAAGTTAAAAAATTCTAGACGCGCAAGAAGTTTCAACTGGACAAAAGGCTTTGAGTTTGTAAATATTCCGCCCCCCGACTATCAGTCAATGCTTACGGCAAACGAAACTGAAATTTCCGCCGCTACCGATAAATATATTCAGCTTTATAATCGTGCGGTTGAAGATTTCAAGCACAAAACCGCGTTGACGACGTTGGATATGGGAATTTTGATACTCGCCGCCGCATTACAAACTACGCGCTGGCTTATCGTTGGAACCATTAAAACAATCGCTGAAAAAACTTCGACCGTTTACAAAAAAATTGGACACCATAACATTACCCATAATCCGCCGGAATTTACGCCCGCAACGGTTGAACAAATTGCTGATGATTTCAAGAAAAATATTGTTCCTTACGATGCACCTATTGAAAATGCTACGGCACTTGGACACAACCCTATTGCCGGTTTGATTGTCGGAACAGCAAATATCGCCACAAATACTTTGACGGTTGACGATTTTTTTTACGGCTTGCCGTCATATCACGTCGTCAATCAGCAAATTACCGGCAGAGCGGATTTTTCCAACGTCATGAAATGGACAGGAGAACTACTTCTCGATGAGCCAAAAGTTGTAGGCGCGGCTTTTATGCGACAGATGTTTCAATGCGGCGAAGATATTTTTAAAAAGTTTAACCTTCCTCCGCTTGCAGTACAAAATATTTCGCCTGAAATGGCAGAATATTTAACAGGCGAGGAACTCAAAGAAGCGTCGTTTGCCGCTGTGATAAATAAAATCGTCGAGATGTTCCACAGAATTTTTTTCAATCCAAAATGCGACGACGCAAAATTTTATGAAGTGCGGACGCGGAAAATTTTGACTTACTCCAATACACTTTCTTCAATTTTAAATATTAGTTGCGCCGGACTTACTGGCAATGTTATGAAGTTGGATACGGGAGGAATTTTGGTAACACTTTGGCGAATTTTAAATGACAGCGCGAGAATTCATCAAATTCAGCTCGAATTTATTAACAAAACTTTGAATGACGAATTTCGCAAGGAAGAAGACGAAATCAATCAAAAACTGACGAAGTGGGGCTTTTCGATTTAGGTGGTGTTTTTATGGGATTTTTCGATAATTTAAAAAAGAATGCTACACTTTCTCAATTCAGTAACAACCCAAGTTGCTGGAATCCTACGGTACTCATAGCAGTTACTGTGGCAGAGACTGTAGCAGAAAAGAAAGCTAAATACGATGATTCTCTTCGTGCAGAAGGCTTTGAAGCCGGTTACCGTAAAGGAATTTCTGACACGGCCAAAAAATTTGCAAATATTCTCGAACAAAACGACAAAATGCGAATCGGTATGTTTGCTGTGGGTTATCACGTTGCAAAACTCGGCGAAAAATCTGATTTAAAGTGCGGTATTATAGTTGACGAACTTGGCAATCCAAATTCATCAGCTGTATCTGATTATGTTCGTGGCGAGAACGGAAAAATTATCAGCGTCAATCTGACATTTGATGAAATTTGCAATAACTATTTGGATTCGCTTAGCATTGAACAACTGAACTCTATCGACAGCTTTTTAGTTGACATCATTAACGCGGGCGGTTCTTCGGCACAAGAATTAAATTTTTATAACAACGATTGGAAGGAATATTTAACACGATGTAGTAACTAAAAAATCATCGGTATTCGATTTTAACGCGTTGAAAAAATTTTCCAAAAGGTGAACGAATAATGTTAGCAAAGCGCGTTTTGTACAGAAAATATGCGGGTTACTTGTATATCCTCAATCTAAATACTACAAAATCTTATTTGTTCGAAGGGATAGCTTGCGATTTGATGGATTATCTGTCCCATACAAAAAGTATCGCAGTTCAGGAAATTGTTGCTTATGTTGAAGAAAATTATGAAGTGGAAAATCCGACACAAATGCGCGAAGAAATTATTGACTTTGTAAATTTTTTACAAGCAGAAGATATACTGATTGGAGGTAAAAATTATGGCTGAAAAGAGCTTAATTACCGTGGCACCGAAGAGAAATGTCGTTGGGTCAAAGAAGAAAAAGGTTTACAAAAATCCGGCTCCCGTAAAATTTCTCCCCAGAAATAACAAATTCTTGGGGACGTGTAATTTCTGCGGAGTTCA
Source organism: Selenomonadaceae bacterium (assembly GCA_017428215.1). GTDB lineage: Bacteria > Bacillota > Negativicutes > Selenomonadales > Selenomonadaceae > Quinella. Next base: position 11,061 of record JAFRRH010000025.1, read on the forward strand.
AGTTGGTTGGGCATCAACCCCAGCGTGCGGAAGAGGCTAAGATGAATTATATCAATGCTGAACAATTTATAGACGACATCTGCGCCAAAAATCATATTCTTCAACGTATTTGCATTGAATTAACATATCGCTGCAATGAGCGTTGCAAGCATTGTTACGTTTTTGATGAAAAAAAATCTGCTGACGAAGAATTAACTACCGACCAATATTTCAAACTTTTTGATGAACTGCGTAGAATGGAAACGTTGCATATAACTTTCACGGGCGGTGATCCTAGTCAGCGTCAGGATTTTACAGAGATATTGCGTGGAGCAGTTGACCGCGATTTTGCAGTTACTATTTTTACAAACGGCATAGGCTTTTCTGAAAAGACCTTAGCTGAAATTATTCGTATTCGTCCATCCTCAATGCATTTCAGTATTTATTCTGGAATACCTGAAGAGCATGACGAAATAACCGGTGTAAAGGGTTCATTTCAAAAGACATTAACCACGCTAAAAAAAGTAAAAGACGCGGGAATATGGGTTACCGTGAAAACTCCTGTCATGACTCCAACATTAAACGGGTTTTGCGATATTCAAAAGTTGTGTAGAGAATTAGATATTCGTTCGGAGGTCTCCTATTTTATCTGTGCAACGAATCATGGAGATACTTCGCCTACAAAATTAAGGCTAGGCAACGTTGAGAAATATAAAGAGGTCATGAGGATTGCTCAAAAAGAACAGGCTACCAAAGAGTTTCAGCCACGAGATGTTCACGGAGCTATTTGCGGTGCAGGACAGCTTTCATTGAGTGTAAATCCCTACGGTGAAGTTTTTCCTTGTAATAGTTTTCATTATTGGCTCGGAAACATAAAAGATATACCAATTAGCGTAATTTGGAATGGCGAAGAACTTCGTAGACTTTATCAATTAAAATTTGAACAACTCGGCAATAGATGTGTAAAATGTCAGTGGCATGATGATTGCGTTTATTGCTTAGGAAGTGCATTAGCCGAAAATGGAGATATTTTTATACCCATTGATGAAAACTGCAAAATTGCTCGTGCAAATTATGAATTTCGTTTAGAAAGATACCACAACAACAAATAAATTTTGACGAGATTTACAAGTATGATTTAAAGAAAGTCGACCACGTGAATAAGGTATTATCGAATCATATTTGTTTTAAGGCTACGGATAAGAAATAATCGAATGTAGAAGCTGTCTTTTATCCTATAGATCTAACATCTATCCAGTGGGAAGAAAAAGTGTGAACTCGTTAATGTAGTTTTGTATCTTGTAGATAATGGTTGCAAATGGCGAGATTTACCGTGTGATTTTCATAACAAAAATTTAGTGTAAACGGAAGATACTGAAGCTGTTTCATAGATATTGTGAAGACATCTTATTAAGTAAGCGTGGTGTGTGACTGTGTATCGAATGCTAAAAAATTTATTAACTGGTGTTAAAACTAAAGAAGATTTATTCAAAAAACCGGAATTACTTGAACTCTCTCAAAAAGCTTCCACAGATGCTAATGCAAAACGAATTCTTAAGAATCTATTGCTGGGACTGAAAACTAAAGAAGACTTACAAAAAGATTCAGAAGCGTTTAAAACATTAATGCAATCTGCTGAAAACGGCGACGTTGAAGCAATGTATAAAATTGCATCTTGCTACGAACTTGGTAAAGGCGTTTCAGTCGATTATTGTCAGGCATTTGGCTGGTACATGAGAGCAGCTATATCCGGTTACGATTATGCTATTTACGAAGTTGCCGAACATTACAGAGCAGGGCGCGGTATTACTAAAGATGTAAATAAAGCTTTCAAATGGCATGTTAAAGCGGCAAAAAAAAATGTCCACTTCTCAATTTACGCATTAGCAAACATGTATAAAGAATTTGACGACGATGAATATAAACGAGAATTGCGCCATTTGTTAATGAATATGACTGATCAAGGCAACCGTTCTGCATTATCGGTTCTTGAAGATTTATGTATACTAGATATTGACGCACCGGAATTTGAAATCTTTAAATTCTTTAAAATTAAAGCTGATAATGGCGACACTGAAGCAATGGTCTATATCGGCAGAATCTATAAAAAACACCATCGAGAAAATGATTCTTTCAAGTGGTATGAGTCTGCAGCCAAAAAAGGAAATTTATCGGCTATGCACGCGATGGGTGAAATTTATGAACAACACGAAAACTATAAGGACGCATTTAAATGTTTTCAAGCCGCATCGATAGATATGGGAAAACTCGGCGATTATTACAGGGAAGGTAAAGGCGTCCGTAAAAATACGCATAAGGCACTGGGGTGCTACATTCAATCAATCCGTACCAGAGAAAGACCATGTCCTGATTTTAACGCCATTGTTTCAATGTATCACGAGTTGAGTGAAAATGATAAACAAGTGGCTTTTTATCTGCTTAAAAAGGAAGAAGATTACTATAGCCTCGTTTCAGTATATAGCAAATTGAATAATGAAAACAAAAAAGAGGCTTTTCAAATCTTTCAAAGCGCTATGGAGAACAACAAGTCTGTTTTTAATGCTATCGTTTATGAGTATAAAAGATTGAATGAAGCCGACAAATCAGTGTTCTTAAATCTTATTAAAGAAATGGCAGATAAGGGAAACACTGATGCAAAAAAGGCGTTTAACGAACTAACAAAAAAATCTACTAGTGCTGTATCAATTTTTGGATTTTAGTGGGGAGTGAGGAAAAATTTCTATAAAAAAGACCAACCGAGAAGTTAGAAAGGCAAACGCCCCTCGAAAATAATAGAGAACTCGCCGTAAATTAAGCCCAAATTCTGCAAGGATATAGTCCATTTTTTTGTAGCAAGCTCGGTAGCGAGGAACAACGCCTTCAAGAGAGCAGTGTCGTTAGGGAAGACACTACGCTGACGATTCAGTTGCCTGTAAGCGCGTTGAGGCTCTCAATCGTATTGGTGGTGTAAACAATCGTGCGAAGAGTCGGCGAGAACTTGAAAATGGGACATTAGCGTACCAATTAGTCCGCTACGATTTCATTGCGTGCGGACATTTTTTTGACCATTTAAGCTCGACCTCATCGCGGATTCGTGTAGCAGTCGACTCTTCGGGTGCCGTGTAAATTTTTTTCAGATCGGCGGCGAAATTTTTGCGCTCCTTAGTAGCCACGTATTTGAGAGTATTTCTAACTTGATTGAACAATGCAACGCTGAAAATCTTCGGAAAAGCAGTTGCAACGGCGCCTTTCAAGCCGGTTCGGTTAGTCCGTCGGCACAAAGAATCAGAATGTCTTTGAGTCCGCGATTCTTTAGAGAATTCAAAATGCTCAACCAATATTTTACACTCTCATTTTCTCCGATTTCTATGCTCAAAAATTCCTTACGCCCGTCGCAATTTATCGCCAGAATGACATAAGCAACCGTCTTGCGAACGACCCCATTATCGCGAACCGAGTAATGAGTCGCGTCGATGAACATCACCGGATAAACTTCATCGAGAGGACGAGCTTGCCGTTCCTGAATTTGCGGCAGGATTTTATCCGTCACATCGCTGACGAAACTGTCGGAGACCTCAAAGCCGTACACTTCCTCTCGATTGTGTCGGAAATTTGACTTGTGCTCAAGCCACGTCCGTACATAGAGATGATTTTTCTGTCAATGCCGGAAATATTCTTTTGCCGTTTTGGAAGAATTTGCGGTGCGAAGGTTGATTTCCTGTCTTGTGGTACTTCTACACTGAAATTGTCGTAATTGGAATTGACGCGTTTGGTTTTGTGCCCGTTGCGGGCCTTGTCCGAGTTGGAGCGTTCAGACTTTTCGTAGCCCCGATGCCGGATCATTTCAGCTTCCATCGTTTCCTTGAGCGTACCGCCGAGCAAGTCTTTCAACGCCTCCTGAATATCATGCGCCGTTTGGATGTCATACTCGCTCAACAGTTGACAAATGATTTGCGCTTTCCTTCTGTCATTATTATTGTCGGCGGCTTTTCCTTTTTACCCATAAACAAAACAGCCCATGTTTATTCTATCACGGTATGGCTTTTTACAGATTTTTTTACACTCGCCCAAAAATACAGCGACGAGGCTTATTAGTTATCCGTTATGGAATTCTTTAGCCTTTGAGCCGGAAATTGCTTGAAACTTTTTCTTTTATTTCTATCCTTAATCAAAGAGCGAATGATAGTGATAGGTAAACCTTTGAAATAATCTCCGGCTTTTCCCCCACTCCACACCGTGCTTGCGACTTTCACCGCACACGGCGTTCCATCTTCGATAATTTCTTTCAATCTAATCAATCTACCGAAAGAGTAGTATTTCC
>JAFRRH010000026.1 GCA_017428215.1 Selenomonadaceae bacterium
AACACGTTTATCGTTGACATAAATTCCGTAGTCGTGACGCAGGGCGTCGTTGATGTGGCTATAACTCTTGTCCGTGTACTCACAATAAATTTTCTCTACGACTTTAGCAAGACGTTCATTCACGCGCACTCTTTGACTTATTTTACCGGACGCCCATTTGTAATAAGCCAACCGCTAAACATGAGCCAACTTGCAAAGCTCCTCGATAGGATAGCCTTTTTCTTTGTGGCAATCCCGTATCGCCTTATAAAAACGAACTTGCCTTACTTGCCCTAAAAATCCCCCTTCCAGTTAGGAGCTGTTGGTAAATTAAAGGTGAATAGAGCAAGCGGCAAGTAAGACAAAATTGAAAAAGCAGGTGGACAATTTGTCGAAACGAGTAGCAATGTGGCGATAATTCTTGATACGTTGAAAGAAGCGTTCAACAATGTTGTGTCGCCTATACAAGTCGGAGTCGAATTTGTGTTTCGTATTGAAGTTGGATTTATCTGGGATACAAACGATTGCGCCGCGTTCTTCGAGATAATAACGAATAGATTGTCAAGAATAAGCCTTGTCAGCGAGAATTTTTTTTGACTGCAAGCTCAATCCCGGCAAGTAAATCAAGAGCAGGTTGAGAGTCGTGAATAGAATCCCTACCCACCGGTCAAGACAACGCCTAGAAGTTGCATTCTTTCATTGATGATAACGTAAATTTTGATATTCTTGCCGCCGCGCGATGAAACGATTGCTTGATTCTTCAAACCCGAACAGGCACTCTGATGGACTTTGCAAAACGTCGAATCAATTTCGAGCAAAGCAGAATGAGCGGCGTCGGTAGTGAGTGATTGTAACAGTAATTGAAATAAGCCGCTCGCGCACCATTGGCGAAACTTATGATAAATGTTGTTCCAATTTCCGTAACGGGCGGGTAAATCTCGCCAACGTGCTCCCGTGCGCAGTATACACAAAATCCCTTTAAGAACCATGCGGGGATTAAGCGTAGGGCGTCCCACTTTCTTCGGCTCCTTGAACAAATATTTTATTCGATCCCATTGAGCTTCTGTTAATTCTTTGTGATAAAATGAATTAGGCATAAGCTTTTCCCTACTTTCAAACTCATTTTATCAGAGAATCGCTTATGTTTTTCTTTTTACTTGAGTTTACCAACAACCCCTAGTAGCGATACTTCAAATTTTTGGGTTGCTAAACTAACTTGACGAATTTCCCCATTCCTCCAGTGCCATTACAGATCCTTCTCTGGTTCGAGTTTCGCTTTTCGATATCGATTCAACCGATTATAAACGCAACGTCTTTTCAACATTGAACAAGTCGCACAAGATTCTCAATTCGGTTGCACTGTTCAAAGATTTTTAAGCTGTAATAGCCTTTATCCATTATTGCTAATATTTTTTTAGACTCGGCAAGAAGAGATAACATTTTTACTACGGCTTTGCGCTCATCGATTTTATTCTTTGCCTCTATCATGTATTCGAGAAAATTTTTGTTCTCCATGATAATTTACGGTTCGTACGATTAAATTGACTACGCTAGCACATTCGCGTAAAAAGCTATCGATAATTTTTCTACAAAAAAGAGAAATAAGCATGAATCAACGCCGGCAATTTCTCTGAAAAAATTGATTGTAATTATCTCCGCGTCGCTCAATAAGCTTTATCAACTTTCGGGGGCTATTTCTTTCCTTCGACAGAAATGATTGACGAACTCAAATTAAAATTTCTGCGCCAACCGCTTTACGGCATGAGCATTGAATATATTGATAATCGAATTTTGCTATACGCGGCTCAAAAGTAACTATGCTCGGTTAAGGTAGAAAGGTTCGTTTGAAAGTGATTTTTTAGCTTGAAACTGATTTTGAAATAAATTTTGGAGCTTGCAACAGCTCTTGAGGCTTAAAAATGGGCAAAAAATCCAGCGTACGTGATAACTATCTGTAATATCGAATTTTTATAAGTGACTATGCAGAAAACAAATTTTTTGTTATCATGTAAAAAAGTTTTGCAAGGAGAAATAAATATGTCAAACGTCGTGACGATAACGGGCGTGAAGAAACTTTACAAAATGGGTTCAGAGACAGTAGCCGCGCTAAACGGCGTGGACTTAATCATTGACGAGGGCGAATTCGTTGCGCTAATGGGTCCGTCTGGTTCGGGCAAGTCAACTCTGATGAATATTTTAGGTTGCCTTGACCGCCCGACCGTTGGTTCGTATAAATTATTAGGGCAGGAAGTCAGCGGGCTTTCAGACGACGACCTTGCGCGAATTAGAAATAAAACTATTGGCTTCGTCTTCCAAAATTTTAATCTGCTACCGAAATTGACGAGTTTGGAAAATGTCGCATTGCCTGCAGTTTATGCGGGCATTGGAACTAAGGAAAGATTATCTTTGGCAATGGACGCGCTGAAAAAAGTTTCATTAGAAGACCGCGCACAACATTTGCCCGGCGAATTATCGGGCGGTCAACGTCAAAGAGTGGCAATCGCGCGCGCAATCGCAATGAAACCCGCAATTTTAATGGCAGATGAACCGACGGGCAATCTTGACACTAAATCGACAGGCGAAATTATGGAAATCTTCCGCGACTTGCACAAAACCGGCTCGACAATCATATTAGTAACGCACGAACCCGACATTGCGCAAGCCGCCGACCGTCAAATACTCGTTAAGGACGGACAAATTACAATGGACATTTCCAAAGGCTCAAGCGAAGTTATCGACATTGTTTAAGGAGCAAATCAAATGCTTTTCACTGAACTTTTAAAAATGGCGTGGAGGAGTCTCGGCGCAAATAAATTACGAACATTTTTAACTATGTTAGGCGTGATAATCGGTGTGACTTCGGTTATTGCGTTGGTTAGCGTTGGTATGGGCGTCAAAAAAAATATCCTCGATAATATTTCGAGGCTCGGTTCAAATATGTTGATTGTTATGCCTGGCAGTGCCAATCGCGGCGGCATGAGAGGCGCGGCGGGTTCCGTTATAACTTTGACTTACGACGACGCCGAAGCTATCAAAAATAAAATTAAAAATGTCGAATACGTTTCGCCGACGGTGCAAGGCAGTTATCAAGTTGTTTACGGTCACGAGAATTGGAACACGACTGTAACCGGCGTTATCCCCGAATATGTCGCTATTCAATCTTTGGAGCTAAAGAGCGGACTTTTTTTCAGCGAACATGATGTTGACGTTCGCAATCGTGTCGCGGTTATCGGTCCGACTGTTGCCACCAATCTTTTTGAAAGCGTCAATCCCGTTGGCAAAAAAATTCGCATTGGCAACGCGCCCTATACAATTATCGGCGTGCTTGAAAGTAAAGGACAATCAAGCGGCGGACAAGACCAAGACGATACAGTTTTAATTCCCTTGACGACCGCGCAGGAACGCCTTGTTGGTGTGACTTACGTCCGGAGTATCAACGTTCAAGTTTCCGACGCCGATAAAATGGACGAGGTGCAAAGCAACATTGAAAAACTTTTGCGTCAACGGCATAGAATTCGCGAAGGCGCGGAAGATGACTTCAACGTCCGGAATCTTACAACGTTAATGGAAACGATGACTTCAACAACGACGATGATAACGCTTTTGCTCGGAGCTATTGCGGGTATTTCGCTAATCGTCGGCGGCGTCGGCATTATGAATATAACTTTGGCGAGTGTAACCGAACGCACGCGAGAAATTGGAATTCGCAAGGCAATCGGCGCGACGTACTCAAATATTATGCTACAATTTTTAATTGAATCGACGATGATTAGCATAATCGGCGGGCTTATCGGGATTTTGATTGGCATTGGAGCCGCGCAAGCTATTTCAAAGTTTGGGAGCTTTACGACGGTTATAAGTTGGGTTAGCATTGCCGCAAGTTTTGGTTTTGCGTTGTTCGTAGGAATATTTTTCGGCATGTTACCTGCGCGGAAGGCGGCGCGGCTCGACCCGATTGAGGCTCTGCGCTACGAATAATCAAGGCAACTCCATAAAATAAAATTTTCCTCTGTATTCGGCAGAAACTTCATTATCGGTAATAATATAAGCATAGGCGCGGCGATAAATTTTTTCGTCCCAAATGCCGCTATTAATCGTGGCGCGGCTCATGAAGTAAATTCCTTCGACTGAATTTTTTTTGCCGATTTGATTTCCGTTTTCGTCGTAGATTTTGTATTTAAGGTTGGTTCCGTATTCGTTATAATTAGCAATGCTCCCTTGCTTGCCCCAAACTTCGACCGTTATGTTAATCGTCTGCTCGCCGTGCTTAAAAGTTTTGGTCGTGGTAAAAATTTTTCCAGACGTAAAAGTTTGACCGTTTACAATTTCTGCCGCCTCATAAATTCCACTTTCTGCCGCGTTCTGAAGTGCTTGCTCCATTTCAAAGTTGGAAATTTCGCGGGCGTGATTCGTTTCCGCCTCCGCAAGCCCCTTGACTATCAACGCGACGATTAATATCAAACATAAGCCTAAAACCGTCGCAAATCCTTTTTGTTCAATCATATATTTTAAATTCCTCACAGCTTGGCATGTAAACTGCCGTGCTGATTTTTATTTTGTGGTGCGTAATTTCGCTTTCCAATTCTAGCGTAATGTGTAAAACATTTTTGAGCGGTTCACCGGAAATTTTATTTTTAGGTTGTGAAAATTTAAATTGAGTAACTCGCGTTTCGCCAAAATAATTATTTCCCGTTATGGGGTTGCCAAGATAATATGTAACTCTCTTGTAATTTATTTTGGAACCTTCATTTCCAAGACCGCCGGCAAGTATATAAATACGCTTATCTTCGCTGGTCGTTATACTATTGGCAGTTCCCGCTTTAATCATGCGATAAGTAAAAGTCAACGTAGGTGCGCCATTTTCAGCTATAACTTTTTTAGCGGCGCGGGCATCGTAAATTAGCCGTGATAAAACGTCGTGAACTTCCTCTTCCAAAACATAATCGGCAAGCTGATTTTTTCCAACGTCGAAAAGTTTAAGACTAACTGTCGCCAAGCCCCAGCCTAGCAAAATTAAAAGCGGCAAGGCTATCGCGAACTCTGCGAACACGAACCCGCCGCTATTATTTCGGAACAACTCGAATCGTCCTTTCCAGTTCAATAAAATCTTCGCGCCCGTTGGCAGTCCACTCAACTTTAACTGTGACGCTGTGCAAGTTTCCATTAGGTTTATCCGTCGACGTGACGTTAAAAGTTGTCGGAACTTTTTGGCTAAAATTTTCCGTAGTTAAATCTTCGGGCTTGCCCAAATAATTTAAATCCAACTCGCCATCCGCCGCTTTGCTTTCTATCATGGCAAGTTGTTCGTTCGCCAAATGAATTGCCGTCAACTTTAGCACCGATTGCGGATTTCTTACTCGCGGCATGGCGTTCATTAAAAGCATCGCGGCAAATGACGTTATCAGCGTCAAAAAAATTACATTGAGCAACATGAAACCGCGCTCGTTGTTTAATCTTCCCATTATTCTCGACCGCCACGAAAACGCCCGACGCTATCAAAAATAATTGACGTTTTCTTTTTGAAACGCGAATTCAACATCAAACTATCGCTGATTGCAGGAGTAACTTTGCCCATGTCGTCGAATTTAATTCGCCAAAGTTCAGTGCCATTTTTCTTGGAAGCTGTCACGCCATTTGAAAAATAATGTTCAGCATAAATTTTATTGGGCGAATTCCTTTTAAAAATATATTGTTCGGGATAAACGATTAAATTTATCGGATTGTCGTCAGTGGTGTTAAAATGCGTGTCTTTCATGTTAGTCATTCGATTGAGCGACTGCAAAAATCTTAAATCCGTGTAAAGTTTTTTCGTCTCGTAATCAAGCGCAACTCTATCGATAACTCTGGCGACGTTTGGAATTGCCGCGCCCATAAGTATAGCGATTATCATTGTGGCGAAAATAATTTCAAGCGTTGCGAATCCCTTTTGCATAAAAATCACCTGAAATAAAATCTGTCGAAGGACGATTGCGGTTGAGGCGGATTTTCTGAATAAACGCCGCGAGCCTCGTCACGAGTAATTTTTCCGCCTGCAATAGCAATAACGCGCCGTTGCATTTGGTCGACGATAGTTTTATCGTGCGTCGCCATTACAATAGTTGTGCCCGCCGCGTTAATCCGTTGGAAAATGTCCATAATATCCCAACTCGTTTCCGGGTCGAGGTTGCCAGTCGGCTCGTCGGCAATGACAATGCGCGGGTCGTTGACAATCGCACGGGCAATCGCTACGCGCTGTTGTTCGCCGCCGCTAAGTTGTGCAGGAAAACTTTTAAACTTATCGCGCAAGCCGACAATGTCCAACACAGTATTAACGCTACGTTGCATAATTCTGCGCGGAGCCTCGATAACCTGCATTGCAAACGCGACGTTCTCATAAACAGTTTTATCCTCAAGCAAGCGATAATCTTGGAAAATGACGCCCAGCGACCGCCGCAAATAGGGAACTTCTTTAGGCTTGAGATGTGTAACGTCCTTGCCGTTGACGACGATACTGCCTGACGTGGCAACTTCCTCGTGCATTAAAAGTTTCATCAGCGTGGACTTGCCGCTACCCGACGTGCCCACGATAAAAACAAATTCGCCGCGCTCAATGTCCAAACTGACTTTATCGAGCGCAAGAACGTTGTTATCCTTATAAATTTTGGTTACTTCCTTAAGATGAATCATTGTTCCTCCTATATAAGAGTAGTTACGTCTAAAATCGGCAACATGACCGCGAAAACCAACGTCGCCACTATTAGACCTGCTAAAACCGTCCCGAAAATTTCCGCCTTAGCCGGCAGTGAACGCAAGATTTCTTCGACTTCAAAATCTGCCATATTCTCGCATTGTCGGAGCATGTTGACTAATTCGCCGCTTGCCTCGCCCGTCACGATTAATCCTACATATAGTGGCGGGAAATTTTCTTTGCTGATTAATACGCCAAAACTTTCGCCGCGCTCCACTGAAAATTTTATCTCGCTTAAAATTTTTCGCACGACTAAATTTTTACTTGCCGCCGCGCAGAATTTTATCGCCTCGTCCAAAGTTAAGCCGCTCTCAATCAGAAAACTCAATCGTCCGAAAAAATTTCGTAGCTCCACTTCGCGCAAAAGTTTAATTTTTAATCGGAACTTGTCCAATAAAAATTTTACCGTCTCAACTTCGCTGACAAGCCACAAGCAAGCTGCGCCACTCAACGTCAACGCGATTAATATTAAAATCCAATACTCCGCTAAAAATTTTCCGCCGCGCAGAAGTATTAACGTTACAAGTGGAAGATTGCCGCCTTGTTGCGCGAAAAAACTTTCAAAGACCGGCAAAGTCACGTTGATTAAAACTACCGCCGCCGCAAATGCCGCCATAATTACGAACGCCGGATAATACATTGCGCCGCGAACTTTTTTCTCCGTCGAATAGTTGCGCTCAAGTTGAATAGCTAACCGCGTCGTAACGTCTTGTAAGTTGCCGCTTGCCTCGCCGATTTCCACTGATTGAATTGCATCTCCGCCGAAAATTATTTCATAGCGCGATAATGCCGACGCTAAACTTTCCCCCTCGCCAACTGCCGTCATCAAGCTCGATAAAATTTTTTCCGAAGGATGATTTTTCGCCGCACTCGTCAATGTCTTAAGTGAATCGTGCAAAGTCATCACGCCCAACATTACGCTCAATTCGCGGAAGAAAATTGCACGCCATTGACCGCCCAATTTTAACTTCAGGTAAAAATTTTCTGCCTCTTGAGCAAAATCTCCGCGCAACGGTTCCAGCTTGACGACACGCACGCCTTGATAGCTCAATGCGGCATATGCCTCCGCGTAATTCGCCGCCGATAAAGTTCCCGCCCTTTCGACTGCCTCCGCGTCATAGCCTTTGTATTTAAATTTTTTCATAGCCGATTGCCTTTAGTGCCACGTCCATTGTCTGCATACCTTGAGAGCGTCCGCTCATCATAACATTTGGTAGTTGCAAATATTTTCCCTGCCGAATTAACGAACGCGCCGCCGGATTTGCCAACAAAACTTCTGCCGCACAACGTCGCCCGTTTGAAGTTTTGACGAGCTGTTGAGAAATTATCGCGCTGAATTCGTCGGCAAATAAATCGCGGATTGCGTCACGCTGAACTAATGGAAACATTGTCTCAACGCGCATTGCAGTTTCAGCCGCCGACCGCGTGTGCAATGTCGCCAAAACTAATACGCCCGCCGCTGATGCTTCCAACGCCGCGTGCATTGTTTCCGCGTCGCGAATTTCCCCGATTAATAAAACGTCAGGCATTTCGCGCATTGCCGTCCTAACTGCCGCCGCGAAGTTCAAAAAATCTTGTCCAAGTTCGCGTTGGCTGATAAAAGATTTTTCTGCCGCGTACTCAAATTCTATAGGGTCTTCCAACGTCAGCAAATGACACGGGCGCAAGTTGCAAAGTTCGTTCAGAAATGCGGCGAGCGTCGTAGATTTGCCTGAACCTGTTCTGCCCGTCACGAGAATTAATCCCTGCGCGGCTGTGAAGAATTTTTTTAGCGCGGGCGGTGCTCCAATTTCGTCAAGCGTCGGAATTTTATTTGCAATCAATCTTAATGCAAGCGCGGGAAATTTTCGTTGATAATAAACATTGACGCGGAATCGCCTTGAAACTTTTTCATCGACGTAGGAAAAATCTACCGCCAAATTATTTTCAAGCTCCTCTTTAAGTCGCGGCGATAAAATTTCCGCTAAAAAACTTTCGACTGCCCGCACAGATAAAATTTCTCCCGATTGAAAAATTTCGCCGGCTACACGCAAAAAAGGCGGTTGCCCCACCGTCAAATGAACATCTGAGGCGTTGAGGCTAACCGCTTCTTGTAAAATTTTTTCTAGCATTAGTTTCTACCTTTAGAAAGTTCGTCGTCAAATGAAGGCGCATTATCAATCACGGGTTCCGGCTCGCGAATCGGTTCTGGTTCAGTATAAACTGGCTCCGGCTCGTGATAAACGGGTTCAGGTTCGCGAATTGGTTCCGGCTCTCGAATCGGTTCGGGTGTAGGCTCCACATAATCGGGCACACCTTCCGGCTTACGAGTATAATCTGGCTCCGGTTCACGATAAGTAGTTGTAGGTTCCGGCTCGCGATAAACAGGTTCCGGCTCCGGCTCGTAATATCTGCGCGGCTGTTCATCTTCCTCGTAATAATCACGGCGTGAACGATTATTATCGCGGACTTCAGTGACGACATTACTGCTACTGCGTCTATCAACAACGAGCGTATCAAAGTCATGCGCAGGAACGTTAAGCAGAGCATTTTGCATAAAGTGACTCCAAATCGTCGCAGGCAAGCCGCCGCCCATTATCCCATCGAGACTGCTGTTATCGTCATTGCCAATCCACACGGCGGCAACAAGGTCAGGCGTGTAACCAACAAACCATGCGTCTTTATAATCGCTGGTCGTACCAGTCTTACCTGCGGCAGGTCTTCCGATAGCCGCGCCCTTGCCCGTTCCCTTAGTAATGACATCTTCCAACATACTGGTTAAATCGGCGGCACTTTCAGGCGTGATAACTTGTCGTCCTTCTGGAACTGCCTCGTGAATAATATTGCCGTTGCGGTCGAGAACTTTGGTTATAGCAATGTGGGGAATGTGAATACCGCTGTTGGCAAAAGTTCCATACGCGCTGGCAATTTCAAGCGGAGTAACTCCTCGCGTCAAGCCGCCGAGTGATATTGCAAGATTTGTATCGTTCGGGTCGCCCGTCAAGACAAATGTCGAAATGCCCATTTCCTGCGCGTAGTAAATTACTTTATCAATGCCAAGAGCTTGCGCAATTTTAACAGTCGGAACGTTCATTGAAAAAGTTGCAACAGTGCGGAGGCTAACATTGCCGCTGAAACGTCGACTATCATTTTGTGGACGCCAACCGGCAATATCAATCGGGCTGTCTTCAATTACGGTATCAGGCGTGTAACCACTTTCGAGACCGGTGACAAATACAAACGGTTTAAACGCGGAGCCAGGTTGACGTTCCGCCATAGTTGCGCGATTAAATTGGTCAGTGCCGCGTCCGCCGACCATTGCGCGAATATAACCAGTTTTAGGCTCGACGGCAACGATTGCGCCTTGAGGTTGAACAATCCCGTTAGCGTCGGTGTAGTCTTGCGGCAGATATGTCAGCAAAGCATCTTCCGCCATGCGTTGCATATCCAAATCAATCGTCGTGTAAACTTTCAAGCCTTCCTTATAAACCGCGTCCGCGCCGTAGCGGTCAACCAAAAGCTGTGTAACGTATTCGATAAAATACATTGCGTCCTTATGCTTTTCGGGAACATTTTGCGGGGCAAGGACGAGTTCAGCACTTTTGGCGGCATTTGCCTCGTTGAAACTTATGTAGCCGTAATTTACCATTTGGTTAAGGACAGTATTGCGGCGTTCAATCGAGGCGTTAATGTTGTTGAACGGCGAATAATAATTCGGGCTTTTGGGAATGCCCGCGAGCATTGCACATTCGCCGAGCGTTAAATCCTCAACATTCTTGCCGAAATAAGTTTTAGCCGCCGCCTGTACACCATATGCACCTTGCCCGAAATAAATTTGGTTAAGATAGAGTTCCAAAATTTCTTGCTTGGTGTATTGCTTTTCGAGTTGAAGCGCGAGGAAAATCTCTTGAATTTTGCGCTTATAAGTTCTGTCCTGCGTGAGGTAAGCATTTTTAGCGAGCTGTTGAGTTATCGTCGAGCCGCCCTCCGCAATTTCCTGACGGATAATATTTGTGTAAGCGGCGCGCAACAGTCCTCGAAAGTCAACGCCCTTGTGCTCATAAAAACGATTATCCTCAATGGCGACGAACGCATTTTGCAGATTAACGGGTATCTGCTCAATCTTAACCGGCACGCGATTTTCCGTAGCGTGAATGATTGCAATCTCATTGCCCGCCGAATCGTAAATGTGCGACGACGCCGGCGGCAAAATATCTTTAGACAAATCCGCCTTGACGTTAAGATTGGCAGTCACAAAGCCGATACCCACGCCGACCGCCATAACGATTATAAAAATAATTAATCCGATAAAAATTTTCAGGAACGTTGAAGATTTTTTCTTCGGCGCACTTGGTTGCGGATTGCCGCCGCGTTCCAAATCTGTCCTGCCCATAAAATTCCCTCCTAAACGTCGCATATCTTACCATAAATTGATTCGCCGCGTCTACAAACTAAAGCACTTTTTATGTTATAATTCTCTCGAAAAATTTTGGGAGGAAAATTTATGATTGAAATGATAATCGGGCGAGCGGGCGTAGGAAAAACTTTTGAATGCTTGCAACGCGCCAAAAAAATTCTTGAGACCGAACCGCTCAAAACGGAGGTAATTTTTTTATTGCCGGCGTATCAAACATATCGCGCAGAATTGGAGCTTGCAAATTTGACGGGCGGCGCAGTTAATACGCGCATGAACAGCTTTAATCGTTTCGCACGGCAAATTTTAGACGAGATTGGCGGGGGATTAACGCCGCGCATATCGGAAATCGGACGAAGACTTTTGTTGAGAAAAATTTTAATAAGACGCGACAAGGCGGGCGATTTAAAATATTTCGTGCGGGCGGCTAAGCAACACGGATTCGCGGAAATTTTATCGGACGAATTAAAGGAACTGAAAACTTATTCAATCGACGCGGATAAACTTGACGAGGCGGCGGATAAAGTTTCAGACGACGAACTCAAAGATAAACTTCGCGACTTGAAAATTTTGGCGGAAGATTTTACAGCGATATTGACTGATAAATTGACTGACGATGAAAATTTATTGGAGCGTGCGACGGAGTTTATGGATCAATCGCTGACAATCGGTAGCGCGGAAATCTTTATCGACGGATTTATTTTTTTCGACCCCAAGCAACGAAATTTTTTACGTAAACTTTTCACCTGCGCCCGCAACGTTCATATAACTTTACCAATGGATACCGACTTCAACAGCCGCGAAAATGTTTCGGAGGTTGGCATTTTTAATCGCTCATTCGAGACATTTAAAATACTGCGCAGAATGGCTGACGATTTAAAGATTGAATTTAAAATCACACGCCTTGACACGCCGCGCAGATTTAAATCGGAGCCGCTGAAAATTTTGGAGCAGAGACTTTTTGATTATAAGCCGAAAAAATTTGACGGCACGGCGGGATTAAAAATTTTCGAGGCGGTCAATCGTCGTGCAGAGGTCGAAGCCGTCGCGCAGGAAATTTTGCAACTCATCAAAAAAAATTATCGCTTGCGGGAAATCGGAGTTTTGACACGCGACGAAAATTATTTTGCGCTAATCAAGCCGATATTCGAGATTCACGCAATACCATATTTTATCGACATGAAACGGGCGGCGGCGAATCACCCGTTGGCAGAATTAATTCGTTCGGCTTTGGAAGTTCTGCGCGGCTGGCGACGTGAATCAATTTTCCGTTGCTTAAAGACGGGATTTTTCGACGTGACGCAAGAGGAAGTTGATTTGCTGGAAAATTACGTTGTGGAATTTGGCTTAAAGGGCGCGGGAAATTGGCAAAAGACTTGGGATTATCGGCGAGTAAAATCTTTGGACGCGCCAATTCAACCCGCCAATACCGACGAGGCGGCTTATCTTGAACAAATCAACGCGATTAGAAAAAAATCTGCCGCGCCACTGATAAATTTTTCGGAGCGCGTGAAGGCGTCGGAAGATGATGTAACTGCACTGACAACGGCACTTTTCAAATTGCTTGAGGAACTCAACGTTTACGAAAAACTTTTGGAGTGGTCGCAGGCAGAAGAAAATCGCGGTAACCTTGCGCTATCGAGAGAACATTTAAAAATTTGGGACGACGTGATAAATCTTTTCGAGGAAATCGTTGAGGCTTTGGGCGAAGAGCCAATAAAGCGGGCGGAATTTGAATCAATAATCGGCGAAGGGCTTGACGCGCTGGAAATGTCGCTGATTCCGCCTGGACTTGACGAAGTGACGGTTGCGCAATTTGAGCAGAATTCGTTGCAAAATTCGCGGGCGATATTCGTTTTGGGCTTCGACGATGAAAACTTCCCGCGCAAAGTCTCCGAAAAAAATTTACTAAACGACGCCGACAGATTGCGGCTCAACGAATCGGGCTTTGAAATTTCTAAGGGCGGACGCGAACAGGCTTTAGCAGAAAAATTTTTAATCTATCGCGGGCTGACAGAGGCGCGTGAACTTTTATATTTGTCCTATTCGATAGGCGACGCTGAAGGCAAAAAAATTTCCGCGTCAAGTTTACTAAACAAAATCCGCGTAATATTCCCGCTCCAAACAAAAAAGGTTGAACTCGACGTATTGCAAAATTTGGGCAGTGAAATCTTCGCGGCGGGCGATAAATCTTTATCTAAAGAGACGGCTCAAAAACTCTACGCACCCAAGAAAAAAATGCGAGCCGACGTTACCCGCATTGAAAGTTTTAACGAATGCCCATTTAAATATTTTGCTAAGTACGGATTAAATCTTCAAGAGCGCGTCGAATACAAAGTTCAAGTGCCCGACATTGGAAATATTTTGCACGCCGTCATGAGCCAATTTGGTCGTCAGCTTAAAGAAGAAAATCGCCAATGGTCATCAGTCGGTGCGGTTGAGTTAAGCGGGCGCGTTGAAAAAATTATCGACGACTTAACGCCGCGTGTGCACAATAAAATTTTGCTTAGCACGAAAACTTTAGAGCACCGCCGCGAACGCATTAAAAAAGTTGCAGTGGAATCTTTGACGCGCTTGATTGAGCTAGATAAAGTTAGCGAATTTCACCCGCAAATTTTCGAGCAGAGATTTTACGACGACAAAAAAATTGACGACGTGGAATTAAATTTGAACGGGCGCATTGACCGAATCGATTTGAGCGGCGACGAAAAATATTTTCTGATTATCGATTATAAAACCGGCAATGCGTCAATCAACTTGAAAAAAATTTATCACGGGTTAAGCTTGCAACTGTCAATTTATCTCGGCGCGGCTAAAAATTTTTCTGAAGTTAACGGGCGCGAAACTGGCGCAATGCTTTATTGTTTGCTTAAAATTTCTACCAAAGGCGGCAAAACTGATTCGGAGGCGGCAGAGGAGGCAAAACAGGAATTAAAAATGCCTGGACTGATTCGCGTCGACGATGAAATAAAAAAAGCCGTCGACAGCACAGAAAATTTCGTTGACCTTGCTAAAAAAAATCTCGTCAGCCGAGAGGATTTTCAAACGATTATCGACTACGCGGAAAAAATTTTAGAAACGACTGCCGAAAAAATTTTAAGCGGTTGTATCGACGTTAAGCCCGCGAAATTTTCCGACGACGACGCTTGCAAGTATTGTTTGTATTCTGCGCTGTGCACCTTCGACCGTGCGACTAACGAAACTTTGACGCCAACCGAACTCAAGCGCGAGGAAATTATTTCAGCGATGAACGAAGTATTAAAATAACTTGCCGCAAAAAAATTATAGCAGTCAACAAAAAGCCCTCCGACAATGCGCCGAAGGACTTTTGGTTTCCATATTTTTAAATTATTTGCCGTCAATGATTTTCCACGCTTCATCTTGGCTAATTTGCTTGCCTTTATAGGTGTAAGTGTTAGGGTCAAAAGGTTTGCCGTTGTAAGTCATGTCGATTCCGTATTTAGCGAACATATTTTTCAGCTGACCGACAACGTTGTCGCCATCCGTCCAATTTTTCAACAAATATATCGCTCCTTCAGAGGTGTTCGGGTCGATTTTGTCGAATCCAGGCAATTTTCTTTGAAAAGCGTTGTTAAAATCGCCGACACTTTCCATCCACGAGCCGCCCGCAACTTGATCGAGCTGTTCGTCCTTCAAGATTTCGTCCTTAAGAATCTCTTTTGCCATTTTTATCAACCTCCAATTTATTTTCTATAGATTATACGTCCAAAAACCGATTTCGTTACACACTTTAGCAGAAAAGTTTTTCGCGGTCAACAATAAAAAAATGGGCTAAACTCCATTTTCGGAGCCAAGCCCTAATTTTTTTGTAGAAATTACTTTTTCAAGCCGACATGAGTAATTAAATCGTGATAATAAGGTTCGCTGATTGCAATTCCTTCCGGCTGGTCTATATTATCCGGCAAAAGTGTACTGTCTTTAGGCACGCTGACCCAAAAAACTACGTCCGCGCCCTTCGACGACAAAATTGAGGCACGAGCCGCGCTATCAATGTCGATAATCTCAATATTTTTGCCGATTCGCTTTGAAATTTCTGATAAAACAGCCGTTGAATAGCCTGCAGGCGTTCCGTCAGGCAAAGTCAAATCAAAAGGCGGCAAATCGCCAGTGACAGCAACTTTAATCGTTTCCGCGCCGTCAATTTTTGTTATCGGGACTGCGGGAGGTTCTGCGCCTTCTTTCAGTTCGGAAATATATTCTTTTGACAATTTACTCAACGTTCCGTCGACTGTCATATCCTTAATCGCCTTATTGAGTTCATTTTGGAGAATTGTATCGCCTTTTCGCAACGCAAAACAGAAAGAATCTTCTAAATAACGTTCACTAGGCAAAATTTCCTTGTTATCCGAGCGTTGAATCATATATTCGGCGACATTTTTGTAAGTTGAGAGCATATCAATCTGCCCGGACTCAAGAGCGAGTTGCATATCGTTCATTTTGTCAAAATATTTATATTCTGCGCTGATATTTGCCTTAGAGGGACGATACATTTTCTCCAATTTAGTCATCAGCTCGTTATATTCGATTTCGCTGGCGTTTAAGTGGGTAATTACGCCGATTTTAGCTTTGCCGACGTTATTAGCAGGTTCAGCGGGCTTTTCGGAGCCGCCACAACCCGTAATTAACAGACAAGCCGCGCAGATTGCCGCCCAAAATTTTTTCATTTAAGAATTCCTCCTGACATTATCGCTGTAAATCGTTTTAAATTCATCGCGTATTGAAATCTTTTTTATACATTAAAAAGCACCTCCCAAGCTCATTTTACTTGAAAGATGCTTTTTGTCTACAGTCTGAGTCCCTCGACTAAACAAGGGATATTTTTTTGTCGTCATCATAGACTTACAAAATTCTGCGTGCGCCAATGTAGTGCGAACTCCAATAAGAACTTCCAAGAGAATCAATTGTGACACCGCGACTTGAGCTAGCGTGAATAAATTGATTGTCGCCGAGGTATATGCCCACGTGCGATGCGCCATAAGTATAGGTGCTAAAGAAAACTAAATCGCCAGAAACGAGTTCGGTTGTGGAAATTGGCGTGCCGAAATCGTATTGGACGTCGGCAGTACGCGGAATGGAAATGCCAGCATGAGCGAATACGTATTGAACATAGCCCGAACAGTCAAAGCCATAGGGACTGGTGCCGCCGAAGACGTAGGGAACGCCAATATAATTCATCGACAGCGAAATAATACTGTTTGCCAAATAACCCGCGCTGTGAGTTATGTCGGGCATTTCTTTGCCGAGGAGTGCCGAGTAAGTTGCCGGTCCTATTAAACCGTCAGCTTTAATGCCTTGAGTTTTTTGAAATTCTTTAATAGCATCAACAGTTGCCGCTCCAAAAGTACCGTCCGCCATAACATCATAGCCGAGCAAGACGAGTTGTTCTTGGACTTCTGCAATTTCCTCGCCCTGGTCGCCTACTCTAAATTGACCATGCGCATAACTTGTGGAAATGCTTATCGATAGCAAGAAAACCACCATCATCAACACTCGCAAAAAACTCCTCAAAATCAGCCACTTCCTTTCTTAATAAATTCTAATCAAATTATAATCTTTTGACGTGATTAATAACTGAATTAAATAAAAATTTTTCCTGAAAGCCTATTAACGTGTCTTTGATATGTTGTAGCCACATTTTTGATATAAAGTCGAAACGTCGCCCTCCGTATTCAGAGTAGCGACGTTTTTGTTGACAGGCAGTCAATAAGCCGGATTCTGTTAATGGCAATCATTTATCTTGCTTGAACGTCGCCGCCCAAGTCTAGCAACTTACCCGAAAGGTCAGCGAGCAACCTCAACCCTTTCCTATTTAGTTTTGCTCCGCGTGAGGTTTATCAGGCTTGCTTGTTACCAAACAACCGGTAGGCTTTTACCCTGCCTTTTCATCCTTACCGAAATTTTCGGCGGTTTTCTTTTCTGTGACACTGTCTTTAAGATTACTCTCACCGGGCGTTACCCGGCACGCTGCTCTGTGGAGTCCGGACTTTCCTCGTTGGATAAAATCCACCGCGATTGCCTCTCCTGCCTGTCAACGTTTAAAATTTTATCACCATATTTTTTTCATGTCAAATACAGTTTATCTACGCGGACGCATCCACGGCGGTATATCAATTTCTACGTTGCTCGGCTGATTGTTTGTATTGCCAAAGCCCGCGTTGAAGTTGCCAAAAGGCGAGCGTGTCGGTTCTTGAGTTCTGCGCGGCTGAACGACTGATTCATTGTAAGCGGGGCGAATAGGCTCGCGTTCGATAATTTCCTCTTCTTCCTCTTCCTCGTCAAAACGTGTGGCAATAACAGTGACAGAAACTTTATCGCCCAAAGATTCATCAACGCTGACGCCCCAAATAATTTCTGCGTCGGGGTGCGCCGCCTCTTGTACAGTCGTGGACGCCTCGTTGACTTCCATCATTGACAGCGAATCAGTCGCGCCCATAATATTTAGCAGAACACCGCGAGCACCTTGCAAACTCGTTTCAAGCAACGGAGAATCAATCGCCGCTTTAACTGCATTGACGGTAGCATTTTCGCCGCTAGCTTCGCCGATACCCATTAATGCCGAGCCAGCGGCACTCATTATCGATTTAACGTCCGCGAAGTCCAGATTAACCAGTCCAGGCACCGCAATTAAATCCGATATGCCTTTGACGCCTTGACGCAAAATATCATCAGCGATTGTGAAAGCTTGCGTCATTGGCGTTTTCTTGTCGACAACTTGCAACAGTCTATCGTTAGGAATTGTGATAATCGTATCGACATTGCGTTTTAAGTTGTCAATGCCAATGTCAGCATTTTTTTTGCGCTTGGGACCTTCAAAGGTAAACGGACGAGTAACGACGCCAACCGTTAACGCGCCGATTTCGCGAGCACATTCCGCTACAACTGGAGCCGCACCAGTTCCCGTGCCGCCGCCCATGCCCGCCGTTATAAATACCATGTCCGAGCCACGCAGGGCGTTGATAATATCTTCGCGACTTTCCATAGCTGCCTTTTCGCCAATTTCGGGACGCGCTCCTGCGCCAAGTCCGCGTGTAAGTTTTTCGCCGATTTGCATACGCTTTGGAGCCATTGCCGTCAAAAGTGCTTGCGCATCGGTATTAATTGCGATAAACTCCACGCCCTCTAAACCCAGCGAAATCATACGATTGACTGCATTATTGCCGCCACCGCCAACCCCGATTACTTTAATTTTGGCGAACTGGTCTAAAGTGTTGTCATCAAGTTCAAACACACTCTCATTCCTCCATAAAATTTATTTAATCCGCAAAGGAAAGTTTCTCCGAACGTTCGCCGCCATTGTACTATAAAAAAATTTTTTATGAAAGACTTTGCGTCATAAATTTTTCAGCAATCAATTCATAGTCTAATCTCGTTTCAGTCAAAAATCCTTCGGTAGTGATATTAATCACTTTCAATAAGGAAATTTTTTTGCTACAATCGCGGCAAAAGGAGAGTGTAGCGTGGGCAATATTCTAGAGAAACTCAAATATCTAAGTCCTCTAGACATCGAATCAATCTTCATTGCCTAAAAGCATATTACTTGATAAAATATCGCAGAAAAGATTTAAACTTTAGGAGTTAGAGATGAATCGTCGAATTGTATCGGGCTTGCTCGGCTACTTAACGTTATTTTGCGGCGCGGCAATGATTCCGCCATTTATCTTGGCTACAGTTGCCGAAGAATTCGACGGCGCGGCGGCTTTTTTGCTGTCAATTTTCCTGTGCATTGCCACAACATTTGAGCTTGAACGTTTCGGCGGTCTGCAAGATAAAGATAATGTTGGAATTCGCGAAGGAATTGCAATTACTGGTTTAGGCTGGCTTTTAATCTCGATTTTAGGACTCGTGCCGTATTTTGCGGGCGGCTATCTAAATTTATTGGATAGTTTAGTTGAATCTTTTTCAGGCTTCAGCGGAACTGGCGCAACTGTCATTGAGGACGTTGAAATTTTGCCGCGCAGTATTCTTTTATGGCGTTCGATGTCTAATTGGTTCGGCGGCTTGGGTATCGTCGTAATTTTTATGGCGATTATGCCGCAATTCGGGCGCGGCGCAATGTTTATCCTCAAGGCAGAGACGACAGGACCGACTAAAGATAGGCAAATGCCACGAATCCGCGATAATGCAAAGGCTCTTTTTACGATTTATGTTTTGCTGACGATTATTTGCGCGATTTCTTATTTTTTGTGCGGCTTAACTCCTTTTGCCTCAATAAATCATGCTATGACAACGATTGCAACCGGCGGCTATGGAATTTACAACGGGACTGTCGCCGAATACGGAAATATTTATCTCGAATACTGCATGGCGTTTTTTATGATTGTTTCCAGCGGAAGTTTTGCTATGTATGTTATTGCTTGCAAAAAGGGTATCGGCGTCATTTTCCGAAATACTGAGTTCAGAACTTATTTGATGATAATTTTTGTTGCGGCAACTGTCATAGCGTGCGATTTGATGATTGAGATGTGGTCACCACCCGAAACGGCAATTAGGGCGGCGATTTTCCACGTCGCAAGTTTAAGTTCGACGACTGGTTTCGTTGCGCACGATTTTGACGCCTATCCGCCACTTAGCAAAGCTTTTTTGATGATGACAATGTTTTTAGGAGGTTGCGCTGGCTCCACAGCTGGCGGCTTAAAAGTCGCACGGATTATTTTGCTGTTTAAGTTTGTCGTTCTGATTGTTAAGCAAAAACTTCACCCGAATGTAATTAATCAAGTAAAATTGAACGGGCGAGCCATTGATGAGGATGTTGTTTACGGCGCGGCGAAATTTTTCTTTGCCGTCGTCGTGTTGGATATACTTTTTGCCGCCGTTATGATGTTCGACGGAATTGGCTTTGTAAATGCGATAAGTGTTAGCGTTTCAACTATGGCTAGCGTCGGTCCTGGCTTTGGCATTGAGGGTGCAACCAGTACTTATTCCCTTTTGCCGAGCTTCAGCAAGCTTTGTGCCTGTGGTTTTATGTTTTTGAGCCGTTTGGAAATTTTTACCGTCCTCGCGCTATTCAGTCCGAATTTTTGGAATAAA
The DNA here is from genome assembly GCA_017428215.1 of Selenomonadaceae bacterium. Taxonomy (GTDB): domain Bacteria; phylum Bacillota; class Negativicutes; order Selenomonadales; family Selenomonadaceae; genus Quinella. The sequence continues at coordinate 20,148 of JAFRRH010000026.1, forward strand.
TCTAAGAACTGGTAAGATTTTAAATTTATAACTTGAAAGTACAATGCAAGTACAACAGATGAATTTACAGTATCCTGCTAGAGCGTTTTGGTAAAATGCAAAAGTAAAATATAATTTTATACTTTGTTGCTCTTTGCTTGATTATTCAAGAATAAAAAAAATCTCCTGCCAAATGACGGGAGCCGCTGATTTCTCAGCAAATGAAATGTATGAGCAATGCCTCCCCGTAAGTGGGGAAAACTTTTCGCCAAATGTTAAGGCGCGGCGATTAGCTGAAAGTTTTTATCAACAAATCGCGCTAACTGTTCCGTCGCTTTTAAAGCGGCAAAAGAAAAACGCCCTGATTGCGGGCGCAGGAAACACAAAGAATTTAAATCCCCTTCCTGTCGCTCGCAGGTCAAACGGTGATTGTTAATCGAGCAGTTCTCCCGACTTCGGATCAAAGCTCCTCTGCGCCTTCCCAAGAAAAATTCCCAGTGACATAATTGCAGAGTCGCTCCCCGCTACGGTGACGTGATCGTTCCGGCTTTTGACCGAATTCCCTATTGAGGCTTGCGCCACTCGATTCAATCAATATGAAATTTTCAACGCGCCTATAATCCTACAAAATGCCGCATTTGTCAACAAAAATCTTGACAGCAACAAAATTTTTATGTTAGACTTTGCAAGCTCAAAAGGCGTTCCTCTGCGTGCGGGCAAGAACGTCGGACAAAGATAGGGGGACTTAAAATTGAATATTATCGAACTTATTGAGAAAGAACAACTGCGCGACAACATTCCGCAATTCGCGCCGGGCGATACTGTTCGCGTCCATGCAAAAATCGTTGAAGGCAACCGCGAACGTATTCAGATTTTTGAGGGCGTCGTTATCGGGCGTCAAGGGTCGGGCGTGCGTGAAATGTTCACCGTCCGCAGAATTTCTTACGGCGTCGGCGTCGAACGTATGTTCCCTGTACACTCGCCCCGCGTCGAGAAGATTGAAGTTGTTCGTCGTGGCGCGGTTCGTCGTGCTAAGCTTTACTATCTGCGCAAGCTTACAGGCAAGGCGGCTCGCATTAAAGAGAAGAAAGCTAAGAAATAATTTTGACCGAAAAATTTTTGGAGGCTCGCTAAGGCGGGTCTCTTTTTTGCTGAAAATTTTTCTTGCAATTTTATCCGGAACATGATATAAACTTACCAACAAGTTTAAAAACGGAAAAAGATTGGAGGTAACGTAACGACGCCATTTAAGCAAATCATTTTCCAAATTGCAAAGTTGGCGTCAAATCAACAATTACAGCACTTTTCTGAAACTCATATGATAAAATTTTTCAGAGAACGCAATCGAACAGCGAGTTTTTATAATCACTTTCCAAAAGCTCGAAATTCGTGGCGTTACGACGCCCTCCAAAATACCTAATGTGTGTCGTGCATGCCTCCTTACCGTTTACGGTTTTGAAACTTGAGATATTCAATTAACGTTTCCCGATTAAAATTCGTTGTAGTCGTGCATGCCTCCTTACCGTTTACGGTTTTGAAACCTTATACTACCTAATCCTTTTTCGCCAAATAGATCTCCAAATGTCGTGCATGCCTCCTTACCGTTTACGGTTTTGAAACCTCTTGAATGTTATACTCATTGGTACTATTACGAGACGTAAGTCGTGCATGCCTCCTTACCGTTTACGGTTTTGAAACCTATAGGAAGAATTTTTGACTTGCTTCCACGACCCCAAAAGTCGTGCATGCCTCCTTACCGTTTACGGTTTTGAAACTCAACGAGACGTGATAACCAATGCTGCACAAGCGTCAACGGGTCGTGCATGCCTCCTTACCGTTTACGGTTTTGAAACTTCAATTACTGACGCGATTAATCCCGATGGTGAAAACGAAGTCGTGCATGCCTCCTTACCGTTTACGGTTTTGAAACTCCTCGAAAACCGAGGCATCAAACGAGCCGCTCCAAATAGTCGTGCATGCCTCCTTACCGTTTACGGTTTTGAAACCATTAGTAATGCTAACGTTAGTACCCTGTTTAACACCACCAAGTCGTGCATGCCTCCTTACCGTTTACGGTTTTGAAACTGCAGCCACTGCAGACGCTATAATGAAGGAATGCATAAATTGTCGTGCATGCCTCCTTACCGTTTACGGTTTTGAAACGCTTCACACCAATCCGGATTGTATTCACCATGATATTTGCCGTCGTGCATGCCTCCTTACCGTTTACGGTTTTGAAACTCACAAAGGATGTACTCGCGTTTGCCGTTTTTGTTGTAACGTCGTGCATGCCTCCTTACCGTTTACGGTTTTGAAACCTCTTTTCAATTTTCAATACTGACCCAGGAAGTTTTTCATGTCGTGCATGCCTCCTTACCGTTTACGGTTTTGAAACTTACGCCTACTCGTGTATCTATATAGCTCCCGCATGTTTAGTCGTGCATGCCTCAGAATCCCTACCCGTTTACGGTTTTGAAACACGCTTTCAATTGCTTTACTTGCCATTTTAAATCATGCCGTGCATAACTCCAGAATCCCTTACCGCTTGCGGTTTTGTGGAAATAAAAAATCCCGCCGAACACTCGACGGGGTTTTTTGCTTGCAGTTTTAATTCAAATCAGTTTCAGTCGGTTCTAACTAACTTTCTGGCTGTAAAGAAAAATGATGTCGCCAGCGGCAAAAGTGCGCCAATCCACGCCATTGGAGCCGCCAAGCAAGCTCCCAAATATCCCAGCCAATCGACTAAGAAAATCGCCGCCGCTATCCTCATAATCAATTCAATTATGCCCGCCAACGTCGGGACGAAACTTTTTCCTAAGCCTTGCAACGTGAATCGGAAAATAAATAACAACGCCAATGCCCAATATGACAGCCCTGTAATTATCAAGAACAATCGCCCGTATTCGACGACTTGTTGAGCTTCGACGCCGACGAATAATTCAATCATCTCTGCGCCCAAATAAATGTTAAATATCCCAACTAATACGCTGAATGAACACGACATTAAAACGCATTTTTTTACGCCGTCGACGATACGCCCGAATTGTTTTGCACCGAAATTTTGAGCTGTGTAAGCCGCCATTGCCACGCCGAACGACATCATCGGCATAACGGCTATTCCGTCAACTCTGTGCGCCGCCGCAAATGCCGCAACTGCTACGCTACCCAGTCCGTTAAGCGCGATTTGTAAGACGACCGCGCCGATTGCTATGATTGACGATTGAAAGCCCATTGGCAAGCCGATTTTTATATGCTCCATAAAAAATTCTTTGTCAAACGAAAAATCTGCGCGGCGTACATGCAGATAAGGAACGCGCTTTTTTATGTATATGACGCACAAAATATTTCCAAGCGTCAAAGCAAGAATTGTTGCCGCCGCCGAGCCAGGTATACCCAATCCAAGTCCAATAATTGCAATCGGTTCGAGCAAAATATTTATGCAAAGTGTCGTTGCTTGAATGACCGTTGGCATTTTGCTATCGCCGAGCGCACGAATTAAGTTCGTCAACATTTGGTGGAAAATAAACATCACGACGCCGCCATAAATAATTACGATAAACGAATACGCGCCGTCGAGGATTTCGGGCGGTGTGTCCATTGCAATTAATAAATCGCGACAAAAAATTACACCGATAATCGCCAGTATAATCGACGCCGCTAAACTCAACACAATACAAAATGCCGCGCTTTTCCTCACGCCGTCAAAATCTTTTGCGCCGAATCTTTGACCCGTGCAAATCGAAAATCCGCTCGTCATGCCGAAACAAAAGCCCAACATTAAAAACATTAACGGACCTGTGCAACCAACCGCCGCCAATGCGTCAACGCCTAAAAATCGCCCGACAATTAGCGTGTCAACAAATCCGAACAGTTGCTGAAAAACATTGCCCGCTAATAGTGGCAACGTAAAATAAAAAATCAGCCGCGCAGGTTCCCCGACCGTTAAATCTTTGACTGCTCCGTTACTTTGCCCTTGCATAAAGAATTTCTCCTAACAAAAAATCTCCGCCGATAATATGACGGAGAAATTTTTATGTCAAGAAGTTACGATTTTAATTACGGACGGACAATATTGACGGCAAGGGGCGCGTTCAAATAATTTTTCGCCAAAGTCAAAGCCGCAAGTGCAAACGTCGTATCTTTATCGTTAAGGTTAGCCGGGAAGGTAATATGATTTTCAGTAATAAAGTCGCGACGATAGAATTGAAGCGGCATCATCCAAAAACCATTTTGTCCGGAGCTATAGAACTTGCGCATGCGTTCGCCAATATCTTTTGTCGCCAAGCTCGGTTCGGTTAATTTTTCTCTGGTATACGTTACCCTAGTAAAATTCTGCGGATTGGTCAACGCTTTGAAGTCTGTCATTTCTGGCGCGTCAATACTCTTTTTCTTTCCGCCCCACAAAACAAAACTATTCTGCAAGCGAATAACTTCCGCATTGAATTTTTCGGCTAATGTCGTCAATTCCTCAAGAGCGGTATTCGTGTAAAGTGTATCGCTGTTAATGAAGGTAACATATTTTCCGCGAGCGAGCTTGAGACCGGCGTTATACAGCAAGCCCAAACTGCCCAAATGTTTCCTCATTTTGACGGCTTGAAGCCGTCCGCCGAATTTTTTAACGTAGTCTTTAATAATTTCAAGGCTGTTATCGGTCGAGCAATCGTCTAGCACAATAATTTCAAAGTCTTTCAATGTCTGATAAACGAGGCTATCCAATGTCTGCGAGATAAATTTTTCCGCATTAAACATCGGGATAACGATACTGACAAGCGGCGGTTTTGGTTTGGGGCGAGATTGAGGTTGAGTTTTGGGTTGAGATTTCGGCTTATTAGCTGGCTTCGGCAATGCTTTACTTGCCTTAGCAGAATTTATAATTTGCCTGCGGTAATTGTGAACAACACCGAAAAGATACGTAAAGAACGGCGCGTAATTCCCGCAATATTTTTTAAGCTCTTGGCGTATGGCAGGCTCAACCTGGAAGAGTTTGTATTGGTCGTAAAATCTCTGCGTCCAAACCAAATGTTGCTGGACAAAATAATCAATCGGCAGTTGACGGAAGGAGGGATTTTTCTTAAAGAATTCAATGCCATTCATGAATTCATTGAGAATTTTGGAACCTTCAACCATTACATGAGTCAGCGAGCGCAAAGATTCTTCAATGGGCATTTGTCTGCTCGTTATCGATTCGGGATTGTTGCAGGAAATGTAGGTTATATTCGGGACGCGAACAATGCGCGGCGCGGTGCACAGAACTTTAAAATAGAAAACAATATCTTCCGATATAGCAAGATTGTCGAAGGAAATATTTTGGGATATGATGAAATCGCGACGATAAAGTTTGTTTTGCACCCAACCGAAGAAACGCTTATCGTGGAACATTTGCACACGTTCGGCAATTTTATCCGTCTCAAGCATGGGTTCTTTGCAGAAACCGCCAACTTCCCTACTGAAGGGCACTAATTTTATTTGGGATTTCCCGTCGACAGTTTGCTTGTCGGGGAAGAAAGCGCGTTCAGTGTGAACAACGTCAGCACGCCACTTTTCTGCGACAGTAGCGAGTTCCTCAAGGGCGGTTTTAGTTAAAAGGTCGTCGCTATCGAGGAAAGCGATATATTTTCCGCGGCTAAGCCGAATTCCAGTATTGCGCGGTTCACCTGCTCCACCGGAATTTTTTGAGTGCCGGAAAAGTTTAATCCTTTTGTCTTGATTAGCAAGTTCCGTTACAATTTTAACCGTGTCATCAGTCGAGCAATCGTCTACGCAAATAATTTCAAAGTTTGTAAGCGTCTGATTCAAAACACTTGCCAAACAAGACTTAACGTAATTCGCGGAATTGTACATTGGGATAATAACGCTAACCGCCGGAAGTTTTGCACCTGTCGCCGTCTGCGTATTTGCGGGCGATTTAGCCACAGGCGGTTTAGTGTCAACATTATTTTTCTTAGTAGCCATCGCGATTCTCCTCATTAAAAAATTTTTTACGCTGAAACTATATCATAATAACTTTTAACTTGCAAATTATTTATGACAATCGTTTCATGAAATGAAAATGAAATTAAAAATGTTCCGAAAATTTGTTGACACCCAAAAGCTTTTGGTGTAACATTAAGCACAGATTAAAACTCATTTTTCAATAGTTTTTAAAGTGTTTAGGGAGGTATTTTTAATGGCTGTTAAAGTTGCTATCAATGGTTTCGGTCGTATTGGTCGTCTTGCGTTCCGTCAAATGTTCGACGCAGAGGGTTATGAGATTGTCGCTATCAACGACCTCACCAGCCCGGCAATGCTTGCGCACCTCTTGAAGTATGATACCGCTCAGGGCGGTTACGCTGGCAGAATCGGCGAAGGCAAACACACTGTCGAATCCCACGACGGCGAAGGCGAAGATAACTACATCGTCGTTGACGGCAAGAAAATCATCATCTACAAGATCCCGAATGCAGCTGAAATTCCTTGGGCAAAACATGATGTCGATGTCGTTTTGGAATGCACTGGCTTCTACACCAGCAAAGCAAAAGCAGAAGCTCATTTGACCGGCGGCGCAAAGAAAGTCGTCATCTCGGCTCCTGCGGGCAATGATCTCCCGACTATCGTTTACAACGTCAACCACAAGACACTTACCCCTGACGTTAAAGTTCTCTCGGCGGCATCTTGCACCACCAACTGCTTGGCTCCTATGACCCAGGCTCTCCACAACCTCGCTCCGATTCAAAGCGGCATTATGGCTACCATTCACGCTTACACCGGCGACCAAATGATTCTCGACGGTCCTCAGCGTAAAGGTGACCTCCGTCGTGCCCGCGCAGGCGCATGCAACATCGTTCCGAACAGCACCGGCGCAGCAAAAGCTATCGGCTTGGTTATCCCCGAATTGAAGGGCAAACTCATCGGCGCAGCACAGCGCGTTCCGACTCCGACCGGCTCGACCACTCTGCTTTTCGCGGTTGTTAAAGGCGAAGTCACCAAAGAACAAATCAACGAAGCTATGAAAGCTGCTGCTAATGAATCCTTCGGATACACTGAAGAACAAATCGTTTCCAGTGACATCATCGGCATGAAATTCGGCTCGCTCTTCGACGCAACTCAGACTATGGTTAGCCCCATTGGCGACGGCAACACTCTTGTACAAGTCGTTTCTTGGTATGACAACGAGAACTCCTACACCAGCCAAATGGTTCGCACCATTAAGTACTTCGCGGAACTGAAGTAATTAATTAGCAACTAACACGGTTAAAACTTTTAGCGGCTCGGCTCTTCTGAAATGTTGAGCCGGGTCGTTTTCCGTTTATACTTAAAATTTTTGGGGAGGTTTTCTAATGGATAAGAAAAACATTCGCGACATCAACTTGAAAGGCAAAAAGGTATTCCTTCGCGTCGATTACAACGTTCCTATGGACGAAAACCAGAATATCACCAATACCAAACGCATTGACGCGACGCTCCCGACTCTTAATTATCTGCTTGAACAGGGCGCGGCTGTAATTATCGGTTGCCATCTCGGACGCCCGACCGAAGCTCGCGAACCCAAATTCTCCACCAAACCCATTGCTAAGAAACTCGCTGAAATTCTCGGCAAGGAAGTAAAATGGGCTGAAGATTGCATTGGCGAACCCGCAGAGAAAGCCGCCGCTGAACTTCAACCTGGCGAAATCCTCTTGCTTGAGAACCTTCGCTATCACAAGGAAGAAAAGAAAAACAATCCCAAATTCGCTAAACAACTCGCCGCGCTCGCTGACATCGCCGTTAATGACGCTTTCGGCATGGCTCATCGCGCTCACGCCTCCAACGTCGGCATTACCCATTTCCTTGAAACTGCGTCTGGCTTCCTCATGGAAAAAGAAATTAATTATATCGGCAAAACCCTTGAGGCTCCGCAACGTCCGTTCGTCGGCATTATCGGCGGCGCAAAAGTTTCCGACAAAATCGGCGTTATCAGCAACATGATTGACAAAGTTGACACGATTATTATCGGCGGCGGCATGGCTCACACCTTCGACAAGGCTAAAGGTTACGAAGTCGGCACCTCGCTCCTCGAAGCGGATAAAGTCGAACTCGCAAAATCTCTGCTTGAAAAAGCCGAAGCTAAAGGCGTTAAAGTTGTTCTTCCCGTTGACCTCGTTGTTGCCAATAAATTTGCGGCTGATGCTGAATTTAAGACTGTTCCTGTTGACCAATGCCCGGCTGATTGGATGGGTCTTGACAGCGGCGAAAAGACTTCCGAAGAATACGTTAAAGCTCTTGAAGGCGCGAAGACGATTATTTGGAATGGACCTATGGGCGTCTTTGAATTCGATAACTTTGCAAAAGGCACGCTCGCAGTTGCTAAAGCTGTTGCCGACGCTACGGAAAAAGGCGCGATTTCAATCGTCGGTGGCGGCGACTCGATTGCGGCTCTCAAGAAGACTGGACTTGACAAGAAGATTTCGCACATTTCCACTGGCGGCGGCGCAACCCTCGAATATCTCGAAGGCAAAGTTCTGCCCGGCATTGACGCGATTGACGGCGTGGGACGTACCCCGATTATCGCTGGCAACTGGAAGATGAACAACACCATTAAAGAGGGCGTCAAACTCGTTGAAGAATTGATTCCGCTCGTTAAAAATGCAAATTGCCGCGTTGTCGTTGCTCCGACTGCTACTGCACTTGCGGCGGTTGCTAATGCCGTTGCTGGTACCAATATTCACGTTGCCGCGCAGAACGTGCACTGGGAACCCAAAGGCGCGTACACCGGCGAAATTTCAACCGGTATGCTCAACGAGATTAATGTTGATTACGTCGTACTCGGACACAGCGAACGCCGCGATTACTTCGGCGAAACTGACGAAGGCGTCAACAAACGCGCTAAAGCGGCTTTCAACGCGGGCATTACTCCGATTATCTGCTGTGGTGAGTCTCTCGAAATTCGCGAGGCGGGCAACTATATTGAATACGTCGTTGGACAAATTGATAAAGACCTCGACGGCTTCAAACCTGCAGAAGTTAAGAAACTCGTTATCGCTTATGAGCCGATTTGGGCGATTGGCACCGGCAAAACTGCAACCTTCGATCAGGCTGAGGAAGTCTGCAAAGCTATCCGCGAGGCTGTTGCTAAAAAGTTCGGTCAAGATGCGGCGGACGCAATTCGCATTCAGTACGGCGGCTCCGTTAAACCTGCGACGATTAAAGACCTCATGCAACAACCCAACGTTGACGGCGCATTGGTCGGCGGCGCAAGCCTTAAATCTGCTGACTTCAGCGCGATTGTTAATTTCTAAGCGAAAATTTTTTGCTTGACTAGGTAAAGGATAAGTTAAGCCGCCAATGTTACGACAGAGGCGGCTTTTCTTTAACAAAATATTTAATAACGCGCTTAAACAACGCAGGATAAAATCTTTCAACGTGGAAATTGCAAAGAGTAAATTTTTAACTTGTTAAAGGAGAGTGCTACGAATGGCAAAAATTAAACACGCGCCGATTTGCTTAATCATCATGGACGGCTGGGGAATCGGCAACGCCCGCGACAACTTCAACGCGATTCAAGTCGGCAACACGCCTGTTCTCGACGAGCTTACGAAAAATTATCCCAATGCTAAGCTCCAAGCGTCGGGTGAATACGTCGGACTTCCTGACGGGCAAATGGGCAACTCCGAAGTCGGGCACATGAACATTGGCGCGGGTAGAATTATCTATCAGCCGCTGACGAAGATAACTAAGGCGATTCGCGACGGCGACTTTTTCGAGAACAAAGCACTTGTCGGCGTCATTGATAAAGTTACGGCTAGCGGCGGCGCATTGCATTTAATGGGATTAGTTTCTCCTGGCGGCGTTCATAGTCACACGCAACATCTTTACGGCTTATTGCAACTCGCTAAGAAAAAAGGCGTCGCAAAAGTTTATGTCCATTGTTTCCTTGACGGGCGCGATGTTCCTCCGAGCAGTGCCGCTGAATATCTTGCCGAGCTTGAGGCTAAGATTAAAGAAATTGGCGCAGGACAAATCGCTACAATCAGCGGTCGCTACTACGCAATGGATCGCGATAAACGTTGGGACAGAGTTCAAAAAGCTTACGACGCAATCGCTAAAGCTGACGCTCCTAAACAACCTTCCTCCGATGTGGCGATTAAAGCTTCCTACGACGCAAAAGTTACTGACGAATTTGTCAATCCCGTTGTTATCGGCGATTATCCTGGCATTGGCGAGAAAGACGGAATTATTTTCTTTAACTTCCGCCCCGACCGTGCCCGCGAATTAACTCATGCCTTTACCGATAAAACTTTTGACGGCTTCCCGCGTGTCGAAACGATTGTTGGCATTCCGTTTGCAACCATGACGCAATACGAGGAAGGATTAAATGTTGACGTTGCCTATCCGCCTGAAAGTGTCAAGAATGGCTTAGGCGAAACGATTAGCAAGGCTGGCTTAAAGCAGTTGCGTATTGCCGAAACGGAAAAATATGCTCACGTGACATTCTTCTTTAACGGCGGCGTTGAGGAACCCTACGAGGGCGAAGATAGAATTCTTGTCCCCTCTCCGAAGGTTGCGACTTATGACCTTAAACCAGAGATGAGTGCTCCGACTGTCACGTTAAAAGTTGCTGAGGCTATTCTCTCCGAAAAATACGACTTTATAATTTTGAACTACGCGAATGGCGACATGGTTGGACATACCGGCGTTATGAAGGCGGCAGTTCAAGCTGTCGAGACTGTTGATGTGTGCGTTGGCATTTTCGTCGCGTGCATGAAGAAAATCGGCGGCGAAGTTGTCATAATCGCGGATCACGGCAACGCAGATCAAATGTTCGACTACAAACTTAAGGAACCGTTCACCGCGCACACGACCAATCCCGTGCCGATTATCGTCGTGTCTGATAGGGTTGCGGAAGTTAAAGACGGTGCACTTTGCGACGTTGCTCCGACACTCTTAACGCTTGCTAGCATGGAAATTCCCGCTGAAATGACCGGCAAACCTCTCGTTACCATGAAATAAATATCTAGAAAAATTTTTAGGGCGGCGATTTGTCTCGTCGAGTCGTCGCCCTCTTTTTTTAAGGAAGTGATTTTTTGATTGACAAAAGTTTAATCGACCTGAAAATAGAAGAACACTACGTCAAAAAAGGTGACCCCAGTAAACCGACTTATTACATAGTTCGTCCTATAAACCGTCTTGATAAAGGACTTTTAGGTATATACCTCCTTGCTGCAGGATATATTTACTATGCGTTGTCAAAGGGATATTTTCCTGTGGTAGATGTGCAAAATTATAAAAGTGGTTATTTACCACCAGAAAAATTTGGGAAAGAAAATGCTTGGGAGTATTATTTCGAGCAACCTCTTCGCATCGGACTTGAGGAGGCTTATAATAGCGAAAATGTAATTTTGGGTGATTTAGATTGGAGTCGCAAAAGCCTTGCACTTATAAACCGCCATCTTTTTGAAAACAGAAACCACGATGATTTAATCAAATATTTAAGACTTATTAATAGCGGATTATTAATGGTAAAACCCGCTATTATGAAAGAAATTTTATCCATGAGAGAAAAGTTATTTTCCAAGAATGATCGCGTACTCGGTGTAAAATTACGCGGTACGGATTACGTTGCTTTTAAACCTAAATGGCATTTTACCCCCCCCCATATATCATTAGCTGTAGATACTGTTCGTACTAAGCTGAAGGAATGGAATTGCAACAAAATTTTTCTAGCGACAGAAGACTATAGATTTGTTGAGGTTTTCAAAAACACTTTTGGTGACTTATGCATTACGACAAATAAAGAATACGTAGATTATGATTCAAAAAAACTTGTGGGTCTTTATCAATTCAACAGAGATAATGATCATTTTTTGCGGGGTAAAGAATACTTGACAGAAATTGTAATTTTGTCGATGTGCAATTCTTTTGTTGGAGTTGTTTGTCAAGGAGCGACAGCTGCATTAGTTATGTCAAATAATAGATTTGAAAATATCTTCGCATTTAATTTAGGGCAGTATAAATAATTTGTGAGGAGATAAGGCAAGAAACTTAATTGATAAATGCTTAGATTAAAATTAAAGCCCGCTTCAAAAGAGGCGGACTTTTTCTTGTATAATTCAAAAATTATTTTAGCTCGGTAGTAAAAATACTTTTGCCGCTGTCAGCATGCACGGAATATTTCACACGCCCGCGAGTTGTCGTCCAATCGTAGGAACCTTCGGTTGACACTTCTTTAAGCATGCGCAAATCGCGGAAAACTTCGCTACGGTCGTCAACGTCAAGTTCAGGATTGAGCGTAGCGAATTATTTTAGCTCGGCAGTAAAAATACTTTTGCCGCTGTCAGCATGCACGGAATATTTCACACGCCCGCGAGTTGTTGTCCAATCGTAGGAGCCTTCGGTTGACACTTCTTTAAGCATGCGTAAATCGCGGAAAACTTCACTGCGGTCGTCAACGTCAAGTTCAGGATTGAGCGTAGCGATTAAAAGTCCCAATACGTTAATTGTTTGGAAAGATTCGTCTTTAGTTTTAGGCTCGGCAAAAATTTTCAGCTCCGTAATTTGCTCGCCGCTAACCGTACCGACAAGTTTTAATTTTGGTGTGAACTCGTAAGTAAAATTTTTATCCTCTACAGTCAACGGCGCGTCAATCGCCAAATCTAAATTCGGGGCAAGTTTCTGCGCGGAGGCATTAAATTTTTCGCGGAACTCTTCAGGAGTCAAACTCTGCTCAAAACCTTTACTGCTACCGAAAATATTTTCTAAGTTACCGGCGGAAATATTAGCGTAAACAAAAAACGCAGTACACAGGGCGGCAAGCGCGAAATTTGTTTTCTTGTCGAAGGTAGAATATTTGTACATGAAGATTAAACCGAACGGCGGAAAAAAAATCAGCAATGTTATCATCAAGGCATTTTTTAAATAGGTTGTCAAAGTATTATCACCTCTCAAAAGAAATTAGCCCGGCAACGTGACGTTGCATCCAATGGACGCGCTTAACTTCTCAACAATTTTTAAATTAATCGCCGCGCCGTAACTATTCAAAAGAAATTAGCCCGCCAATAGTTGACGGGCTTTTAACTAAGGAAGAATATTTTTCACTCGAATTTTTGAAACCTAAATGACTTAGCCGAGTACTTCAAGCAAGTCGTCTTCGCCCGCTTTGACATCGCCGGTCTTGAGCGGACGAACTGTGCCGTAAGCGGAAGAATTGGTGACGATAAGCGGCGTAGTAACAGGATAACCAGCCTTATGAATAGCGTCAATGTCGAACGTGACGAGCAAGTCGCCGCGCTTGACTTCTTGTCCGTCGGTAACGTGAACTTCAAAGTTCTCGCCGTTAAGTTTAACAGTGTCGATACCGATATGCATGAGCAATTCTGCGCCGTCGGGCGTGACCATGCCGATTGCGTGTTTGGTCGGGAAGATAAGCGTAATTGTGCCGTCAGCCGGAGCAAGGAGTTTGCCTTCCGTCGGCTCAACTGCAACGCCATCGCCCATTGCACGCGAGGCAAATCCGTCGTCGGGTACTTCATTCATAAGCATCATACGACCGGTTAAGTGTGCACCAAAGATAGCGTCTTTCATCTTGGGTTTCTCTTCTTCAGCCGCCGCAGAGCCGCCGCCACCCGAAGCACCTTCAAGAATCGAACGGTCAATCTTGCCAGCGCGAATGTCTTCAACAAATTCTTCAAAGTTCGCCTTAACAATCGTGACGCTCGGTCCGTAAATGACTTGGATAGCGTTGCCTTTGATAACGACGCCGCCTGCGCCAGTTGACTTCAAGATAGCCTCATTAACTTTGGAACCGTCAACTAATGTCAAGCGCAGACGAGTTGCACAGCAGTCAATTTCAGTGACGTTATCGACGCCGCCAACACCGCCGAGAATCGTCGCAGATTTTTGCTGGTCAGGTGTGAGATTAGCAATAGCCGCAGAACCTGCTCCGCCGCCTGCAACACCAACGCCAGTAGCTTTGCGGTATTCGTCTTTGGAGACCATCTTGACTTCCTCGTCATCAGCTTCACGACCAGGAGTCTTGAGATCCCATTTCATAATGAAGAATTTAAACGTGACAAAATAAATTACCGCGAACACTGCAAACAGTGGTAACATCATAACCCAGCCTGTCTTGGCATTACCGGGCAGGACGCCGTAAAGGATAAAGTCAATCAAACCGTCGGAGAACGTTGTACCCATTGCAATGCCCATAATATGACAAGCCGCAAATGAACAGCCAGCAAAGAATACGTGAATCATGAAGAGTTCTTTAGCAAGGAACAGGAAAGTAAATTCGATAGGCTCGGTGATACCGGTGAGGAACGAAGTCAAGCCGACCGAGAATAACAGAGAACCTGCCGCCTTTTTCTTTTCGGGACGTGCGCAGGTGTACATTGCGAACGCCGCCGCAGGAAGACCAGCCATCATGAAGGGGAATTTACCCATTAAGAAACGAGCCGCGTCAACCGAGAAATGCTCCGTGTTCGGTGAAGCCAATTCCGCAAAGAAAATATTCTGTGCACCCATGACAGTTTGTCCGTCGATAACGGCAGTGCCGCCAAGACCCGTCTGCCAGAAAGGCAAATAGAAAATGTGATGCAAGCCAAAAGGAATAAGCGCGCGCTCACAGCAACCAAAGAAGAAGGTACCGAAGTAACCTGCCGCTTGGACTATGCCGCCGAGCGCGAAGATACCGCTCTGAACGAACGGCCAAACGAAATACAGAATGATACCTGTTACGATACCGAAAATCATACAAACAATCGGAACAAAGCGCGTGCCGCCGAAGAATGAAAACGCGGGCGGAAGTTGCATCTTATAAAAGCGATTGCAAAGCTCAGCCGCAACTAAACCCGTAATGATACCCGCGAAAACACCCATTTGCAACGTAGTGATACCGAGAACCGAAGTTATCGCGCCTTCCTTAACGCTGGGATCAATCGAGCCGTCCGCGTGAAGTGAACCGTCAAGTCCCAAGAAGACGTGGATTGTTGTTAAAAGTACAAGATAAAAAATTGCTGCGCCAAGAACGGCGATACCTTTTTCCTTTTTCGCCATACCGAGAGCAACCGCCAACGCGAATATCAACGGCAAGTTACCGAAGATTGCGCCGCCGACGTTTGAAAGAATAAGCATGAAACTAAATAGCGCACTGCCGGGGTGAAGAGCAGCCTCCAAGCCGTAAGCCGCGATTGTCGTCGGGTTCGAGAAAGATGCACCGATACCTAACAAAACGCCCGCGAACGGCAACACGGCAATCGGCAGGAACAAAGACTTACCGATTTGTTGCGCTACAGCAAATGCCGAACCGCCTCCGTCACTCATGCGAAAAACCTCCTTACCTCTTTACAAAAAATTTTATTCCGAGTGAAAAAATATCCTCCTTCCCATTATATTTTTATATATTTAGAGCCTAAACTAACTAGCTCTCCCCTGCAAAAGAGGAAGCCCAATCTGTAGAGCCTCCTCCTTTTTTTGCAAGATATTTCTAAAATTATACACGCCGCTTTTCGTTTTGTCTACCGATTTTTCAAAATATTTTGCATTACCTGCAACGATAAGAGTTTTCTTTCAGCTCATACAGATTAGGGAATGCGGAAATAAATTTGCTCAACTTGCTATGTCCCGAACTTTTTATGTCCAGATTTTTTTGCATAATAACATTTCCCGCTTGCCCCAAATTTACAAAGCCTTTATCGTCGCCGTAAATTTTCGCCGTCTCTCGTAAAACTTTGTGCAGAGGTTGCAAATTTTGATTAGTTATCGGCACAACTTTTGAATTTGACGCCGTAGAATTTTTTTCTTCTGCAAACAGCGACATTTGGACGGAAGAATTTTTAGCGGCAGGAACTTTTTTTTGCGGCGATTGTGCGGACTTAGTTTTGATAGGCGCGTCGAGGTCGATAAATTCATTGCACGCCGAGCGAAAAGCATTGGAAACATTTGCATTGCCCATACCGATGATCTTCATGTCGCTTTCGCGTAGACGAATTGCAAGCGGCGTGAAATCGCTATCATTGGAAACGAGCGCGAAAACGTCCGCTTTGCCGCCATAAAGCACGTCCATTGCGTCAATCGTCAAGGACATATCAGTTGCATTTTTCCCTGCCACGTAGTCGGGTTGTTGAATGGCGCGTAGAGAAAAATTTAAAATACACTCGTTCCAACTGTGCAGAGAAAATTTTTCCCAGTTGCCATAAATGCGCCGGATAAAAATTTCGCCGCGACTTTCTAAAGTTTCAATAATCTGCTTGCCGAATTTCGCTGAAATGTTATCTGCGTCGATAAAGAGTGCGATTTTTTTTGCCGCCATAAAAAGACCTCAATAGCAGTCAATCGCACGAATCGCGCCGAATTGCATAAAGTTGCTTGCCTCGACGGGGTCGCCTTCAGTTATCGCCAATTCGACAGCTTTAAGATTATCCTCCGCGATTTGAATTCGTTCCGCGCCGAACTCTTCCTTAACTTTTTTCCAAAGATTTTTCCGCGAAGTCTTTGTATCCTTATAAACAGCGTGATTGTAGAAAATGTTCATGGACGCCTCGCTTTTATCTGCGTCGCAATTAAAAAATATGTAAACTTTGCTGGCTTTAGCCATAAAATAAAACTCCCTTCAAAAATTTTTGATAGCGCCGTGATTATAACCAATTTTGCCATTAAAGGAAAGTAGATATAAAAAAAATCTCGCCGCATTGACGGGAATGAAATTTTGTCCGCGCAGATTCTATTTAAGCTTACTGCCACTTATGGTATAACTTTTGTCGTTAATGTTGATACTGTCGCCCGCACTGACGGTCTCGAAGGTAACTGTGCCGCCGCCACTAATTGTAATTGTAAGGCTACTTCCGCTGAAATACGAATCAGTAAACGAACCACCAGACTTGCCGTCCGCCGTGAGAATCTTAAGAATGTCGCCGCTCTCATAGTCGAAGATAGTATCCGCACCCTCGCCAGGCTTGTAGATAAATGTATCCTTGCCGTCGCCGCCCTTGAGTGTTACTTTGCCAGCAGAATTCCAGCTGTCAATGTAATCGTTGCCAGCACCGCCATTGATTGTAACGTTATCGGCACCTTCAGAAGGTTGTGCTTCGTTGTTCAAGCTAATAATGTTGTTGATGTAATCGTTACCTGAGCCACCGTTAATTGAAACTTGCGATCCTAAATTTGAAATTGTGTCGTTGCCTTTAGCAGCGTTGATTGTAACTTGCGAGCCGTAGTTGTCAACGGTATCATTACCCGCACCGCCGTTTATCGAGACTTGCAAGCCGTAGTTGCGAACGGTATCGTTACCCGTACCGCCGTTTATCGAGACTTTTGAAGCGTCGTTGGAAATACTATCCTTACCTGCTCCGCCATCTATTGAAATGTTATTGCCCGTATTGCCTATAGTGTCGTCGCCCGCATAGCCTAAGACCGTAGCCTTATTGCCAGAGTTTTTGAGCACATCTCTGTTTGCAGTTCCTTCAACCTTAACATTGTCCTCACTGCTAAACAAATTATCAACCATCTTGATCGAGAACTTTAAACCTTTGCCCTTCGAGTTAACGATTTTAATTCCGTTAAGCTGAGCCGCGCCCTCCAACGTAATTGTATTTTTTGCCGACGCTAACAAAGTAATCCGTACCGTTCGTGCTGACGACAGAATCGAATGTACCCGACGAGATTTGGAGCGTACTCGTTTCATTAAAGCCGCTGATATAATCGTTGCCGCCGCCGTACTTAAACAAAACATTCGAACCGTACCAGTTGTTAATGGAATCATTACCCTTACCACTAGAGATTGTGACTTTGGAGCCGTAGTAGTTGTAAATATAATCGTCGCCTTTACCAGCACTGATTGTGGCTTCGTCCTTTTCATTATACAAGTAATCATCGCCATCGGTGCCTTTAACTTCGACTTTAGCTTTGAATTTAATCGCTTTGCCTTCAGAGTTGACGATATTGACTGCACTGAGAGAGGCTACACTGGACAACGTAATTACATCTTTCCCGACCGTCAAGAGTAAATCGTCGCCTTCCCAAGTAGCAACGGAATTCATCGTGCCGCTAGAAATCTGAAGAGTACTCGTCTCGTTGAATCCCCAGATTACGTCGTTACCGCCGCTGTACTTGAACAGGACGTTTTCGCCTTCCAAGTTGTTAATGGTGTCGTCGCCCGTGCCCGCGTCGAGTGTTACATTATCTCCACCTTCGCGCGTTTGCATTTCGTAATTCCAGCTACCGTTGTTGTAGATATAATCGTTGCCGGCACCGCCGCTAATCGAAACATTCGAGCCGTGATCATTGTAGATGTCATCGTTGCCATTACCGCCGTCGATTGTAACACTAGAGTCATGGTCATTGTAAACGGAATCATTGCCCGCGCCACCGCTAATTGTAACGTTATCGGCTGTCAAAGTCTCGTAACTGTACGTTTCGGGATTCCATGTTACTATGTTGGAGTTGGAAATCGTGTCGGAACCTTCGCCGCCGCTGATTGAAACTTGCGAACCATAGTTGATAACGTAATCGTTACCCTTGTCCGCTCTGATAGTGACTTGCGAGCCATAATTTGTAAGCTCGTCCGCCTGGGCAGTTCCCTTGAAGAGGTTACCGCTTTTGGTGTTATTCTTAACCGCCATACAAACCATCTCCCTTTAAAAATCTAAAAACTTTCCCACTTATTATCCCCCCCCCCACAACCACCTTTGTCAAGACCTTTGCAAAAATTTTTTTTTGTCGCATTGACTTAGAGCGTGGTTTATGATTTATTCTTGCCGACGAGGTGAACTTAATGACTGAAAAAATTTTGCTGGAAATGCTCCGCAATTACAAGGCGGGCAATGTGACGGAAGAAAAAATTCTTGACGAGCTGAAAAATTTTTCTTTGGCGACGGAAAATTTTGGCTTTGCGACGATTGATCACGGACGCGAACTTAGGCAAGGTTTTCCGGAAGTTGTCTACGCGCCGGGCAAAACTAAGGAGCAACTCAAAATTATTTTTAAAAATCTTTACGAACGGAGCGCGGGCAATTTAATCGCGTCGAGGGCAAGCCGTGAGCAATTTGAATTTTTAAGCGAAGAAATTCCCGCCGCGATTTATGACGAGACGGCGCGTATGATTTACGTTGACCGCGATAAAACTTTACGGCGCGATGAGAACAAAAAAATTTTAATTGTCACAGCTGGAACGAGCGATATATCTATTGCCGAAGAGGCGCGATTGACGGCGTATCTTTGGGGCAATGCCGTTTCAACTTGCTACGATTGCGGCGTCGCGGGGATTCACAGATTATTTGCGCATATGGACGAAATTACTTCCGCTAACGTGATAATCGTCGTGGCGGGAATGGAGGGTGCGTTGGCTAGTGTCGTCGGCGGGCTGACTAATCGTCCAGTTATCGCCGTGCCAACAAGTATTGGTTATGGTGCGTCGTTTCAAGGTTTGGCGGCTCTGTTGGCAATGCTAAACAGCTGCGCGGCGGGCGTCGGAGTCGTCAACATTGATAACGGCTTCGGCGCGGGCGTTCTCGCCTCCAAAATCAACGCTAAAAAAAAATCCCTCGAACTTGTCAAGCGTTAACATGTCTTTATTGTCAAAGCCGTAGATAATATCCTTGCCGCCGTTGACGTAATAAAGATTTTCTCCGCGACTTGTGATGCTGTCTGCACTTGAGGAGCCGCTTATCGTCGCCCGGTTATAATCCGACGCAAAAGAGTTGCTAAATCGCGCCACGCGGCTCCTGAAGACAAAATCCACAAGATTACGTTAAATACAATCAGAGGATTTAAGCTTGGTCGTCCTGTTGACTTGGGAGCCGGCAATAGCGGTTCTATTATTTCTTGTTGTGCTTTTGTAAGGCAGTAACGTACATGGTAAAATGAATTTGACATAAGCATCTCCTTTGGCTAGTTTTTCACTTTCATTTTACCAAAGAATTTGCTTATGTTTTATTTTCTGACTTTACCAACACGCTCTAGATTGGTTTTGTTGAGAAAGTCGGTAGCGGCAACAACGTTGATAAAGTTTGGCTTACTCGTCAGGTGGGATTACCTTGTCTTCGTCGTCTTCTTTATCTTCGTCTTTGGCGATGAATCGGAGTACTGCGTCTTCGCCGAAAAGTTCCTTCAACTCTTCTGGTGTACCTTTAAGATAAATTTACATTTCAATCGCTCCTTAATTTTTCTACTATGCAACCCGTGTAATCCATGAAAAGCCTCGGGCTTATGTGGTAGTTGTATTTGCCCTTAATTTTAACTGCGGTGCCAAACG
>JAFRRH010000001.1 GCA_017428215.1 Selenomonadaceae bacterium
AAAGCGAAGGTTTGTATTCCCGACAAGATAAATTCGCTCATAAAACATGATTTTCTTACGGATAAAAAATCATCGCCATATTGCTACTCGTTACGACAAATTACTCACCTGCTTTGAGAATTTCGTATTACTCGCTACCATCATGGTTCAAATTTAGCGTTTATCAACATGCTCTAGTCAACCGCAGGTTTTGGTAGCGACTGGCAAATTTTTTCCGCCAACAAACGGCGTCATAACTCGGCATTTTTAGATAAATGAACACTTTCGTCGAAACTATTTTTAGCCTATGATACCATATTCCTAAAAAACAGCGTGAAATCGTTTTAATACAATAAATGTAACTCACTAAAATGAAATTTAATGACCGCAATTTGGGCAATTGCATTAACTTAACAAAACAATAAAGAAATTTTCTGATAGTCAGAAGAAAATTATTATAAAATGAATCCCATGGAAATTTTAAAAGCAATACTCCAAGAAACGGATAGCAATAAGAAAAAGTACGTTGCTAAGCCGCAAAAAGATTTTACTCGTAACCACAAAGTGACTTTCTATGACATAATGTGGTTCTTGCTCTTCATCGAAGAGTATGAGCGATAATACGAGCCTTTAATGACAAGGATTTTTCTTACATTTCCGAGGCGGCAATGAGCAGAAGTAAAATCAAGGTCTCGGCTGTAGAGCAATTCTTTCATGAATTCAATGACGCGCTTGATAAAGAGAAAAAATAAAAAGATTACAGAGTAATAGCGATGGACGGCTCCAATTTCAGTTTGATTCATTTATTCTATCGTATGGCTAAAGCCCATTGCTCCAGATCCATTATTACTTACTGTTCGTTTGATACCTTTCCTTGTTCCGATAATCCTATCTGTACATATAGCCTTAGATTTTTGCTTTGAGCCTGTAAGCTAAAATGCGCCTATAATACCTCACGACATTTCATAAAAAACATTCTTACTTTGTCGCTTCGACCAGAATCCGTTCCCACAAAACCGACAAGATTGATTCGCTCATTATTGCTGATTTCATTCGTTACGGCGACTTTTCCGAAACTGAAATTGCTTGAAAGAAAATTTGGCAATTTCGCAATTTATCCATATTCAGCTTTTCGCTCGTCTCTCAAATCTGCGACCTCAAGCTGCAAAATATTTGCGTCTTGGCTAAAATTTTTCCCGAATACGAGTCTGTTTTCTCCGACATTTTAGGCAAAATTTCAAAAGAAATTCTGTCCCCGTTCAGCTCTCCCGCCGATTTCGAGGATATTGGTGCTGACAAATTAAAATTTCTTCTCGATAGCGTTAACATAAAAAAATTTGTTCTCAGAAAGCTCGAAGAACTTTCATTTTCTCCAAAAATTCTTTATTGACTTTTTATAATTGGTCTATCTATGAAAAAGCACCTTCCAAGCTCATTTTACTTGAAAGGTGTTTTTTGTCTACAGTCTGATTCCGGTGATAAATTTCATCGGTCTTTTAAGTTGTTTAATATTTTCTGTTAAAAACTGTTCCGCGCAGTCCTGCCGACTCGATTAAGTCGTAGGAACGCACCGCGCTGTTTTGCCGCCGCGATTTGTTTAACCACGCCTTAGCCCGATAAATTATCTGCTTGTCCATAGGAATTATCTGTTCAATCATTTTCTTGCATTCTTCGGATTCGCGATAATCATTTTGTGGCAATGCCTTCATTTTCTCGATAAGTCGATCGCGCTGGTCAACAAGTTCCATGAACAATTCGCTATCTTTCTGGTCGCTGAACTTTAGAAGCTCCTTTGTTAACGCGAAATATTTTTGCCAAAGCGTTCGCGCTTGCTTTAAAGTTTCTTCCACATCGACCGTAGCTTTATCGTCATGCATAACCTTTGCCGCCCGTGCCTTCGCCCTTCTCGATTCTGGCAGTTTTCATTGCCTGGAACCAAGCGTCGCGCAACTCGGTGATAATCCCCTTAGCCTCGTCAATCTGCGCCAAATCGTTCTTGATATTGCCCTCAACCAGTCTGTCATAAACGTAATTGTAAAGCGGGAGCAACTGGTGAGAAATTTCATAATCAAAATTCAACGTCAAGCGAAACTCGGAAATTATACGCTGCGCCCTCTGCAACATATTGTTAGCTTCCTCGTAGTTTTTTTGTTCGAGAGCTACTCTGCCGTCATCGATAAATTTCAGACAACCATTATACAGCATAAGCGTCAAATGTTCAGGTGGCGCATTCAAAATTCTCTGTTGTCTATATGCCTCTGCTGCGTTCACCATATATTACATCACCTTCCGTAGAAGAATTTAAATTTTAAGATTGATTGCCCACGACATAGTTCAGTTGCATGCCCAACTTAGCCAACGTGGATTCCATGTTGTCATACTTTTTATAAAGCGCATCTTCAAATGTATTCATTGCACGTTTAAAGTTGCTCATCTTGGTTTGCAGGTTGCGCAAGAGGGTGTTCAAGTCGCTATCTTCGGTAATATCGGCGGAAGAGCCTGCGCGGTCTTTAATGAGTTTGTTAGCCTCAACGAAAATATCGCCGAGCCGCTGAGCAATACCGTTGCCATTGGAAGTACTCGTAACCCTTCCGTTGGAATCTGTCTTATAAACCGCGCTAGAACTATTCGTGGTGGTGCTTTCGAGTTTAGCGAAGATATTATAAACCGCGTCGGGGTCATTGGCGAGAGCAGTTTTGAGTTTGTCCTCGTCAAGAACCAACTGTCCTTTAATGCCCGTCGTCGAAATACCTAAGCTGTAAATCGAATTGTAGTTGCCTTCGATACCGTCAACCTTTTCGGAAACCGCACTGCGCATGCTTTGAATAACCTTGCCGAGCGTCTGGTCGTGATAGAGAAGACCTGCTTTGGCTTTTGTTTCCCACTTCTCAATCTGGTCGTCCTTCATTTGGTCTCTCTGCGACTGAGTAAGCGGTTTATAATCGGAATTCGGCTTTTCGTCGTATTTCTCGTAAAGGCTGGCAAGGAGCGTGTTGTAATCCGACACGAAACTTTTAACCTTGTCCATAATCGCGTCGGTGTCCTGCGTGACGGAAACGGTTGCGCTGTTTGCAATTGAATCGAGCTTGTATGTTCCGTCAGCCTGTTTTGTTTCAGTGGAAGTTTTATTGAGCGCGGTGTAGGTTATGCCGCCAACCGTAACTTTATTGTCCGTCGTCTTGTACCTTATACCGTCAACCCAAATGCTACCGTCTGAGCCTTTTGCCTCGAAGGAAGAGCCTACGGCATCGCTGGTGTTTGCGGTGGTCCACTTAAATTCGTCACTGGTAAGTTCGCCGTTCACGGACTGCTTGAGTTGTAAGTCGTTGAAAAATACAAGAGCCGTAGAACCGTTAATACCGGCATTTAAACCGCTGTTCAAGCCGCTACTCTCGATTTTTATGGCGTTATCATTGCCGCCCTTAGTATTGTAAAGCGAAAATTTATCTTGAACGCTGTCATAAGAGGCTCTGATATTGAGACCCGCCGCATTGATTTTGGACGCCAAATCATTCAGCGTAGCTCCGTTTGCAAGCTCTGCATAAGAGAAATTAATTTCAACCTTTTTAAATTCGCTGGTTTCGACGCCGTTTTCATCTTTTACTTTGGTAGCATTGTCGCTTATAAGAAAAGAGAAAGCATTATTGGAAGACGAAGTGCCGCTGGTTACTGTATAACCATTTTTACCATACTCAGAACCCGCGAGCGGCAAGCTTGTCCCTGATGTAACAGTCTTCCCGTCTGAACTAAACTCCAATTCTTTGAAAAGAATATCCTTGAGCTGAATGCTCGTGCTGTTTGAATCAACATTGCCGTTTTCGTCGTAACGTTTAAGCGTACCCGTGCTGATAAGATAAGCGTTGGAGCTGAGTTCGGCAACGTCGACTTTATGATTCATAAGCCCCGCAGTGGAATTCGCCGTAACTTTAATCGCCGAGCTGGAACTTTCCGCGCTCCTAGCGTTCATAGTCGTTGACATTTTATACTGCGAGAGAGTAGACGAGTTGAACGTAGTGATTTTGTTGTTGAGTTCGAGGTAATCAGCTTTAATCCACTCGTTCTTAGTAAACTTTTGAGCCATCTTGTCGTATTCGTTTTGGCGACTCATCATGCCGACTTTAACCATCGACTCGACGTCTATACCAGAACCCGACAAGCCATAAATTCCATTGACACCCATGTTAATCCCTCCTTAGAAAGGGCATCTGTTTAAACCATCCTGTTAACAAACACGCCCCGCATTTGCTGCGAGCTTTCGGCATTTTTCTCCGCCTTAATCATGTTTTCGATCATTTCTTCGGACGGGAATTCCCTAATGACTTTTCCGCTTTCCTTATCGACAACCTTAACATTGATCATATTAGCTTCCTTGTTGTAGTTCAATTCGAGGTTGCAGTCAATTTTGTCCATGAGCTCATTGAAAGCATCGGTTATTTGGCTGACGGTTTCCTCCGGAACTGTGCCAGGTTGCAAGAGCGGTTGCTGTCCTTCCTGCTCTTCTTTTTCTGCAGGAGTCAACACTTTGTCTACGGGTTGTTTCGTAGCTACAGGTTTAATTTGCGCGAAGTCCTGCTCTCCGACAGGTTTTGTGCTGGGAGCCGAATTTACACCGACTGCCGCCGTTACCATATCTGCCATAATAAAACACTCCTTTGTTTTGCGGTTGCCCGCTAATTTTCCTTAAGCGGCAGTGCGCCGTGTAAATCGACGTCCAATTTTTGAGCCGCCTTTTGATTTTCCTCTTGTATAGCACGATAGATTTCGCCACGATAGATTTTTATGTCGCGCGGCGCATCAATCGCAATACGCACATTTTCGCCCTGCACTTCTACGACATTTATTATAATATTATCGCCAATCATTATTTGCTGACGAGGTTTTCTCGTCAAGACCAGCATTTAGTCATTCCTCCTTTTTAGCAGTTTCGGGGAAGAGGCGATGCTTCGTCGTGTAGGTGCTCTTTTCCAAAACGACCTGTTTCGCCTGCATGTTTTCGCCGTTGAGGACAATCGGAGCCAAAAGGTTAGCCGTCATGTAACGAATAGAGCCGTTCGGGATTGTAACCATAGAATAGTAGAAAACGTTCTCGCTGTCTTTAATTTCGAGTTCCTTAATCGTCGCGTCGTCAATCTCAAACGTGTAATCGTTAAAGAACAGGAAAGGAATTGTCAGCAAGAAAGCCAAATCCGGCGAATTAAGCGACTGCATAAAATAATAGGGGCTATCTTCTTCATAGGGCAGAATAACAAATTCATGCTCGTTTTCAAACGCGGGAATGCCTTCCTTGAAATGAACAATTTTCTTTTCGTCAACCTCAATTTCACCAAATCTGCTGGTGTAAATTTTGCGCATGCAACTTTCCTCCTTTGAAATTCCCACGACAGAATGAAAAACTTTTCTCGGCTAGGCGTAAATATCGTAACTATCCATAGAGACCCAGTGGCGGATAAAGCCTTCGTTTTGAAGATAAGTTTCCACACTGCCCGGCGTGTAATGAATCCTTGCAGTTGGCGCGGTTTCAATATCGACTGAAATATCACTTAACTCTGGTTCACCGACAACCTCATTGGGGTGACCTTGCATTTGAGGATCGGGGATACCTGAAGTAGTGAAAACTGGTCGCGCCTGATAGTCGGCAAACATATCCGCCTTAATCTTTTGGACAACGTCGTCGCCGCGTTGCGCCGCAGTGGTGGCTTTTGACCATGCCTCGCTTGAATGACGACCTGTTGCTGCTTGTGCGTCCGAAATACCTCTTTGCCCGCGTTCAGCAGTGAAATCGCCCATTTTCTTGAAACCGTAAGCTCTGCGGCTTTGGTAGCTGTCCAGACTCAAGCTAGGTTGCGTAACGGTTTTATTCGACCGCGCTTGTTGATTCCTTCCGCGACTTTGCGGTTGAACTATTCCCGATTCGTCAAGCCTTCCTTGCGTCGTCCTCATGGCTATTTGCGGCAACTCATGTCGAGTATTTAACCTCACCATCATGACTTATTCCCTCCCTTCGATAAATTTTCCTGCTTGTTTACAAAATTTTTGCCTAGCATAAAAATTCCATAAACACCAATAGACGGCAACGCAAAAGAACTCGTTGACGCCTGCAGGATTAAGTTTTTAGTTTTCAAAGATTAGATATTAGAGATAATCAGCTAAAGATTGCGGGTCGCTTTAAAAGCGACGGAACAGTTAACGCGATTTGCTATTCAAAAACTTTCATTACGGTCGCCGCGCCGAAATTCATTGCGTCTGCTTGAATGATTTTTAATTAATTAGAGATAATCGGCTAAAGATTGCGGCAGAATACGTCCGCCCAATGACAGCGACAGATTATAAAGCGCAGTCTGTTGCATAAGCTTTGTTGCAAGTGCGGCAATGTCCGCGCCGCTGACGTTGGTTATTTCTTCGGTGATATTGTCGGCTTGATTTTCCAACATTGTATTTACTTGATTGTAAAGCTGTTGACGTGCGCCAACTTTGGTTTCTTGAACTAACATTGTTGAATGAGCAACATCGGCAATCGTCACACCGTCGGAGGACATCCAGTGAATATCGCAATCGTTAACTTTGGAGCAAAGGCAGAACAGTTCGTTAAGCATTGCCGTACCCGAAGCCTCATTGCCGGAGTTAGCGTTGTCAAAAATATCTCTACCAAACATGCCGCCGCCCGTCGAGTTAACGGTATCAGAATTGGGATCCGTCGCGCCGTTCAGCTTAACCATTGAGATAAGATTTTCGTCGCCGTTGTAAGTAACGATATTTTGCTTAACCGTCGTGAAAGTGTACTCCGTGCCGTTTATAGTTATTTTATTATTTGTTTCGTCTTTAAGCAAGCCTTGATTGGTAAAGTAATCAGCAACTTGGAATTGGGCGGCGGTGCCAGCTTTGCCTTCGGCAAGTAAATCTTGAACTTCCGTATCCGTAGACGCTTCCGCCTCCTCAATAGTCATGCAACTATGTGCGATAACTTCTTTATAATCCTCGTCGATAAATTTCTTTGTGTAGAGATTGAAATTTTCCGTGTCGAGGTAGAAAGTATCGCCGTTGCTGTCGGTCACAGTCAACATTTGGAAAAGTTCGGTGTTATAGTCGGAGTCGGTGCCTTTGAAGAAAGCCGATTGCGACACGTCGAGATTTTTAGCAAGCCCGCGATCGTATTCTCTAAGCGACATTTCAAAGGGTTTTGTCAAATCTTTTTGTCCCGCGAATAAATATCTGTCGCCAAGTTGAGTATTCGCCACTGAAACAATTTCTTGCATATGCGCGAACATTTCCTTATGAATTGCGGCGTAATCATCTTCCGCGTTATCTGAATTCGCCGCGTGAACAGATTTTTCCTTCAACGTCTGCATCATTTCCGTCATATGAATCATTACGTCATCGGAGTGTTTCATCCACGAGGACGCCGTTTTGATATTTTCCATGTACTGATTATTTTCGTTCTCGCTGACGTTATAGCGCAGAAGTTTGGAATAATTCATCGGATTATCGCTGGCGCGGTGCAGTGACGAGCCGTCCGCCTGCTCAAAAAGTTTGCCCTGCTGTTGATAGGCATTGTTGAGCGACTGCTGATAATTATACATGAAGTGCATACTGCCTATTCTTACACCCATAAAAGTCCCCTCCTTAGAAAACTTATCTCCAATAAAATTTTGATAGAGATTAATTCATTTGCAAATAGAATCAATCCAATCAAAAAGTTCGTCGAGATCGTAATCGCCGCCATGCCCTCTTGCCCACGGACTGAAGAAGTTAACATTGACGCCGTTATTTTGAAGTTTCAGCGCGAGAATCGCAGGAACGGCAAGCGAAGTATCTCTGTCAGCTGCGCCGTGTCGAATCCTAAAAAATTTCGCCGTCGTGACATCTTGCCGCCCGATAAAGTTCAGCGGGTTCATCAAGCTGATTAATCCGTCGTTTGCAAATTCGCCTGTCTGATAAATTTTGTTGACCGACGAGAAGTGGCGCGGCTCGTTTTTTGAAGTGCCGAACTCGTCATTTTCCGCCGAACTTAAATCCAATTTGTCGAAGGCAGGAGCGGCTTTCATGCGGGTAACAGCGGCAGGATATTTTTTCAAGTCAACGTCGACGACGCGATTATTTTTAATTTTAACCCAGTCGACGCTTGATAAATCTACGCCGTTATCCAAAGCACTCTGCGCGGATTCGATATATTTGCTCTTGATAAAATTTTTAAAGGAGCCGTTGCCATTTTTATCGAGCGTCAAAAGATTTCCGTATTCGTCGCGAAGATTGAGGCTGTTGAGATATGTTGGGAAGGCGTCGCGCAAAATTTTTGAGGCGGAAATTTCATCAGCCGTCATGTCGATAGAATTTTTGACAGCGACAGGATTATTTGCGGCGTCGGAGTCAAGTGACTTTTCGGCAACTTTTTGAGGCGTCCGCTTGCCACGCGCCTCTAAGTCTTGAAGTTGCCACATCGCGGGAAAATATTTATTCTCACCACAGAAAATCCATTCGTAAGCGGAATCGGCATTTTCAAGATTAGTTATCGGGCAGTAGTCGCTTGAGGCAAAAATATCGTCGCGCTCATCCGCCGATCCCAATTCGTCAAGATAAGTTTTGTATTCGGGAGCATTACCCGTTGCGCCTAAAAGTGCCGACAACGCGCCGCCCGCTGAAGTTCCATTTGAAATAATTTTCTCAACGTCGCCTGCGGGAAGAGTAGCACGATTAAAACGAATCCAACGAACCGCCGCTTTATAATCGACTATGAACGCAGGAGCCTTGCCGACATAAACGCCGTTCATAGTCGTCGTTCTTCCTCGAATTGCAGGGCTTATCACGACGAGACCTCTGCTCAACGCAACGAGTGAGGCATTTGCTCCGCCGCTCATCTTGTCGTTTTCAACAGGCTCAAGAATTTTTCCCGGCATATAACCGCCGACGCCGTTGGGAAGAAAAATTGGGGCTGTCTTGGCAGTGTAGCCGTTAATCTTGCCGCCGCGCAGATATTCGGCGGGAACATAGACGCTCAACTTTTGAATTTCACTCGCCGGCTCGGTAACATAAGGAATATTTTCGTAAGCAATGAATTTAATTTCTCGACCGTTATAAGTCAAGCTTTTTTCTATGCCGCCTGACGAATCGAATTTTAAATCATTACTCGCCGCGCAGATATTAACTAAACTCAACATAAAAATCACAGCCGCCAAAAATTTTTTCATAGCAATCACTTTCTTAATTAAAACTACCTGCCGACAACGCCGGTTGAATTGACGAGACGATCCAAACATTCGTCCATAGCACTCAAGCAACGCGAGCACGACGCAAATCCCTTTTGGAATTTAATCATGTTGGTAAGTTCTTCGTTCCAATCGACGCCCGCCATTGAGTCGCGCCAATTTGTTACCTGCGTCATGATAGCTTGCATGCCCTCATAATTCACGTCGGTTGAATAGGCGTCAATGCCCAAAGTCGACATAGATTTTTGATAATAGGCGTTAATGCTTAGCGTAGTCGTTGGCGTCGAGTAAACATAATCTGACGTGATAATATTTCCTTCCGTGTCGATAGGATTGCCGTTCAAGTCGCGCAGAATCAAATTTTTAGAAACGAGAGCATTAGCCTTGCCGTCGCTGATAATCGTTTCCTGCGAAATGTTGAAAAGCTCGCTAAGATAAACAGCGTTGGTGCCGTCGCCAGTACGATTGCCCCATTCTTTGTTCAGATATTTGCGGTTGATTGTCATAGTGTCATCTTGCTTTTCGGAAACATCGTAGCTTGTCGCCGCCGCAATATAACGGTCGCCGCGAGTTTCTGCGAACTTTGAATTGACTTCCAACGCCGCAATAATCTGTACACCGCTTAAAAGATTTTTTTCGTCGTTAGATTCGTCGGGGTCGTATTTGTAAAGATAATTTCTATTAAACTCGGGGTCGTAGCGATATTCGTAATCAATATTTTCTTTGCCGAAGAAATTAATCGTGTCGGGAATTTTTGTAATAATTTGGGTGCCGCTCCTGTAAACTGTATCGTCGTTGAGTTTGGTAACTTCTTCCGTGCCGAAATAATATTTGCCGTCCGTCAAAGTCACGGTAGCCGCTTCGGTTGCTGTTAAATATGTTCCGTCGTCTTTAACGTATTCAACCGCCTCCAAAGCTGATTCGTCAGCAACTGTAAAATCATCGCCGTTTTCGTCGACAAATTTATAATGCCCGTCGAAGTCCCAACCTTGCTTGTGCTGATCGTTAAAAGCCGTCAACATATAACTTGCAATGTCAGCCATTTTGTCGATATAAGCTTTGTCTTCGGCAATAGAATCGAGACGCGCCTTTAAGATACCGTTTTGCGGCGTGAAGACGATATTACTTTCCTTAATCTTAATGTTATAGTCGGTTACGCCGTAATCGGTACCGTACATACTGGAAGAAATGCCGTCGCTCATCAACAAATGCGCCCTCGTGGGACCGTTTACCAAAGTGACGCCGCCCGAATTTATTTGATAAGCTCCGTTTGCGTTTTCGGTAAAGGAAATGTTCATGTAATTTGACAGCTGGTCAACGAGTAAGTCGCGCCTGTCGCGCAAGTCATTAGCCGTTGCGCCGGTAACTTCCTGCGTTGTAATTTGCTTATTAAACAGAACAATTTCTTCCAACATATCATCGACTTGTTTTATCTCGGATTTGAGATCTTCATACTCGGAGCGAATTTGCTCTTGAAGTTCCGAAGTTGCTGTTTGAAGAATATCGCTTAAATTTCTGCCCTGTTCAATAACATGAGTTCGCGAGGAAGAATTTGAAGCCGTAGTCGAAAGGTCTACCCATGTTTGATAAAATTTATTCAACGCCGACTCAATGCCCAAATTTTTGCTGTCGTTGAAAATCGTTTCCAGCTTGTCATAGTTAACAGCCATAGTCTCGTAATATTTCTGGGAAGGATTTTCATTGCGGTATTGAATATCAGCGTAAATGTTGCGTGCCCGTTCGACAGATAAGGCATCGACGCCCGTACCGACCATAACATTTCCATGCGCGCCGGGGCGTTGCTCGCTGTAAGTCGTAGCCAGATTGACAACTTGTCGCGAATAACCCTCAGTGCCAGCGTTTGTTATATTGTGTCCGGTGGTGTCAAGCGACAACTGATTAGCCATAATGCCGCGCACCATCGTATTTAATCCGGAAAATGTTGCTCTCATGTCCTTTTTCCCTTCTTTCCAATCCTTAGATATTAGCCTCGAACATGCGCCGCGTCCGTCTGGAATCAGTTTGCGCTCCTGCGCCGTAAGTGTCGCTTGCCGAAGTTCGCGCCAATATATTTAAATTAAAGTCGACGTAATCCTTTCCATTTTTTAAGAGCAATTTAACCTGTGACACTTGATTTTTAAGTCGAAGTTGTGCATTGGCAGCCTTCTTTAAGAGTTTTTCCGCCACATCACGTTGAATATTTTTGTCCTGCGCGGCGATATACTCAGCGAACGACTCCGCTCCGACTTTTTTCAAAAAATCTTGCGCCTTTTGCTCGTTTTTGGAAAGGTCGCGTACTGTAGATTCTATTTTACGAATTGGCTCCTGCACATCAGGTGAGTTGTTTGTCATTATTTTAATCAGCTCGTCGAAAAGTTCGGGCAGATGAGCGCATAATATCGCTTGTTCGCGTAAAATTTTAATTGTCTCGTCCATAGCCAAAACCTCAAGCTTTAAAGTCAAAATTTTTCTGATGAGTGACGATACCCGCGCCTTTGCCCGAATACGTTGGCTCAATCGCCGCGCCGCTCAATCTGTTAAGTCGTCCTTGCACGGCGTCCAATGCACACTGCGCAAGCACTTGATTATTATTGCGGATTGTCAAAGTGCGTTCGACGTTTTTACTTAACCGCTCGTGCAGTTGGAGCAATTTTTTTTCTGCGTCAAGCGACGGAGCCAATTTATAAAAGTCTTTGGCGTGGGTCGTCTCGGTTACATTTTTATTTGACTGCGACAAGTTCTTTAAAAGTTCGACGCGCTTTTGCTCCAGCTTTTGAATTTTCGCCGTGATAAGTTGTTCTTCGTCGAGAAGGTTAGAAAGTCCCTTCATGTCAATTCCGACTAATGCGGTGCGTTTCTTTTCGCCGAGCGTCGCTAATTTGTCGTAATTTTCGCCGAGCTTGTCGAGTGTTTCAATCAAATTCTGCCACATGTCCGCCGCCTCAGAAACGATTAGTTAAAATACTTGCCGCGATGTCTTGCGCCGAAACAAAATATTGTCCGGAAGCAATTTTCGCTTGAATATCGCTAACTTTATCCTCGCGAACGTCAGAAACGCCCTTGAGTTTATTAAGCATTTCGCTAAAACTCTGCGCCTCTTTGGAGGGAGTAAATGCGTCGCTCTTTTGCACGCCGCGAACATAGCCGATTGAATTTGAGTATCTCGTCGCCGCCACATTGGAATAATAATTCGTGGACGAGTTTACGTTGTTAACAATCATGATTTTCACCACCTGTTTTGTGTTTGCCTATATATCGAAATATTTTTCCTTAGACTTAAAACTAAATTAAGGCGTTGCGCTCATTTCAAGTTTTGGATTGTTGTCGCTTATCCAGCCCAAAGCCCATTCGTTTTCGACAAGCAACACGGGATTTTCTGCGCGGTCAAGAACAAACATTCCTCTATCCGCGCCGCGCAGGCTTGCGGGAGTGACTTTCGCGCCGTCAGAAAATTTTAGCCAACGAGCCACTTCAAACGGTAGCATTGTCAATAACACGTCAACGCCATATTCAGACTTTAAACGATACTGCAGAACTTCAAATTGCAATGTTCCAACCGTTCCGACTACATAAGATTCAGTGCCCGCGCCAACTTGATTGAACAGTTGAATTGCGCCTTCCTGCGTGAGCTGGTCAATGCCTTTGGCAAATTGTTTACGCTTCATAGTGTCCTTAGCTTGCACGCGAGCAAATTTTTCAGGCGGGAAGGTTGGGAAGTCTTCAAATTTAAATTTATGGGCGGCGTCGGTGAGTGTGTCGCCAATTCCAAAAATACCGGGGTCAAATAAGCCGACAATATCGCCTGGAAAAGCCTCGTCGATAATCTGCCTGTCCTGCGCGAGAAATTGTTGAGGTTGCGCGAGCTTAATTAATTTGTCGCTTGCCGCGTGCCAAACAGTCATGTTGCGTTCAAACTTGCCCGAACAAATTCTAATAAACGCCAAGCGGTCGCGATGCGCTGGATTCATGTTGGCTTGAATTTTAAACACGAACGCGGAAAATTTTTCGTCTTCCGGCTCAATGATTCCGTCGCTTGAAAGTCTCGGAGCGGGCGGCGGCGCAAGTCTTAAATATTCCTCTAAAAAGTTTTGAACGCCGAAATTTGTCATAGCCGAGCCAAAAAATGTCGGAGTCAATTCGCCCGCGTCAATTTTATTTTTATCAAAAACTTCGCCCGCCTCGTCAAGCAACATTAAATCTTCTTGGAGTGCGTCAAAATTTTCTTGCCCAATGCGTTTGATAACTTCCGCGTCATCGGCAGAAAAAATTTCGGAGGCGCGTTCTTTTTGCCCGTGCGTGGTATCTTCCGCGAAAAGTTCAATGCGATTTTTTTGCCGGTCGAAGACGCCCAAATATTTTCCGTCCTTGCCAATCGGGAAGTTCATTGGATAAGTTGGAATGCCTAAAACTTTTTCAATCTCGTCAAGCAAATCAAGCGGAATTTTTCCGTAGCGGTCAAGCTTGTTGATAAAAGTAAAAATTGGAATGCGCCGTTCACGACAAACTTTAAAAAGTTTTTTAGTCTGCGCCTCCACGCCCTTTGCCGCGTCGAGAATCATAACCGCGCTATCAACCGCCATTAACGTCCGGTAAGTGTCTTCGGAAAAATCTTGGTGTCCAGGCGTATCTAGGATATTAATTCGGCAACCGGCGTAGTCAAATTGCAAAACGGAACTCGTAACGGAAATGCCGCGTTGCTTTTCAATTTCCATCCAATCGCTAACTGCGTGCCGTTGAGTTTTACGAGACTTAATCGAGCCTGCCAAGTGAATTGCGCCGCCGTAAAGCAAAAGTTTTTCGGTCAAAGTTGTTTTACCCGCGTCGGGGTGCGAAATTATTGCAAACGTCCGCCGCTTATTTATTTCTTCAGTTAATATCAAGATTTTTTAGCTCCCTTCCTAACTACAATTAAAATTCCCGCGAAGATTAACACCATGCCCAATACGATTTGAACGGTGAACGGTTCGCCTAAAATTACTACGCCGCCTAATACACCGACGACCGGCGCGACTAAAGTTGCGATTGATGCGGAGCTTGCTTCAATGTGCGTTAAAACATAATTCCACAAGAAAAACGCTAACGCCGACGCTAACAAGCCATTATAAATTACGCAGAGCACCGCCGGCAAACACCAATTAATTTCGCCCTGCGGTACAAGCGACGAATAAGTTACCAGAACGATTGCGCCGAAAACCATTTGCCACGTCGTCAGCTGAACCATATCGCATTTGCTCAATCGTAACTTGACGATGATATTCGACACCGCCAAAATTATTGCGCCCGCGATTATTATAAATGCCGCGTGCAAATCCTCAACGCCCTGCAAACCCATTAACACGTACAAACCGACGATTGCCAAAAAAATTCCAAAGCATTTCAGCCGCGTTAATCGTTCGTTCAATGTGAAGTGCGCTAAAATTGCCGTCCACAGCGGCGCGGTATAATTCAAGACTGCCGCCATGCCCGCGCTTATCGATTGCATGCCGACCTGCGCGGCGATGTTGTTAAGCACGAGCATTAAAATTCCCGTTAAAATTATCCACGGCAGAAATTTTTTATCGGGGAATGGAATTTTTCGCCAATACGCAAACGCCAATAAAATTAATGCGCCCGTTCCAAATCGCCACGTCACGAAAAGTATCGGCGGAAAATAAGTATTCGCCGTTTTCATGACGACCCAGTTTAAACCCCAAATCAGCCAAATTGCCGCGAGTGCACGCAACATTTTTTATCACGACCTTTTTATAATATGCAAATTAGTTTAGAATAATTTTTATGTCATGTCAAAGCAGGGCGAGAAAAATTTTTGTAGAATTTTTAGCGCGAGAAAATTTTAGGAGGAAAATTTCATGACGGAAGAAAAACGCACGATTCACATAAGAGGAATTGGACACGCCACGCAGATTCCCGATACTGTCGTTTTGTCGCTGACGTTGACGGCGCAGAACAAAGAATACTCCGCCGCAGTAAAAATCGGTAGCCAGCAAGTTGAAATGCTCCGCGAGGCGATTGTCGAGGCAGGCTTTAAAGCTAACGACTTGAAGACGACTAAGTTTAACGTGCAAGCTATTTACGAGAACGAGGAAACTAAAGATTCCAAATCCACTCGCTATCAAAAAATTTTTAGTGGTTTTGAGTGCTCTCACGATTTAAAGCTCACTTTCGACTTTGATAAAGACAAACTTAACGCCGCAGTTGATACGATTGCCAGTTGCCTTGCCGAGCCAAAAATTTCAATCGCGTTCACGATAAAGGACGTGGAGAGTTTCAACGACAAAATTTTAAAAACCGCCGCCAAAGATGCCAAACGCAAAGCTAAAATTCTCTGCGCGGCTTTGGGCGTCAAGCTCGGAAAAATTATTAACATACACTGTACGCAAGATGAATCTTTATTCGATGAAGATACGTGCGTTTGCGCCAAATACACGCCCGGTAAAGAAAATTCTCTTGACTTTGCGCCCGAAGAAATTAAGGTAACCGAAACTGTGGATATTTATTGGGAGATTGAATAATGGCTAAGTATATAAAATTTACGGTTGGCGACTTATTCGACGGCTACAAGACAGTTGAAATTGCAATCGTCAAAGGCTCTACGAATTATAAAATTTTGCGCAATGGTTTGCTGAACGTCGATAAAAAAAAATCGCCCGCCGCAAAAATGTCTGCAGAGTGGCTTAAAGAACTCGACGCGCTGAATATTTTAGCGTGGGAGAAAAATTATTCGTCCGAAATTCCCGACGGCGTGCAGTGGCAATTAATTTTTAAGGACGGCGAAAAAATTTATCGCGGACAAGGTTCAAATGCTTACCCCGAAAATTGGGAAAAATTTTTAGATTGGCTCGATGAATTGATTCCGGAGTTGGAGTTTATCAATCGCAAGCGGCTCGAAAAAGTCACGATGAATTATTCTTCAGAGACGTTGACGCTTGACCGCCACGATAAAACTTTGACGCTTAACAAAAAAAATTCCGTGCACATCTACGACTTAGGCGATAACACTGAAAAAATTTTTGACATCTGCCAGAGTTTTTTGGACGCCATAGAACTTGATGACGTTGATAATGATTCGGAGCCGCGAATAAATTTTGAACTCGTTCGGCACGACAACTCGACGGAAACTTTAGAGGCTCCTTACAGCGAAAATCTTTTGCCGGGTCTGACAATCTTTATCGAAGAACTTCACGCCTGCGCGGCTGATTTGACTGCCGAAATTTTTTCTCCGTCGTTGGTTGAAGTTACGTTACCTAAAGGTAAATATATTTTGTGTAAAGTTCAGTTCAAAGACAGTTACAAGCACTACACCTACAGCACCGAAGACGAGACGCTTGCAGTTGGTGACGTGGTTGACGTGCCTGTTGGTCGTTACAATGATCTCAATCAAGCGCGTATCGTTGAAATCGGCTACTTCGACGAATACGAGGTTCCTTATCCGCTCGACAGGATAAAAAAAATAATCGGCAAGCATATTGCCGACGATTGGAATAATCTTTAATCAATCTCGCTCATTTTTTTGCAAAGCTTTTCTTACCGCTTCCTGTTCAGCGCGACTTTTAAAAAGTCGACAAACAGCGGACGCGCTCCAACGTTACGATAGTTTTACATTAATCGCCGCGCCGGTACGCAACGCCTGCGCATTGCTAGCCCACCTTTTATATCGCTTATTTAATTAATCTCGCCCATTTTCTGTAAAGCTTTTCTTGCCGCTTCCTGTTCAGCGGCTTTTTTACTGCGTCCGACGCCGCGCCCGTAAATTTTTCCGTCAATCAACGCCGCCGCCTCAAAAGTTCTATCATGATCGGGACCATTCGCGCCTAATTCGGCATATGTCAATTTCAACGGAGGTTTGTGCTGAATAACTTCCTGCAATTTGCTTTTGTAATCTTTAGGAATGCCAGTGACTT
The DNA here is from genome assembly GCA_017428215.1 of Selenomonadaceae bacterium. Lineage (GTDB taxonomy): Bacteria > Bacillota > Negativicutes > Selenomonadales > Selenomonadaceae > Quinella. The sequence continues at coordinate 17,081 of JAFRRH010000001.1, forward strand.
TAACGCGCTCGAATTCGTCTTTGAATTGGCGGAAGACATAATCGCGGGCAACTTCCCAGCCTTTGTCGTAGTAAATCGCTCCGATAACCGCCTCCATTGCGTCCTCAAGATTGGAATCGCGTCCGCGCTTTGAATTTATTTCAGTCGGTCCGAGTAACAGCAAGTTGCCGAGATTTATTTCCTTTGCAATTCGTGTAAGTGTCGATTGTCGAACAATTCCGGAGCGCGTCTTAGTAAGTTCGCCCTCTTTTAAATGCGTGAAATGCTTAAAAAGATATGTAGCCGTTGCTAAGCCCAAAACCGCGTCGCCCAAAAATTCAAGTCGCTCGTTGTACTTTATAAGCGGCTCGAATTCGTTCGCGTAAGATTTATGCGTTAAGGCAATGTCCAAAGTTTCAATGTGCGAAAATTTCACGCCGAGTTTTTCCTTAGCAAATTTTTCTAATGCTATTCGTCGTGCCCTGCTCAATTTTGCGTCAACCCAATATTCGCCTTCGGGTTCTTCAAAAATTTTTTCATCTATAGTCAAAAAATTCACCTCTGCTTAAGAATATTCTCTGAAGCTATCAACGTGCCCGCTAACAACCAAAATTCGCGCATGATTGGGACTTGATTCATATTTGTATCAGTCAAGCCCTCAAGTTGAAGCCCTGCCAAAATTAAAATTGCAGTTATGCCCGCACCGAATGCAAAAATTTTTTCGCGTTTATATTGAGTAAAAAATTTCCAGAAGAAATACGCATAAAGCCCGATAAACGACGCCAGCCCAATTAAGCCGCCCTCGCTCGCTCTCTGCAAAAGATTATTGTGCGGATGCGTATGTCCCACTTCTCCTATAACGCCGGCTCGTTCTCTCGCTTCTTTGGCTATGTAGTATTTATTGTAAGCGTTGGCGTACATCTTTTGCCCGACGCCGTAAATTGGATAATCGCGGAAAATTTCTGCCGCCGCTTTCCACATTAAGACACGCTCGGTATTGCTCTGAAATTTTGTGCTCGTCATCGTCGAAAGCCGCTCTTGAATTTGCGGAGACGCTAAAGCCACGATTAAAAACACTACCGCTAAGCCCGCGCAGATTTTTGCTGTGAGGCGACGGTATCTTTTTTCAAGCACGACGAAAATCACAACGACCATAATCAACGCCAACCACGCGCCCCGCGTCATCGACAGCACGAGACAAATTAAACTTAAAACCGCAGTGACTGCCGCTAATCTTCTCCACAACGTCGATAAAATTTCTAACTGTGCAATATAAATTAACAGCGGCAACTGCATTAGCATAAACGATCCGTAAAATGTTGGCGTATGATTAAATCCGAAGGCTCGCGGCTCGCCCTTTACGACATATTGATAAATTCCCGCCGCGTCATTGATTAGAAATGCCAACAGCGACGCAATCAACACGCCGCAAAGTTGCTCGCGCTTTTTTATAAAAGTCATCGCAAATATCAGCGGAAATAATCTGTGCACTTCGCCGACGACTTCGCGGAAACTGTTCCACTGCTCCCACGACATCGCCGCGATAAAAACTTGTAAAACTAAATAAACCGCTAGCACTTCCAAAATATTTGAGTCGAATGGCGGCAATTTTTTATGGCGCACCGACCAAATCAATACAAAAAGCGTCCCCAGTCCTACTGCAATGCTTGCGATAGCAGTTGATAGCGGCACTGCGAACGCCAACAGCAACATAACTTTATACATTGCCGTGTCGAACGAAATTTTCGGCATAATTCATTTCTGCTCCTTAAAACATGGTTATTTGTGTCCATGTTAAGATGAATAGGACAGACCTCGCGATTCTATCTTACTGCTTCAGCGTGTCCGTTCTCGGATTACCTACTAACGTTTGTATAACACTCCACAGTCGTAAATTCCCGGCGAGCCACCGGTATTAAATATACCAGTTTGTTTTTCGCTGGCAAATACAGTTTAAGATACAGTTACACTTTTGTCAATGTTTTAGTCTACTATTGCTAATTACTTGAGTTGCGCGACGAGTTCCGGCGGAATTATTTCCGGATAATTTTCTGCTAACCAATCAACAATTTTATTCCAATAACGTTTTGCCTTCCACGCCGCCGCAAAGTCAAACCAATAAACCAGCGGAATTAAAACGGGCGTCCCGATATTGTCAACGATTCGCACGCGATAAGCTCCGGGCGCATGTTCCTGCACCATAAAATTTTCTATGTCGGTGTCGACGATTGCAATATTTTCGTGCAGGAAGTCCGATTTAAAGTTTAGCAAAATTGTCCAAATCCGTTGAAGAATTTTTTTGTCGGGCTTAGTCGTCGGCAAAAATTTTTTCATGTCTAGGCTTGTTTTGCCGTTGTAATCGAGAACACGCTCAAAAACGTAGCCAAGCCCTAAATTAGTTTCGACGGTACCAAAAAATTCTGTCACGAGTTTAGACTTCGCCAATTTCTTCGCGCACATTCGACGATAGCGCATTTCCTTGCGAACGTCGCCGTCGTCTTTCATGTGCGGAATTTTTATGCACTTTTGCGGGTCAATCGGGTGAATGTACGTCGCTTGATGACCACCAGACCCGATAAATAACTCCTCGTTGATTTTTAAAACGCTCATATGTTCCTCAATTTATGAACTCTCAATTTATCTAACCACTGCCAAACTTTTAATTGAATTTGCGCCAAATCTCCAACGCGGCGAATAATTGCGCGGTCGTAAATGTCAGAGCCGACAACTTCCGCCGTCAAAACAATTTCCATTGTCTTACCTAAATTTAAAATCAATTCGTCGTCAATAATCTCCGATAAAATATTTTCGTCGCCCGCCGTCGCAGTAACTTTAACAGGTGCGTCGACGTGGAAACGATAAAGCCCGATAGAAATTTTGTCAACCTCATAGGGCACGGAGTAATTGTAGAAAAAATTATCGTTGACAGTGAGCTTTATAAACGGCGAGATTTTATGTAACGGTTCAGCATTGGCGAAGAATTCAACTTCAGATAGTCCAAAATTTTTTCCTGCGTTAACGGCTGAAATTTCCGCACGCGTCACAAAAATTTTTTCCGTATCAATAACCAGAGGTCGTCCGCGACTTGGCAATTCCGCGCTGAAATTTTTTACATTATCTAAATAAATTCCCTTCTTGTCAATGACAGCTTGCATATTTGCCAATTCCAAGCTTAAAGAAATTTTCGCGGGCGCGTCGTCAAGCGGATTTCCATAAATTATAATCTTCTGAACTTGAATCGGTTCGTCCCAAGTAAAAAAAATTTTCTTGCCTTGCCAAAGATTATTTTCAGCGAAAATTTTAAAGTCACGAACTTTTTCAGTGTCACCAGAATTCGCCGTAACCTTTGCAAAAAAAGTTTGGCTGTCAGTGCGTCGCTCGAAAAAAATTTCGTCGGAATTTATAATGCGGAGGGCGTTCCACTCGTTGCGCTGTGATTTGTGCGCGAAAATCGCCTCGGCTATAGGATTGCCTTTCAAAAGCGTTTGACTGTGTATAACGGGGAAACGAACGCGGTTAGCCCAAATATAATTAGCACGGTCGATAAAATCAAAGTCATAAGTGTCAGTCTCTCCAATTTTGGGTTTTGGCGTTGATAACAGATTTGGCGCATAAAAATCAGGCGCGGCAGTGAAGGCGGTCGCATAGGCAAATTTTTTATAAACTTCAGGACGATAATCACTGCGCTCCGATAAAATTTCGCCCAAAACTTCCTCGAACAAAATCGACAGCGTGCGGTGGTCTTGGTGATTATCTAGGTCGACGCAAAAAATTATGTTCGCTCTTAATTCTAGGAGCAAACTTTTTAAATCGCGCTTAAAATTTTGTCTTGTATAGGGACTGTGTCGTCCGAAAGTTTTTTTAGCGTAGTCAACGAAATTTTCTGTCGCATAAGTTTCAACGTGACCAGCGGGCGATTGAGTTGGCTTATCGGCAAGTTTATGTCCGTCGCCATAGCCGAGAAAAATAATTTTATCGCGTGGCACGCCCAAAATTTTCAGTGCGTCAACCGCCTCTTGAGCGCGAACTTCAGCTTTAAGTTCAAAGTCGCCGTTGGTTGAATAAGCAACGAAAATTTCCGCCTTAGCCGCCGCCAAAGTCAAAATCATATTGCCCGCAATATTAATTTCGTCGTCGGGGTGCGGTGCCAAAATCAAAACTCGCGTGCCGAAAAAATTTTTATCAAAAAAAGAATTCCCAGCCGTCAAAATTTCTTCCGCGTCCGTCTCTGCGCCTATAAGTTCAAATAATCCGCAAGCCTCCGCCGCCTCAAAAAATTTTTTATCGTTCATAATATCACCTCGACGCGATAATTTCTGCTAGCTTTGGAATGACAATCGAAAAGTCGCAAGTCTCACGAATCAAATTAGCTGCCCGCTCGCCGAAAAGTTTTCTACGCTCGTCGTCAACAAAAAGCAAAGAAATTTTTTCCGCAAAAGCTATTGCGTCCTCTGAATAAACGCGGTAGCCGTTCACGTCGTTTTGAATCACGTCCTCGCAACCGCCAATGTCACTTGTGACGGCAGGCAATCCGCTTGCCATTGCCTCAAGCAGGGAAGTCGGCAAGCCTTCATGTCGCGACGGAAAAATATACACGTCCGCCATTTGATAAAATTCTTGGGGCGCGTCAACCTCGCCGATAACTTTTATGGAATTATCCAATCCCGCTGAAGTTTTTCGTAATTCTTCTAAAAGTTCATTAAGCCCGCCGCCAACTACAAATAAAAGCGCGTCGGGAAATTTTTTATGTAAAATTCGCCAAACGTTCTGCAATGTGTCAACGCCTTTATCTTTAACAATTCTTGCGCAGAACAGCAAAACTTTTTGAGTAGGGTCGACGCCGTGAGAAATTTTTAATTCGCGCCGTAAAGTTTCGTTTGATTGCGGATATTTATTCGTGTCGATACCGTGCGGCAGAATTGAAATTTTTTCGGGAGCAATGCCGCCATTTTTGATAAAGCCGTCGCAAATTTCTTTAGTCGTCGCAACATAATTTGTACACGTCGCTAAAATTTTATTGCGCCAATTTTTATCAGCAGAAAAAATTTCCGCCTTGCCCGTTAACGCTAAAGTTACTGGCTTATTAAAAATTCTTGCAAATAAAATTGCCCAAACGGAAAATTTCGGTGTGCCGATAATATAAAATGCGTCAATGTCTCTGTGCGTCGTCAAAAGGCGCAAAAAAATTTCAAGCCAACGAAATGGCGCGTGTAATCGAACTAAATCAATGCCGTTTAAATTTTCTCGCGCCGCCGTGAAGAAAAATCTTTTCTTAGTCATAATCGTTACGCTATGTCCCAGCTTGATAAGTTGAAGCGCGTGATTTTCGCCGTGAATTTCTGCGCCGCTTTTTGTCGGGCGTCCATCAGCCAAAAATTTCTTCCCGATTGCAAAATCTTTTATCAGTAAACAAATATTCATGCTTACTCCTTATACCATAAAATTTAAAAATGTCATAATCAGCAATATAATTCATTTGTTCAACATAGTCAATTCAAATATAAATTCATTTGCAGGAAAAATTTTTTGGCGGCAGAATAATTCATTGATAATTAAATTTGGAAAGGATGATTTTCTTTGGACAACGTAGTAAAGATTGGACTTTTGGGCGCGGGCACTATCGGCGGCTCCGTCATTGAAGTTTTGCAAAACAATCGCGACGTAATCACTCAACGGGCGAGCACTGCGATTGATATAAAAAAAATTCTCGTCTTACCGCGTGAAATTCCTGCACTTGAGGAGCGCGGTTTACCTGCCACGAATAACTACGACGAAATTTTGAACGACCCCGAAATTAAAATCGTCGTCGAGCTTATGGGCGGCGTCAAACCTGCCAAAGATTTTATTCTACAGGCAATGGCGCACGGTAAACACGTCGTCACGGCTAATAAAGATGTCGTTGCGCAATTCGGACATGAACTTTTCGACGCGGCGGATACTAATCAAATTGATTTCTTATTCGAGGCGGCAGTCGGCGGAGCAATTCCGATTATCATGCCGCTGAAACGTTCCTTAACCGCCAATAAAATCACGGAAGTTTTAGGCATTGTTAACGGCACGACAAATTATATGCTAACCAAAATGCTTGAACTCGGCGCGGATTATGATACCGTTTTAAAAGAGGCGCAATCGCACGGCTACGCAGAAGCAAATCCCGCCGCCGACGTTGAAGGTAAAGACGCCGCTCGCAAAATCGCAATTCTCGCGTCGATTGCTTTTAATTCCCGCATAAAATTCGAGGACGTGTCAGTTGAAGGCATTACGCATATCACGCCCGAAGATATTTCCTACGCCGCAAATCTCGGTTACGTCATGAAACTTTTAGCCGTCGGGCGCGACACGGAACTTGGCGTTGACGTTCGAGTTAATCCCGTACTTTTGCCTAAAGAACACCCACTCGCGGCTGTCAATGGCGTAATGAATGCTATTTTTGTGCGCGGCTACCCGATTGAAGAGGCAATGTTCTTTGGTCCCGGTGCGGGCAAACCAACTGCCTCTGCCGTCGTCAGCGACATTATCGAAATTGCTCGTGGACTTCAACGCGGCGCGGCAGGGCGTTTCGGTTGCACTTGCTATCACAAACGAAATATTTGCCCCGTCGAAGAAACTGTTTCGTGCTACTATATCCGTTTGCTCGTCGACGATAAACCTGGCGTACTCGGCAAAATCGCTACAACTTTTGGCAATGTTGATGTCAGTTTAAAATCCGTCGTGCAAACTAAAGCGGAAATTGAAAATCACGTAGAAATTGTCGTCATAACTCACAAGGTTAAGCACAAAAATATTTTAGAGGCGCAAGCGGCGTTAAAGGCATTGTCAGTCGTCGATAAAATTTTCAATGTAATCAGGGTGGAATAATGGACAATAAAAAAAATCGCGCCGTCGTTCGAGTGCCAGGAACTTCTGCTAACTGTGGTCCGGGCTTTGACTGTTTAGGCGTGGCGACGACGATTTATAATTATTTGGACTTAACGCTTTTGCGCGGCAGTAAAATTATCGTCGAGTCTAAGGGCGAAGGCGCGGAAAATATTCCTCGCGGCAGAAAAAATTTGGCGTGGCAAGCCGTTCGCAGATTGTTGCAGGAAGTAAAGCGCGAAGACGAATTCAAAGGCGCAATTATCCGTACAAAAAATAACGTGCCGATTTCTCGTGGTCTTGGTTCGTCTTCTACAGCGATTGTTGGCGGTTTAGTTGCCGCTAATGAAATTCTCGGTTCGCCGCTCAATCGTCAAGAACTTTTAAAACTTGCAACGGAGATTGAAGGACACCCAGATAACGTCGCGCCCGCGCTTTTTGGCGGATTTACCGTCAGCGTTATGGACAAGGGCGAAGTTCAAACTTTTTCCTTCCTCCCGCGAATTAAGTTAAAATTAATCGTCGCCGTTCCCGATTTTGAATTGTCGACGCGCCTCGCAAGAAAAGTTTTGCCTAAACATATTTCAATGAAAGACGCAATCTTTAATATCAGCCGCGCCTCAATGTTAATCGCGGCTTTAGTCGAGGGACGTGCAGATTTATTGCCGCTTGCCTTCGACGACGCATTACATCAGCCGTATAGAAAAAAATTGGTACCGGGCATGAGCGAAGTTTTCGAGGCGGCTAAAAATGCAGGGGCATTGGGGGCGGCAATTTCTGGTGCAGGTTCATGCTTAATTGCCTTCACAACTTTAAAAAGCGGTTTGGAAGATAAAATCGCCTCCGCTATGGTTGAGGAATTTAAAATTCACGGCGTAAACTCAAAAGCTTTGATTCTTGACCTCGACAGGCGCGGAGCACAAATCATGAAGCGGTAGTTTTGTAATACAAGCCAAAAATGTAAAGCGCGTCGAGTACCGATTGTAATTCTTCGCCCAATGTTGTCAGCGAATACTCTACGTGGGGCGGTCTCTCATTGAAAATTTTTCTTTTAATAAGTCCGTCAGCTTCAAGCGAACGTAAACTGTCCGTCAAAACTTTCTGGCTTATTCCCTTGATTGATTTTTTCAACTCGTTATATCGCCACGACCGCTCTTGCAGTCTTTGTAAAATAAAAACTTTCCACTTGCTGTTTATCAAACTCAAGGTCGTTGAAACCGGGCAATCCGGCAAATCTTTTTTGCGTATCATTTACTTAACCTCCGATAAAATTTTAATTCACCGTGCCCAAAAACTCAAACAGTTATAAAAAAGTGCCTTCTTGTTTTTTAAAGCAAAAAAATTTATCATGATGACAAAAATTTTCGGAGGAGATTATAAATGAAAATTGCAGTAGTAGCAGCATCAGGTAAGGCAGGCAGAAAAATTGTCGCAGAGGCGGCGGCTCGCGGATTCGAGGTTACGGCATTTGTTCGGAGGGCTACGGAGATTGATGGCGCGGCTAAAGTAGTTGTCAAAGATATTTTAGCGTTGGAGAAAAGCGACTTGGAAAATTTCGACGCGGTAGTTGATGCGTTCGGAGCTTGGACGCCCGAAACTCTTCCTTTGCACACCACGACCAGCCAACATCTTTGCGACTTGTTGAATGGTACGGACACGCGGCTTTTAATCGTTGGCGGCGCGGGTAGTCTTTACGTCGACAAGGAACATACGACGCAAGTTTTTAAGACGCCCGAATTCCCTGCAGATTATTTCCCGACCGCGCAGGCTCAAGCAAATGAACTTGACGAACTTCGCAAGCGCAACGACGTTAAATGGACGTTCGTAAGTCCTGCGGCAGATTTTCAAGCCGACGGTGAACGCACAGGAAAATATCTTGTCGGCGGCGAGGAACTCACGTTGAACGCGGCGGGCGAGAGCGTAATAAGTTATGCGGACTACGCGCTTGCAATGGTTGATGAAATTTCTGGCGGCGAACACATTAAACAGAGAATTTGTTTCGTTAAAGCTTGACTTGAGTAAGCTCAAAGGGCTATGATAAAAAAAACCCCTGCGCGGGGATAAGGAGGAAAATTTTATGGCTATTCAAGCTCCAGTCGTTGGCTCTAAAAACGTCACCGGCGAAAATTATCAAGGCTCAGCGGCTAAAGTTTACTTCACAAAGAAAATCGACGCCGAACATTTAATCAAGCTTTACAAAATGATTGATGAAAATATTTTCGGCAAAGTTGGTATCAAATTGCACACCGGCGAAAAACACGGTCCGAATATTATTCCGCGTGACATGGCGCAAGCTTTCCAGGCGCAAGTTCCCAACTCCGCTATCGTCGAGTGCAATACTCTTTACAAAGGCGACCGTTATACAACCGAAGGACACCGCGAAACTTTAAAAGTTAACGGCTGGACTTTCTGCCCGGTCGACATCATGGACGAGGACGACAAAGTTGTTAATCTGCCCGTCCGCAACGGTTTTCATCTTAAGGAAGTCGCTATGGGCGCACATTTAACCGATTATGATTCGCTGATTGTTTTGACGCACTACAAAGGGCACTACATGGGCGGATTTGGCGGCTCTATGAAAAATATCGGTATCGGAAATGCGTCGGGACATCTCGGCAAGGCTCAAGTTCACGGTGTCGATCCCAATAACGTTCCTGAAGATTTTACAACGTGGCCTGTTAAAGAATATTTTATGGAGCTCATGTGCGACAGTGCGAACGCGACGTGTAATTATTTCGGCAAACATATTGTCTTTATCAACGTCATGCGCCGTATCAGCGTTTCTTGCGATTGCGAAGGCGTTGCCGCCGCTGAACCGACCATGAAAGACATTGGCATTGCCGTTTCAACTGACTTGCTCGCCGTCGACCAGGCTTGCACAGATATGATTTACGCCGCAAGTGATAGCCACGACATGAAAGAACGCATTGAAACCCGTCACGGTATGCGCCAACTGTCTGCTATGGCTGAAAAAGGTCTCGGCAATCCCCAATACGAATTAATCGAAGTTGAATAAACTTTTACGGACAAAATTTTAGGAGCCGCTCGGTTTTGAGTGGCTCCTTTTTGATTATCTGCGTTGCAATTCTTCAAACTTCTTTAAATCAGCTTGATACTTCCCGTTATCACCTAAACTTTTATAACATTCGCCGCGCTTCATGTAAACCCACGCCAATAACGGATTTTTTTGATTCGAGTTGTTTATAATCGTTATTCCACGTGTGTAATCGTCAATCGCCCTGCCGTAATCGTTTATTTTCTGGTAAATCCCGCCGCGATTGTAATAATACAACGCCAATTCATTTTCTCGACGCTCAAGCTCTATTGCTCGCGTATAATCATTTAATGCTTTTGAAAAGTCTTTTAAATCTTGCTCATAAAAATTGCCGCGTGCCGTATAAACATAAGAATTTTTCGGCGCAAGCTCCACTGCCTTGTTAAAATCGGCAAGGGCTAAATTCTTGTCCGTCGGACGATTGCATTGCGCCCGATAAATATAATTTTGCGCTTCATTCGGCTCAAGTTGAATTGCTCGGTTAAAATCTTTTACAGCTTGACCAAAAAGTTTTGAGTTTAAATAAATAAATCCGCGATTACTGAACGCCGACGCATAATTATTATTTAAACGTATCGCCTTATCCAAATCATTTATCGCTTGCCGACGTTTTCCTTCCGCTATAGGAATATCTTTTTGCCACATCGACTGGATATTGTAAATATTTCCGCGCAGATTATATGCAACTTCATTGTACTCGTTAATTTTTATCGCTTCCGTGTAAAGCGTTATCGCATCGTCCAATCTTCCGCGATAAAAAAATTTATTTCCTCCCGCAATCTTATTATTCGATAAAAATTCATTGCTGACATACTCAAATTCTGCTTTAAAAAATTTTTTGTCTTGTTTTTTATAATCTGTAGCCAATCGCTCACGTAATTCCGCTGTACGCTTATCATTAGCCGCAAATAATTTCTCAACGTCCCGATTTTGACTGATTAACGTAAATTTTTCTCTGTCTGAGCGGCGAATCCAATTTTTTACTTCCGCGTCGTCAATTTTTAACTCAATCGCCGCTTGCCAAGATGAATCTGCTTGCGTGTAATTAACTTCGCCGAGTTCGCAGCCGTTATTTATTATGGCGGAAATTTCCTCGTCGCTCAATTCGCCGGCAAATTTATTTTTAAAATCAACTTTGGCTTGCTCCGTCGCAATTTTTATCGCTTTATTCAGCGCACGCAACTTTACAACCTCTTGAGTTTCAAATTTATTCGCTGACTCGTTGCCCGTCGCATTGCAACTTATTACTTCCGCGTCCACAACTGAAGAAAATATTAAATTACCGACGATAACCAACGCCGCAATTAATTTTATCATCTAAATCACTCCAAAAAAATTTTGAGCAATTATAACACATTTTGCAAGAGAAAATAAAGTTCAGCAAACGAAAAAAAATTCCAATATTATTAATTGTGAAAGTGTAATTATACTTATTGATAAGACAAAAAATGCCCCAACTTGAGGCAATTATTATCATCAAAATTGAATTGTTGATTTAATCTGCGCGGCAACTTTTTTCATCGTGTCGGCAGTTTGGACAAGTGCCATTCTTACAAAGCCTTCGCCGCTCGGACCAAATGCACTGCCAGGTGTCATCAGCACGTTAGATTTTTCTAGTAGAGTTTTAACGAATTCTTCCGATGTGCCAAAATTTTCCGGAACGAGTGCCCAAACAAACATTGTAGCTTTTGGCTTGTCAACTTGCCAACCTGCCGCGTTTAAGCCGTCAATCAAAGCATCAATCCGTTCAATGTAAGCCGCACGAGTTTTATCAATAACTTCTTGAGGACTGCGCAACGCCGCGATTGCCGCCTTTTGAATCGGCAAGAATAAACCGTAATCTACGTTGCTTTTGAGGAGTTTAACGCGCTTGACGACTTCACGATTGCCTAAGCAAAAACCAACTCGCGCTCCAGCAAAGCCGTAAGTTTTCGACAGGGAATTAAATTCTACGCCAACATCTTTTGCGCCGTCGAAACTTAAGAAACTAGAGCCGCGTGAACCGTCAAAAATCAGCTCACTGTAAGCGTTATCGTGCAAAACCACAATATCATTGCGCTTGGCGAAGTGAATCAACCGTTCGTAAAAATCGGCGGGCGCAACGGCTGTCGTCGGATTGTTCGGATAAGAGACAACCATAAATTTTGCGCGGGCGGCAATATCTTTAGGAATTTTATCAAGCTGGATAATGTAATCGTGCTCCTTAAGTTGCGGCATGAAAAAAATTTTTGAGCCGGCTAACTTTGCGCCGTCAGCAAATATCGGATAGCACGGATCAGGCACCAAAGTTAAATCGCCGTCGTCAATCAACGTCAACGCAATGTGCGATAATCCCTCTTGCGAACCATATAACGAGCAAACCTCCGACACGGGATCTATCTCCACGCCGTAGCGTCGATGATACCAATCACTTGCCGCTTTTAAAAGTTCGCGGGTGTCAGTTACCGCGTAAACATAATTTTCTGGCTTGAGTGCCTCCTCCGCCAAAACTTTCATGACGTGCGCGGGCGGCGGTATATTCGGTGCGCCGATTGATAAATCTATAACTTCCACGCCTGACAAAATTTTTTCTTGTTTAATGGCGGCTAATCTCGCGAATACTCCCTCGCCAAAATTTTCCATGCGCTTTGCAAATTTCAAAGTATCAGCTCCCAACATTTTATTTAGAATTCAATTATAAAAGTTTATAACTCGTAAAGCAATTAGGGGCATTTAAATTAATGCTTGACAGCCATTCTTTTTATAATAACTTATCTTTTTTAGGAATATCGATATTTGAAGAGTGATATAAAAATGAAAATATTTATTGATACTTGTGTACTGCCCAGAGCAAAACTTGAAATAGCAAAAATCTATAGGGAAAAATATGGCAACGATTTAGGTTTTGAGTTGCTTCCTATGTTTGATCTTAAAGCTTTTGAAAATAACTTAAAAGAAAATCTATCCTTTTTTGAGTAAGGTTCAACAGTTTTTCATGAGCCGGTATGGGCAATGGCATTAACTTAACGAAAAGGGGAAAAGAATTTATGATAGTCCCGAAAGGACTGTTATAAAATGAATCCGATAGAAAAGTTACAGGCAATTCTTAAAGAGATGGATAGCAATAAAAATCTTTATGTAACTAA
>JAFRRH010000027.1 GCA_017428215.1 Selenomonadaceae bacterium
CAACGTTATATTTAACAACCAATATAATCGGTGACTATCTGCCTTTTGACGAGTAAGCTTCACAAGATGAGTGAGAATTGAGTTCCACAGTCCGCTGAGCCGCGCTTGTCGATAAAAGCTGTGCACAGTAAAATGCGCCACTGACAGCCTGTCTTTACCAGGTACAGTACTGCATTTACCAATTCGCGTTTTTCCCAATTGCGATTTCGCATATTGACGAACAAGGGAGCAATAACTTCCCATTGCTCTTCCGTTAAATCCGTTTCGTATTTTTTTCTCATAGTAAGCTCATTATACTACTTTTTTTCTATGAACACACGTTCTTAGAATGTGTGTTCAGAACCGTTTAAATAAAACATGAGTAAATGAGTTTGAAAGTAGGTATTTTTAATTCGTCGCCGTGTGTAAAAGTTTCGTAAAATGTTGAAACTTTTTGCAACACTTTGGCGTATCTTGCAAAAAAAAATAAAGCGTGTTAGAATTCTGCCGAAAATTAAAAGGCGTGGTGAGTTAATGCTGAAAGAGTTAGCACGAGCAAAAATAAATCTGACGTTGGACATTTTAGGGATTCGAGCGGACGGTTATCACGAAGTGTCGATGATAATGCAGATGATTGAGCTTGCCGACGAACTGGAGCTTAAAAAAATTTCTAGCGGAATAAACTTAAAAATGGACGCGACGGAAATAATTGGTGGCGAAAAAATTCCGACTTACGAAAAAAATTTGGCGTGGCGAGCGGCTATCGAGTTTCAAAAATTCTGCGGAAAAAATTTAGGGGTATCGATTGAGCTAAAAAAGAAAATTCCGGCGGCGGCGGGCTTAGCGGGCGGTTCAGCAGATGCGGCGGCAGTAATTCGCGGCATGAATCGCCTTTACGAAACTAATTTGACGCAAAAAGAACTTTGCACAATCGGCGAACGCATTGGCTCTGATGTTCCGTTCTGCATAATCGGCGGCATGTGTCTTGCTGAGGGGCGAGGCGAAATTTTAACGCAATTAGCTCCGGTAAAAAAATTTAATGTAGTTTTGGCTAAACCTAGCGGCGAAATTTCGACAGCGTGGGCTTATAAGAATTACGACGCAAATCCCGCCAAAAATCACCCGCCAAATCGAAAGATTATTGAGCAATTTAATCGTGGAGACTACGACGCGGCGTTTAAAAATTTTTCCAACGTTTTAGAGGGCGTTGCGCTAAAGAAAATTCCTGAAATAGCCGATTGCAAGAGGAAAATGCTTTTAGCAGGTGCAAAAGTCGCTTTAATGAGCGGAAGTGGACCAACGGTTTTTGCATTGACAGACGACGCCTTGACTGCAGAAAAAATCGCCGCAGAAGTTGAAGCCGCACAAATTTTTATCACGAAGTTTCATTGAGTAAGGAAGATTAACGATGGGCAACAGACTTGAACCGATAAAAATAGATAATTATCAGCCGTTACGCGAAACGGTTTGCGAGGCACTGCGCGACGCTATAAGACGCGGGATTTTGGAGCCTGGAGAACGATTAATGGAAGTCCAGTTGGCAGAAGAACTTGGAATCAGTCGCACGCCTGTCCGCGAGGCAATTCGCAAGCTCGAACAAGAAGGATATGTAATAATGTTGCCGCGCAGAGGAACTTACGTTTCAAATGTGTCAGTGCACGACGTAAAAGAAATTTTTGAGATACGCACGGCATTGGAATCGCTGTCGATAGTGCTTGCGACAATGCGAATTGAGCCTGAAGAATTAGAAAAACTTCGTGCACTGCTTACAGAAATTGAAGGGCACATCGAAAATAACGACATTGATAAAATTGTGGCGACGGACATAAAATTTCACGGATTACTTTATCAAGTTAGCAGAAATGAACGGCTCGTTGCGATAATTAGCAATTTAAAGGAGCAATTAGCTAGATTCCGTACGCTGTCAATGTCATATCCGGGACGTTTGCAAGAAACTTTAGAAGAGCATAGAGCAATGGTCGAGGCAATAGCGGCAGGCGACGTGGATTTGGCTCGCGACGCCGCAGAACGCCACATGGAGCAAGCAGAAGAAACTTTATTAAAAGCTATGAGGAAAAAAGATAAATGAAATACTCCGAGCTTATATTGATACTTCTCGAACACGGTTGCGAATTTCATCACCACGCCAGCCGGCATGACATATGGATAAACCGTGATGGAAAAAAATTTCCCGTACCGCGTCATGGAGCTAAAGAGGTATCAACGCCGACACTTAACAGCATTCTCAAGCAAGCGGGAATAAAATAAAGGGGGGAGCTTTGATGAAATATGTTTATCCTGCCGTCTTCACGTGGTACGAGCCGGAAAAAGTTTATATAGTGAAATTCCCCGACGCTGATAACTGGTTTACCGACGGTTATTCTTTAGGTGAGGCTATTGAATACGCTACCGATGTTTTAAATTTAATGTTGTGCGACGCTGAAGATGACGGACTTCCTATTCCTAAGGCAAGCAAACTCGAAGATATTAAGCTGGAGAATAAAAATAGTTTTGCGCAATACATTTATGCAGACACCGAACTTTACAGGGACATTTTGAACTTGAGAAAGATTTTGGATATGAAAAAGAGAAATAAAGCAAATAAAGTTAGACGGATTAATAAAAAAAGAATGGAGGTCAGTTTATGAGCTTAGAAACGATTATATTAGCGGCGGGCAAAGGAACGCGCATGAGAAGCAAATTGCCCAAAGTTTTGCACAAAGTCGGCGGCAAATTCATGATTCAACACGTCATAGACGCGGCAAGAAATGCTGGATCGGAGCGTGAAGTCGTCGTAATTGGTTCTGGCGCGGAATTAGTAAGAGAATTAATACCTAACGTTGAATTTGTTCTGCAAGAGGAGCAACTCGGCACGGGGCATGCGGTTCTTTCGGCAAAAAAAAGTTTTGAGCAGTCGAAAGGAACCGTTTTAATTCTGTGTGGTGACACCCCGCTTTTGACGGGCACCCTTTTAGAAAAATTGTTCGCCGCTCATAAAGATTCAAACTGCGCGGCGACGATATTAACGGCTGAAATGCCAAATGCTACCGGTTATGGACGCGTGATTCGTGAAACGGACGGAACCTTTAGAAAAATTGTCGAGGAAAAAGACGCCACTGAACTTGAGAAAAAAATTCGCGAAGTAAATGCCGGCGTTTATTGCTTCGACGTGCAAAAGCTTTTCGGTGTGTTGGAAAAAATCAATAACGACAATGCGCAAGGCGAATATTATCTGCCCGATGCGTTGCCAATCCTAATGGCGGAGGGCGAAAAAGTTGGGGCGTTCTCTGCTGAATATGCTGACGAGACTTTGGGAATAAATTCGCGAATTCAGCTCGCCGCCGTCGATAGAATATTCCGCATGAAGAAAAATCGTTCGCTTATGAATGCTGGCGTTACGATTGTAGACCCGAACACGACTTTTATTGATAGTGAAGTGCAAATTGGGCAAGATACGGTTATTCACCCCAACACTTACATTGAAGGCAATACGATAATTGGCGAAGACTGCAAGATTGGTCCCAACATTCGCTTTACGGACATGAAAGTCGGCAATAAAGTTACGGCGCAATTCAGCTATTGCCACGAGGCGGAAATTTGCGACGGTGTTACGCTTGGTCCTTACGTTCACATTCGACCGGGTACAACAATCGGCGCAAATGTTAAAATCGGAAATTTCGTTGAGGTTAAAAACTCCGATATAGGCGAAGGCTCTAAACTTCCACATTTGCAATATATCGGCGATACGGATATGGGTAGCGGCGTCAATGTCGGTTGCGGCTCCGTCACGTGCAATTACGACGGTAAGCAGAAATTCCGCACTAAAATTGGCGACAATGCCTTTATTGGTTGCAATACAAATCTCGTTGCGCCGGTTAATGTGGAAGAGGGCGCATATATCGCGGCGGGTTCAACGATAACTAAGGACGTGCCCAAAAATAATCTTGCCGTTGCTCGCGCCCGTCAAACTAATATCGAAGTTTGGAACGATAAACGGAAATAATTGCAAGGAGGAACTTTTATGAACGTAGTAATCTGGGTGCAATACGATACAGTCGCCACGCAGGAAAAATCTAAGGAAAAAACTTTTTTAAGACAAGCCTTTAGTGCGCTGGACAAGCCAAAAGGTAGCGTAAATATCGTTGGTGTCGTCGAGTCGGTCGCCATGCCGATTAACAATCTCAACACCATTGATAAGCGCGATCTCGTTAATATTGATTATGATTTAATCCTCGTTACGGGGCATGATGTAAACCTCGCGCCGATTTTAGCAGAGGCTGAAGAACTCGGATTGGACGCAGATAAATTTGTCCTTGACCGTACAGTTTTAATTCCAGGCTTTACGCTTGAAAAGTATAAAGAACTGCGCCATTCTGATCTGTCGATTTTGTCAATGGGTTGGTGGGCTGGCATTGCCTATCACAAACTCGGCTTGCCTGAACTGTCAACGACAATCGGCATGTACACCAATGAAGAAAGTTTTATGAACTTCCTGCCGGAGGCGCGTTGGCATCTCAAAAAAGATTTGCATTTCGAGCGCACGGAATATAATCACGACTTAGGCATAAATTATCCGATTTTCTGGCTTGACGGCACACAGTGGTTTATGAACGGTTTCACGAATGACGCTGACGCCTTAGAGCTTTGGAACGCACGCAAGGATAAAATTAACTGGTCGAATGTTTTGGTAACTATGCACACGTCAAGTCCTGCTGTTTTGGAGCGTTTTAACTGCTTGCCCTATGCAAAGAAAGCTTGCTTTGTTCCCTTTGAAACGGAGCTTGAATCGGGCTTTTATGTTAATACTGCACCTTGCGGCGGAAATCTTCTGCACGCGGCGGAAGGAATTATCACGGGCGAAGTTCAAGCTTATGACGTTTGGGACTTGTTGCTTTACGGCAAAAAAACGCCGCTTAAATAAAGCACAAAAAAATTTTTGGGGAGCTGTTCAAAGTGAGCATTAACGGCAACACGATTAGTAACCTCTGTTTGATGACGGGCAATGCCAATCCCGAATTGGCGCAAAGAATCGCGGATCATATTGGCGTAAAAATTTTCGATACGTTCGTTGGACGCTTTAACAACGGCGAATCGCAAGTTATGATTAGCGACAGCATTCGCGGCAAAGATATTTTTATCGTTCAGCCGACGAGCCAGCCCGTCAACGATAACTTAATGGATTTGCTGATTATGACGGACGCTTGCAAGCGGGCTTCGGCGCATTCAATCACGGCGGTTGTTCCCTACTACGCTTATGCTCGTCAAGATAGGAAAACTCGTGGACGAGAGCCAATTTCCGCCAAACTCGTTGCTAATTTAATGGTTGCGGCGGGTATGTCGCGAGTTTTAACTGTAGACTTGCACGCGGGGCAAATTCAAGGGTTCTTCGATATTCCCGTTGACCACTTAAAGGCGGCTCCTGTTTTAGCTGATTATTTTCGCGAACGCGATTTTGGCGACGATTTAGTTGTAGTTTCGCCAGATTTAGGCGGTGTCACTCGTGCTAGGGAATTGGCGGACTATATCAAAGCTCCGATTGCGATTATCGAAAAGCGGCGACCGCGTCCAGGCGAAGCAGAGGTTATGAGCATTATCGGCGAAGTTAACGGAAAAGTTGCGCTCATGGTTGATGACATTGTTGACACGGCGGGCAGTCTTTGCGAGGGCGCGAAGGCTTTAAAAAAACTCGGTGCAAAAGAAGTTATCGCCGCCTGTACGCATGCTGTCCTTAGCAAAAACGCCGTTGAGAAAATTGATAACTCCGATATTGAACAGCTCGTTATAACCGACACGATTGCCTTGCCGCCCGAAAAACATTCGCCGAAAATTACAGTACTTAGCATGGCGCAAGCTATCGGCGACGTTATCTTGAACATTCAGTCGCACCGCTCGGTTAGTTTGCTCTTTAAATAAAACTGCTAGCTAAAAGCTAATAGCTATAAGCTAAATTGCGGGCGGGCAATCAGCTCGCCAAATTTTTTTGGAGGTAATAATTATGTCTGTTGAAAAAATGCAGTTCCAAGCAGAAACTAAACGTCTGCTCGACTTGGTTGTCAATTCGATTTACACGAACAAAGAAATTTTCTTGCGCGAATTAATCTCGAACGCCAGCGATGCTTTGGATAAACTCCGTATCGAATCGTTGACGAATTCTGAACTTGCCGGCGACGACGAGTCCGAAATTTTCATCGTTCCCGACGCCGCGACTAAAACCATTACAATTTCCGATAACGGCATTGGCATGACACGCGACGAAGTTATCACGAACATTGGCACAATCGCCAAAAGCGGCACGAAAGATTTTCTCGACAAGTTGCGCGAGGCGTCTGGTGCGGCAGCTCAAGAACTTATCGGGCAATTCGGCGTAGGATTTTATTCCGCGTTCATTGTCGCCGATAAGGTCGAACTCATCACGCGCAGGGCGGGAACTGATTCTGCTGTCAAGTGGACTTCCGACGGCGCGGGCGAATACGAACTTGACGACTGCGATAAAAATTCACGCGGCACGACGATTATTTTGCACCTCAAGAAAGAATTTTGCGGCGAGGACGAATACAACTTTACTGACGTGTACGAAGTTGAACGGCTCGTAAAAAAATATTCGGACTTTGTACGCTATCCAATTAAAATGAACTTTGAGGTTAAAGGTAAGCCGGAAGAGGAGCCGACGATTGAAATCCGTACGGTTAATTCCATGAAGCCGCTTTGGACGCGCCCTAAGTCTGAAATTACTCGCGAAGAGTACGACGAATTTTTTAAACAGCAACTGCACGAGTGGGAGGCTCCGCTTGAAATTTTCCACGTCAAGGCAGAGGGAACCGTTGAATATACCGCACTCCTTTGCATACCAAAACGCGCCGCGCAGAATCTTTACTACTCAGATTACGAAGCGGGCTTGCAACTTTATTCACGGCATGTTTTCATTATGGACAAGTGCAAAGATTTTCTGCCGGATTATTTGCGTTTCGTCAAAGGTTTGGTTGATTCGCCCGATTTGCCGTTAAATATTTCCCGCGAAATTCTTCAGCAGAGCCGCGAAGTTAAAGTTATCGGCAAGGCGTTGGAAAAAAATATTCAAAAGCAACTTGCTAAAATGCTTAAAGATGACCGCGCTAAGTACGAGGAGTTTTGGGCGCAATTTGGTAAGTCGCTGAAAATCGGCGTGTACAACAGCATGTTCGATACTAAACTTAAGGATAGCTTGCAAGATTTGCTCCTGTTCCAAACGTCACACGAAGGAAAATTTTCAACGCTTGCCGAGTACGTCGAGAGAATGCCCGATTTCCAGAAAAAAATTTATGTGGCAGTTGGTAAAGATTCAGCGGCGATTGAACAACTTCCGCAAATGGAATTGTTGCGCGAACGCGGGCTTGAGGTGATTTATTTAACTGACCCCGTTGACGAGTTCACGATTGACGCTTTGCGCAACTACGCCGAAAAAGATTTCCAGTCGATAACTCGTGAAAACTTTGAGCTTGACGACGCCGAATCGCAAAAAGTTAAGGCGGAAGTCGAAGAGATTGCCAAAACGCACGAGGATTTACTTAAGGACGTTAAAGAGGCAATCGGCGACAACGTTAAGGAAGTGCGACTGACTTCGCGGCTTAAATCTAGCGCGGTTTGTTTAGTTACGGGCGAGGGCGGTCCTTCGCTGTCTATGGAAAAAACTTTTGCCGCGATGAATAATCCGCTGTTCAAAGCTACGCAAATTTTAGAACTCAACCCGAATCACGCGGTGTTCAAAAAGTTGGAAGGCTTGCACGAACGCGGCAAGGACACGCCCGAATTTAAAGACTTGTGCACAACGCTTTACTCGCTGGCACTGATGATTGAGGGCGTCCTTCCAAACAATCCCGCTGAATTCGCTAACAAAATCACCGACCTTTTAACGAAATAAATTTCTTTTCTGCCGCTCGATACGTTGAGCGGTTTTTTTTTTGCGTTGACTATTACATTGCCCGCCGCCGATTTGGTAAAATAAATAAAAATACAGACGGAGGAATTATTTATGGGCGCAAGACGCAAGGCAATTCGTGCAGGAATTTTATTTATCGCGTTGCTGATAATCAGCGGCGTAGTTTTAATGTATCGCGGCAATGACGCAGTTTTTCTAGCCACACAAAAAAAGGACGGCATATTAACGGCGGAGCAAATAAAATTGTCGTTCGATTCAGTGGGAGGAAGATTGATTAACGAGGCAGTTCGCGAAGGGCAGGAAGTCAAAGCAGGGCAAGTCGTCATGGAACTCGACGCTACAGATACGGACTTATCAATCGAAAAACTTCGGGCGCAAATCGCTCAACTCGACGCGCAAATCAATTCGACTTCGGGAAATATGCAGACGAGTCTTTTCAAAGTCACGAACGACGAGCAACAATCTTTCCGGCAAATCGACAGCCAACGCGGCGCATTATCTGCGGCTCAAGCGACGCTCTCCAACGCAGAACTCGACTTCAAACGCAAGACCGAACTTTTCAAAGAGGGCGCGATTGCAAAGGCGCAACTCGACGATGCAACTATGGCTCTCAACGTGGCAAAAGCTAACGTCAACACTCAACAGCAACTTTTGGACAGACTTTTAGCGGGCATAACAGACACGGGCGCGACGGATTCATTAAATTTACCGACAATCCAACAGGAGCGGGCGACGGCAGAAAATATTCAGCACGACATAGCGGCATTAACTCAACAGAAAAAATTTTTGGAAGTTCAGCTTAAAGAATTGGAAGTTGCCAAGTCTCGATTAACATTGCACGCGCCGGAGGACGGAAAAATTTTATCGATACTTCAAAAACAGGGCGAAATGATTTCTCCGAACGTGCCCGTGATTTTACTCGAAACGCGGCGAATTTATTACGATATTTATCTTTCGGAGGAGCAGGCGGTCAATTTGCGCGAGGGCGACGAAATAATTTGCAAAACGGTCGCCGACAATAAAAAAATTCGCGGGACGATTCGGCTTTTGACACAAGCTCCGGGCTTTGCAGATTTAAAACAGTCTCGCGAAAAAGGACAAGCAGATTTATCGGCGTTCCAAGTGCGAATTTACATTGACGAACCCGAAAAAGTTTTGGCGGGACAAACCGTCACGGTTGAATTTTGATTGGCAAAAAAAAAATCGCCTCAATCGGCGGGCGGAAGTTGTTTTACGTCGGCATTCGGCAAAGTTCGCAATGATTCTTGTCCTTGCGACAAAAAATTTTCGTTCTGGCGTTTCAAATAACTTTCGGCTATTTTTTGCGTAATTTGTCCCGTCTGCTCGATTATTTTTTCCTTCGACGACAAAAAACTTTGCAAAACTAAATTTTGTCGCTCGCTGACCATATCCATTTGCCGCTCGATAAATTTTCCTTGCCGCTCCATGTCCGCCCGTATCTGCGCGGAATAAATTTCATGTTCGGGCGAATCTTTATCGTATTGCCTCAAAATCTCAAGCAGTCGAGGCAATTTTTTTGTGTTATATTCGTCGCCGTGAGCAGAAATTTTTTCTCCGACTTCATTATAAAAATTTTCTATCTCCCGAATTATCGGCAAAGAACCTTCCTCGATTATCGCAATCCGTTTTTTGGCAACGTCAAGCATTTTTTCCTGCAAAAGCACCATTTGATTCGACATTGCGACCATTCCGTCGACGCGAGCCTTTTCTATCGCTGCCTGACTTATCGCCTGCGCTTTATACAATTCGATTTGGGCGTCGCGCATTAATTCTATCCGTTCCGCCTCTTTGTCCGCCAATTTTAACTTCGTATCGCGCTCAATCTCGGCTACGCGAACTTTATCCGGATCGTAATTGTAATTGTAACTGCTCAATGAACTGCCTGACGAACTGCCAGATGAACTTCTGCCAAAAATTCCGCCTACAAAATTTCCTATGCCGCTTATAATACTTCCAAATAATCCCATTTAAATCACTCCGAACTAATTTTTGCGCAAATCTTTTCTCATGCGATATATCAGCTTGTTAAATTCATTTTCGCGTTTTTGAACTGCCTCGCTGTAACTTTTGCTGTCTGCAATGTACGCCGTGAAATTTTGGCGTCTTAAATCGGCAAATTGCGTCAAAACTTCCTCCGATATTGCGTCAAGTTCTTTGTCGCGAATAAAATTGCTGATTTCATCAATCGAAATGTTTAAAATCGGCTCCGCCCAACGCAATAGAAAAATTCTTTCCTCCGTCTTGTCGCTTGAGAAAATTATTTCCTGCAAATCGCGCTGAAATTTCTCCGCCAACTTGTAAAGTTCGCTCTCCGTCTCGAATTTTTCTTGCAAGTCACCGCCCGCTTGAAATGCAAATTTCTGATAAATATTTTTCCGCTCGTGCAGATAGAATTTGTCGACCGAATCGCGATAATCGCCCAAAATTTTCAGCACGCCGTCCAACGAATCCAAAAGATTGCCTTTAAGCGCGAATTCGACCAGCGGCAAAAATCTCTGCTCAATAGCGAAACGTTTCGTCTGCCAATCGTCATACCACGCCGAAAAAATTTCCTCGTCGACTGAATCCTCTCGGCACGCGGCGGATAATTCCTCGCGCAAACTCGTTTTGAAAGATTTATAACTGTCTGTCCACGTTGCCTGCAAATTCACGATGATTGCGACCAAATTTTTATTCTGCGCGAAGAAATCGACGCGCTGTTGAGCGGTTTTGATTATTTGTGCCAAATTTTCCACAAGCAATTCAAAATCGGCTCGCGGTTCGGATTGAAGTTCGGCGAGTTCCCGAATCGAATTGTCTCCGCGATTTATTTTGTCGATTCGCGCCGATAAATTTTCTGCCTGCGCCTTGACCGAAAGAATTTGCGCTTTAACTGCGTCGGTGCCCAATTCCAAACGTTCCGCCAAAAATTTTTGACGTTCGGCGAGCAATTTATTTTCTTCGGGCGTGAGATTCGGGTTGTCGGTGAATTTTGCTTTGAGTTTCAGCGAGATTTTCAAAAATTCGGCGATTGTTTCCGACTGCGCGGCTTCGTATTCGCTCAAAATTTCTATCAGCTCGTCCGTCACGCTTAAAACAGCCGCCGAATATTTTATTACGGACTTATTGATTGCCGCCGCGTCATATTTTTCCAAAATCGGGCGATAATTGAAGTTCGCCGTCAATCTTATCTGATTTTGCTCTGATTCGGCTATCTGTGCGTCGACTTCGGCGACTTGTTCTTGGGGAATTTGGATGGTGATTGGAGATTGTACGAGTTCTTCTTCAGAGAAGTTTTCATACTTGTGAGAATTTATATGCTCGTTACGTTTAATTAGAGATAAAGTTGTAATGCCATTTTGCATTACTTTTTTTCGTTCTTGTTCAGTACCACCATCCCAATCAAATAAGGCTTGTTCAAGTTTTTGGCTATTTTTGATTTTGTCCCCTAAGTTACCTAATTCCCACTCAACGAAAACAACATCAAAATCGGTAATCGGAACCTTAACAACACCAAGTTCAATAAGATCTCTAAGAGCTTCAGTGTAGTTAATCTCCGTATGAGCACCTTTATAATGTCTTTCATTTAAGATTCTTTTTAAATGATGACCAGTACAATACTTGTCCATTGTTGGATATCTTGTAAATTTATCGACAAAATCTTGCTCAAATAAACTGCGAAGATATTGGTAATTATCTGTGCGAGATTTACTTTGGTCATAAACCGGATTTTCTAAAGGCCAATAAAACATACTCATAATAATTCACCACTTGTTTTAGTTTAAGACACTTGATACCTTAATTCACTATCGACAGCCGCCAAATTAGATTTGAGTTTGCTTTTCTGCGCGAGTAATTCGGCTTGACGGGCGTTCAATTCGGTTACGCGGCGCGAATTTTCCTCATTTTCGAGACCTTCGCAAGTTTCGGCGATTTTTTTAGCTTGCCGAGCAGTTCATCGCGTTGACGCAACAAATTTTCCATATTCAACACCTCCTACGGCGATTATAGCAAATGAAAAGCTATTTGTACAGCTGAAACTGCTTTGATAGGTTGCTCAAAGAGATTTTGAGGCAAATTTTAGTTTACGAGGCGAAATTTTTCTTCCGAGCGATGAAAAATCGGTTTGAAGTCGTCGCGAAGAAAATTTTGCCAAGAAATTTGCTT
Organism: Selenomonadaceae bacterium; assembly: GCA_017428215.1. Classification (GTDB taxonomy): domain Bacteria; phylum Bacillota; class Negativicutes; order Selenomonadales; family Selenomonadaceae; genus Quinella. The sequence continues at coordinate 12,062 of JAFRRH010000027.1, forward strand.
GAAACGAGTTTGAAACTGATTTTGAGCGTCGAAAACGGTTTTGAGGGCTGATTCGTGGTTTGAAACTGATTTTGGAGCTGATTTTGAGGTTTGAGAGGCGATTTGGAGGTGCAATTTACATTTTCCAATATATTGGATTTTGTCATTTTGGAAAAAATTTTTCAACGTCTATTACATTACCCGCCGCCGATTTGATAAAATATCAATGGAGGCGATTAAATGGGATTTATAAATTCACTCAAAGACGAGACAAAATTTCTGTTCAGCGGCAAGGGTATGCCTTACGAAAAAGTTTGCTTAACCGTCGCGATGATTATCAGCGTATTTTTAAGCGTTTTATTGGCGGGAAATTTTTCTAAGGACGCGCCCGTTATAATTATCGATCTTGATAACTCAAGATACAGCCACGAATTTATCACGCAGATTGATTCTTCGGAGTACATGAAAGTTAAAGCTGTCCTCAACGTCGCGACGAATCCTGACGAACTTTTTTATCGTGACGAGGCGGACGCCGTGATTTATCTGCCCGAAGGTCTCGAAAAAAATTTTTACAACGGAAATTCTTCGCCCGTCGGCATTTTTTACGACAACACCAACACCGCGCAGACCGCCGACATAAAATCCGCGATGAACGAATTGATTGCGATAAAAAATTCAAATTCGGGCGGCGGATTGGTTTTAAACGACAGAAATTTATTCAATCCTGCCGGCTCGACCTCGAACACGCAGACGCAAGGATTTTTATTTTTCTTCGGCTCAATGTTTTTTGTTTTCGCGACAATAGGAATGGTGCCGCGCCTGCGCTTAACCAAACAGCTCGACAAAATTTTACTCGACGGAACGCCGTGGGATTTAGTCGGAAGAATTTTACCGTATTCGGCGTGTATGGTCGTATCGTTCTTTTTTGGACTGGCGATTTTGCGCATTTGGGGCGATTTAGTTTTCAGTGGTCGTGTTATAGATTTTTTACTAATTCAAATCGTTTACGCGATAATGTTGGGAATGTTGAGCGTATTAATCGGTTGGACGGCGTCGAATCCGGGCATTGCTTCCAGCCGCATGATTTTATTTATTCCAGGCGGATTTATATTGGGCGGCGTGACTTCTCCGTTGTCGCATTTATCGTCGTGGGTCGTTACGGCGTCGCACATTTTCCCTTTGACGTGGGAATTTCATTTTACTCGCGATATAATTCAGCGCGGCGCAACTTTATCGCAAATCAGTTCGGAAATCGGCGCGTTTTTTATTTACGTGGCAATCGTTGCAATACTTTTAAGCTTACGTTTCAACACTAAACGCAATGACTTAATTAAATCGCGGCAGGAAGAAACTTTGCAGGGCGTTCAAATACCTGACGATAGCGCGGAAGTTTTAGTAAAAAATATTTTGGTGCCAACGGACGGTTCAGGTCAAGCGTTCAAAGCACTTTTGCAGGCGATAAACATTGCTGAGGCTTGGGGCGCGAGAATAACTTTGATGATGGTCGTCGAAATTGAGAAGGACATTGCCGCATTCGAGCAAGTAAGTTTGAGCGGTTACATTCCCTCTGAACTCAACGCCGCCGCTTACGAATTTTTATCGGGCTTGAGGCAAGTCGTGCCGAATGAAATTGAAGTTAAAATCCGCGTGGAGGTCGGCGAGCCGGCTCAAGAAATCGTCAACGCGGCGAACGATTATGATTTGGTCGTCATGGGCAATCGCGGTTTCGGAAGTCTCGACGTTGAAACGCAAGGAGCCGTTGCAAAATTTGTTGCGGAAAATTGTTCAAAGCCCGTGATTTTCGCTAAGGGTATGCCTTCCGATTGGGACGAGGAAAATAATTTTGTCGGTGGAGCCAATACTTGGAAATAAAGCAGGAAAATCGCGCCTCGAACAGAAATTATTGATAAAAATTTTTTATTGGTAAACTTAAGGAGGCGCGGCGATGAATTATCGGCGGATTTTAGTAATCGGCGACATGCACGGGAAATTTACTCGACTCTTATCGCTTTTCCATAAAATAAAATTCGACGAGCGGCAAGATTTTTTAATACTTTTGGGCGATTACATTGACCGCGGCGAAGAAAATATGCGCTGTTTTCGTTGGGCAATGGAGATGAGCGAAAAACCCAACGTCATTGCTCTGCGCGGCAATCACGAACAAATGATGTTGTATTATTATGCGCTGGGCGGCACTGAAGGTTATATTTGGCTTCCAAACGGCGGCAATAAAACTAAGGCGGAATTCGATATTTGGCGGCAGAAAGATCCGACTGCTTTTAATCGTGCGCTTGAGTTCATAAACGACCGCCCGCTTTATCATCAAATGACAGTCAACGGCGAGGAATATATTTTTGTGCACGCGGGTTTGAATCCTAAAAAAAATCTTGAGGAGCAGGAAGAAGAGGATTTGCTTTGGATTCGCGAGAAATTTTATAATGGCTATCGCGGCTCGGCGCACGTAATTTGCGGACACACGCCTACGCCCTTTATAAAACGCGATTGGTATTATCCGATTCGCTTGCCGAATAAAATTACGCTCATGGACACCGGCTCATTTATGGCGAACGGAAAAATTTCCTGCATTGACATTTTGAGCGATAAAATTTGGCAGAGCGATTGACGGGGAGAAAATTTTATGGAGATTAATATAAAAATCGTCGGGCTGGGCGAGGGCGGCGCGAAGGCGATTAGTAAAATGATTGCGGCGGGCGTCGGTAAAAATAAATCCGTCGAATTTATAGCGATTGGCAACGACGAAAATATTATGCTGACGAGTACGGCGCGGAAAAATATTTTTCTGAATCGCGACTTGACGACGGTTTATAAAAGTATTGCCGACGCTTTACAAGACGCGAAAATTATTTTTATCGTGGCGGGGCTTGCCTCCAATGCGGCAAGGGCGGCAGTTCCGATTATCACTTCTTGCGCGAAAAATTCCAAAGCCGTAACTGTTGCCTTTGTCTGTAAGCCGTCAATCTTAGAAAATTCTTCGCGGAAAATGAACGCCGAACACACCCTTAATAATCTGCGCGGCAAGGTTGATACTCTTTTTGTCATGCCCGCTGAAAAATTTTTTATCTTCTGCATAAATCGCCCGCAAATTTCGCTGACTGAACTTTTCGACGTTGCCGACGATATTTTTTGTCAAGGCGTCAAAATTTTCTTAGACATGCTTGATACAAGCCACGAACTTTTTAAATGGGGCAATGCGGCATTTGGTTACGGCGAGGCGACTACTGCCATTGACGCGATTAAAATTGCCGCAAATTTCCCGACGCTTGAAGAGGACGAACTTAAAAACGCGCAAGGAATTTTTGTACATTTGACGAGCGGGACGCCTTTATCGTTGAATTCAATCGACGCCGTGAATAAATTTATTAAAACTCAACTGCAACCTGACGCAGAATTTTTCTTGCAGGAAAAAATTATTCCGTCGTTTATGGAAAAAATTTTTGCGTCAATAGTCTGTACACGGAAATAAAAAAACTCCCCGTCACAATCGGCGGGGAATTTTTTTGGGGAGGGTATTTATAATGGTTGAGGATTATTCTATTTTAACGGCGCGTAAGAATCTTTAGAGCACCAACGACTGATTTAGTCCGCCGCGCAGATTCTCCGCCGTAGAAAATGGGGAGGGGTTTATTAAAAGATTTTATCGAGACCGTAGAGAAATACTAAGCCAACCATCAGCGACGCGCTGAAAAGTCCTGTGCTGAATAAGAGTATCGCTACGTTCTCTGTAAAAAGTTTCTTCATGGTTATTGCCTCCTGTCTTTGTGTTCGTCGTTCAATCCCTTGAACAGTTGCGAAGTATAGCACAGGAAAAATTTTTGACAATGCGCAATCGTTATTGATTTATGTCGTGTTTGTTATTGTTTATCCTCTCTTTGATTACGCTTGGCGCATAACCTTTTCAAAGCGGAAAAAATAATCGCCGCCGGGAAAGTCGTCGGTTTCGTCAAGCTTCGGGTCTTTGTGATGTGGATTGAAAAACTCGACCGCGTGAAAGCCGCACTTATTAATGTAAAAATGCAAATTGCGTTTTTCAAAATATGGCGTCACAGTTTCCCAAATCTCCGTTTGCGGATAACGCTGTTCAATAGCTTGCCACGCCGCCGAGCCAATGCCTTTGCTATGACAATCGACATTTATAAATAAAAGAGCCAGTTCGTTACGATTCGTCGAATTAATTATTACCACCGCGCCACCGATAATTTTGCCGTCGCTGATAATGTCCAAAACTTCCGCGCCCTTTGTGGCAAAAGTTTTTTCAACGTCTCTACGCGGGATAACTTCCTTGCCGTCGTCGCCGTATTCTTCAACTACAGCCTTTTTGAACGCGGCTTGAATGTTCACGATAAAATTTTCCTTGTCAATCGTCGATTTAAGTTCAATCGTCATCAAATCACCTCATTGCTCGTCGTCTTTTTGGTTGTGCTTGCGAACAATAAATTTAAGCGGCGTACCTTCAAAGCCAAAACTCTCGCGCAGTCGGTTTTCGATAAAGCGCAGATATGAAAAATGCAAAAGTTCCGGCTCGTTGACGAAGATTATAAATTTCGGCGGGCAAATATCTGCTTGTGTCACGAAGAAAATTTTAGCAGACTTGCCTTTTTTGCTCGGCGGCGGATTGACAGCAACGGCGTCGCGAATCAGTTCGTTCAGGACGCTCGTTTGAATTCTCATCGACTGTTGCTCGGCGACAAATTTAACAAGCTCCGTTACTCTATCGACGCGCTGCCCCGTCAAAGCACTGGCATAAACCACCGGCGCATATTGCAAAAATCCCAAACGTTCTCTCAAGTCGTCGGTAAATCTATTCGTTGAACGGTCGTGCTTATTCGGGAAAATGTCCCACTTGTTGACGACGATAACGCAACCTTTACCCGAATCATGCGCATAGCCCGCGATTTTTTTATCCTGTTCAGTCACGCCAACGGGAGCCTCAATCAACATCAACACGACATCTGCGCGGTCAATCGCCCTCAACGAACGAATCACGCTGTAACGTTCGACTGGCTCATCAATCTTAGATTTTTTCCGCATACCCGCCGTATCAATAAGCGTAAACTTCGTTCCGTCCATAAAAAAATGCGTGTCGATTGCGTCGCGAGTAGTTCCTGGTACGTCGCTGACTATAACGCGCTCTTCGCCGAGTAATTTATTTACCAGCGAAGATTTTCCGACGTTTGGGCGACCGATAACCGCAATTCGGATTTCGTCTTCGTCACGAGTCTCAAAATTATTTTCCGGAAAAGTTTTAACTACCGCGTCAAGCAAATCGCCCAAATTTAGCGCGTTGCTTGCGGAAATTCCAATCGGCTCGCCTAAGCCCAGATTATAAAATTCGTAAAGCTCCGCTTCGAGCTTAAGATTGTCGATTTTATTTGCGGCGACGACGACCGGTTTATCCGCGCCGCGCAACATCTTTCCAATATCCTCGTCGGCTGAAGTCAAGCCTGCTCGCCCGTCTACAACAAAAATTATTGCATCTGCTTCCTCTATTGCAATTTTCGCCTGAATTTTTATTGAGTTAAGCATTTTATCGGCAGATTTTATTTCTATGCCGCCCGTGTCTATCAACGTGAATTCGTGATTTAGCCAAGTCGCGTCCATATAAATTCGGTCTCTCGTTACGCCCGCCATATCGTCCACGATTGACAATCTTTTTTTGCCAATCTGATTGAACAGCGTAGACTTGCCCACGTTTGGACGCCCGACTATCGCCACTATTGGTTTGCTCATTTAAAATTTCCCCTCCAAAACTTTTCTAAATTCCGCGCCGTCATGTATTGGCAAAACCTGCGCGGGCGCAAAAATTTTTCTTAAATCGTCAAGTGTCACGTCGTCTAAAAAGATTTCTTCGCCAGATTTTAACGCCGTCGCAGGAATTAAAATTAAATCGCGTTCGCCGCCGCGTAGGGCATTTATTATATCGCCGCCCGTCAACAGTCCCGACACATTTACTTTGGAGCCGAAAAATTTGTTCTCTACTGGCAAAATTCTCACGTTTGGAACGTCAACTAATTTCTTTAAAACTTTAGCAAAAGAAGTACCGCTTATCACGTCGATTATTAAATTTTTCCCTAGTTCCAAGTTACCAGTTCCTAGTTCCTCAATAAAATTGCGCGTCATGCCGATACCGTTCTCTATTTGCGGAAAGTCGTCGTAAAATTCGACGGGCGGCAATTCTTTCTCCGCCATTAAATAAAATTCGTCGCCCAAATATATAAACGTCCGTCCGAACTCTGCGCGGGCTTTTTGTTGCCAACGTTCGACTTGCTCAATCACTTTTTCCGCCGAAGCTTTGTCGAATTGCTGGAGTAAAAATTTATCGCGGCGATATTTAGTCACACCGACGGGAACGATTGCTAAACTTTGCGCGTGCGGTCGACGCTTTAAAATTTCCGCTATCGTAAAGTCCAATTCTGCGTCGTCGTTTAAATCTTTGCACAAAACAACTTGCGTATGATATTTCACGCCCGCCTTTTCCAATTCGTCGAGTTGCGAATTTATTTTTGCTCCGAGTGGCGTCCTCAACATTTTAGCGCGAAGTTCAGGATTCATGGCGTGAATCGACACGAACAGAGGCGACAAATGATATTTTTTTATGCGGCGGAAATCTTTAGCCGTTAAATTAGTCAGCGTGATAAAATTCCCGAATAAAAAGGACAGGCGATAATCGTCGTCCTTGATATTGAGAGTTTTGCGCATGTTCGGCGCAATCATGTCCACAAAGCAGAACACGCAATGATTTTTACAGCGTCGCACGCCGTCGAAGACCGCCGATTCAAATTCCGCGCCAAGTTCCTCGTCCACGTCCTTTTCAAACGCGATAATTTCCCGTTCGCCGTCTGCATGCTCAATCAACAATTCGATTTCCTCTTCCGCCATTAAAAAACTTAAATCTATTATATCAAGCGGAGTTTTGCCGTTGATTTTTAAAATTTTGTCGCCAACTTTAAGCTCCAATTCTTCGGCGAGGCTTCCAATTTCTATTTTGCTAATCAAAAATTTTCCCCCATTAACCAAACGCCGGCGGATCTTTGGCAAGTTCCCAATATTTTTCCGCCTCGTCACGATTTCCTAACATTCCATAACAATCGCCAATTAATTGATAAGCGTCGCCGCAACCCCATTCCAACGCAGATTTTGCGTCTACAAGAGCCTCCGCGTAATTGTGCATGGTGTAAAGCGCAAGCCCGCGACTGTAATACGCCCGCCAATTTCTATCGTTAAACTCAAGCGCACGGTCGGCATATTCAATCGCCTTTAGCGGGTCGCTCTTTGTGTAAATATATGCCAACTCGCCATAAGCTCCGGACATTTGCGGATTCAAACTTATCGCCCGTTCAAAATCTGCCTTAGCAAGTTCAATATCACTTAAATTTAGGTAGCATGTTCCGCGATAAAAATAATTGTCAGCTATCGACGGTCGAAGATTTATCGCCTGGTTAAAATCGTCTAAGCTGGCAGGATAATCTTGCGTGTAGTAAAGATAATAATAGCCGCGAGCCTCATAAGCCAAAAAATTATTCGGGTTGAGTTCAATAGCCTCCGTCCAATTCTTAACCGCGAGTTCATACGACCAATCGACGTTGAGCAAAACTAAACGATTGCCCTCCTCAAGCTTGATATTCGACAGGAAAGCTTTATCGGCATTTGCGAATTCTTGCTGGAGTTTTTCGTCCGCAGAAGGATCTTTAGACTTTTCAGCCTTAATTTTAAGCTCGGCAATTAATTTTTCTTGCTCGTCAAGCTGACGTTGAAGTTCACGATTTATTTCTACCAAAGATTCACGCTCGCCAACGCCTTGATTAATCCACTCGTTGACTTTATCGGTGTCAATGCTCGCCAAAACCGTTGCGCGATACATAATTCCGCCGTGTTCAATCGGAACTATTTTATAATCGACATTTAAAACTTTTAAAATGCCGTTCGTCATGGTAACAATCTCGTCGTCGACAAGTTCAAAGTTTGAACTCCTCGAATAACTTTTGATATAAACACCAGCTTTTTCCTGCGCGTTGCGTTCAGCGTAGAGTTTGGCGCGTTGTTTTGCTACGTCAGGCGTTTCAAAATCGCTCATAATGTATTCGCCAACGCCGTCATAGTTCATAATTTCTGCTGAAGAAAAATTTGCCGGCAAAAACATAGCTGAAGCCGTCAGCGTAGCCAAAAAGGCTTTTAAAAATTTTTTCCGCATAAATATCACCTCGACGGCATTATAACATAAAAATTTAACATCAACAGCTGATATTTTCGCGATTGACAATTAAAAACTCAATGCTTAAACTGCAAGTAGACAAAAATTTTTGGGAGGAATTGTCATGATGTGGGGAAAATTCTTTCGACGAGGCTTAATCGCCTTTCTAATCACAATAAATATTTTTACAGCGGTTCATGCCGAAATTCATACGCGAGATTGTTAATCACTCCGACGAAACCTCAATTATCGTTTGGAAGGTCAATGTTGACGTTCAAGTCAACGATTCCGAGATTCAAAGCTGGCTCAAGCGCGATGACAAGGAAAAATCGACGATAATCAGTCAAACTCACGAGGCTCTGAAGGCTTCAGACGAAAACGACAAGAAAATTGAGGATTTGAGAGAAAAATACAACCGCGCAATGTCTCAAGCTGAACGCGATAGCATTATTAAGCAAATGAACGACGCCGACCGTGACTTTTTGGCTAATCAGAAGCTTGAAGAAGCAAACAAACTTTATTACGTAGAAGATTATCAAGGAGCAATTAAAATTTACAACGAAGCTATTAAACTTAAACCTAATTGGGATTTAGCATATAATAATCGCGGTCTTGCTTATGGTGTTTCATTTCCGTTTCAATTTGAGCGAGCTATTCAAGATTTTAACAAGGCTATAGAGTTAAATACGAATTTTGCAACTGCGTATCACAATCGCGGATTTACTTATTCTGATTTAGGACAATACGAGAGAGCTATTAAAGATTTTAATAAAGCAATCGAATTAAATCCAAATAATTCCTATTCGTACTATAATCGCGGAAAATGCTATCAAGCACTCGGCGACGAGGAAAAAGCGCAAGCCGACTTCGCGAAAGCTAAGGAACTCGGCTACAACGGCTGATATTCTAAACAGTTTTACAAAATTTAGTATGGCGTATTTTGCATTTTGAGACGAAAAATCTGCCCCGAAAACACGGGGGTTTTTTTTATGCCAGAAAAAGCCGCATAATGACGCCATTTTTTCGATTGCATAAATTCGGTATAGTGAATTTTGTATTTCGATACTCCAAATCGCCTTTCAAACGCCCAGAATCGTGTTCAAACTAAATTTTGCCTTACAAATTCGTTTTGCGAAGGTATTTTTTATTTCAACGCCATGTGTTACAATCATTTCAGCAAATTTCGAGGAGGAATCGCTTTGAACTTAAAAAAATCTGCTCAAGCACTCGCTGAAGCCAAAAAATTCATGCCGGGCGGCGTCAACAGCCCTGTGCGCTCCTTTTCCAGCGTAAATTCTAATCCGCCGTTCATTTCTCACGGCTTAGGCAGTCACATTTTCGACATCGACGGCAATTCTTACGTCGATTACGTCCTTTCATGGGGTCCGCTCGTGCTCGGTCACGCTCATCCGCGCATTGTCGACGCTTTGAACCGCCAAATCGCTCGCGGAACCAGTTTTGGTGCTCCAACTCTGCTTGAAACTCAACTTGCACGCCTCGTGAATCAAATTTTTCCGTCAATGCAGGTCATGCGCATGGTAAATTCGGGCACTGAGGCGACTATGAGCGCGATTCGCGTCGCTAGAGGCTTTACTCACCGAGAAAAGATTATAAAATTCGTCGGTTGCTATCACGGGCACAGCGATTCGTTGCTCGTCAAGGCGGGAAGCGGCGCGGCGACCTTCGGAGAGCCTTCAAGTCCCGGCGTAACTCAAAAAACCGCTCAAGATACGATAACTTTGCCTTACAACGACATTTCAGCCGTCGAAAATGCTTTTAATCAATGCGGCGAACAAATTGCGGCGATTATCATAGAACCTGTAGCTGGAAATATGGGTTTAGTCTTGCCGAAAGAAAATTATCTGCGCGGACTTCGTGAAATTACTAAAAAATTCGGTGCGTTGCTGATTTTCGATGAAGTCATGTGCGGATTCAGAGTTTCGCTAGGCGGTGCGCAGGAAAAATATAAAATCACGCCCGATTTAACTTGTCTCGGCAAAATTATCGGCGGCGGATTGCCCTGCGCGGCTTATGGCGGGCGCGAAGATATTATGCGTAACGTTTCGCCAGACGGAAAAATTTATCAAGCAGGAACTTTAAGCGGCAACCCAATCGCGATGACGGCGGGCATTGAAACGCTTAAAATTTTGCTTGAAGACAATTTAACAGAAAAAATCACCGCGAAAACTTCAAAACTCGTCGAAGGAATAAAAAAAGCCGCGCAGATTGCCAACGTCACAATTCAAACGCCGCAAGCAGGCTCGATGTTCGGAATATTCTTCAGCGATAAAGAAGTTACGAATTACGACGAATCAGCCGCCGCGAATCACGAACTTTTTAAGAAATTTTTCCTGTCGATGTTGGAAAACGGAATATATTTTGCGCCGTCACAGTTTGAAACGCTATTTATGTCGGCAGTTCACACGGACGAAGACATTTCACGGACGATTTCGACGGCAGAAAAGGCATTTGAGGGATTAAAATGATTGAGGAACTTAAAAATTTTGTCGCGAACGATATTTCGGCGTGTAAAGTGCTAGTTGTCGGCGACGTTATGCTTGATAAATATTATTTCGGCGAAGTCACGCGCATATCGCCCGAAGCTCCCGTTCCGATTGCAAAAGTTTTTAAAGTCGATGAAACTTTAGGCGGCGCGGCAAATGTTGCGCATAATTTGGCGTTGCTGGGCTGTCAAACGTCGATAATCGGGCAAGTCGGGCGCGACAATCACGGAGAAATTTTTTTGAGCAAGTTAAAAGCACTCGGCGTTGATTATTCGGGCGTGATTGAAACTTCAAAGCCGACGACGACTAAAATCCGAGTTATAAGCGGTCATCAGCAGATGATTCGCCTTGATTTTGAGGACGCAACCGAACTTGACGCCGAATCAACCGATAAATTACTGAAAAATTTTGCCGCGCAGATAGAAAACGTCGACGCGGTGATTATTTCCGATTATGGCAAGGGCGTTTGCACGAAAAAAATTTGCCGCGAGATTATTGGAGCGAGTCGTTCGCAGAAAAAATGCGTAATCGTCGACCCGAAAGGCGATAAATGGCAAAAATATTTCGACGCTAGCTTTATAACGCCGAATTTAAAGGAGTTTAACTCGATTTTGCCGAAAAAAATTTCCAACGACGACGAACAAATTGCTGAGGCGGCGCGAAAAGTTATCGACGAATTTAATTTGAGCGGCTTAATCGTGACACGTTCGGCAAAAGGCTTGAGTTTGATTGACGGCGAAAAAATTTCACACATAAAGGCGCGAGCGCAGGAAGTTTTCGACGTTTCCGGCGCGGGCGACACGGTAATTGCAGTTTTTGCTGCGGCATTGGCGGGAAAAATCGATTCGGAGGCGGCGGCTTATCTTGCCAACATTGCGGCAGGCGTCGTCGTTGCTAAGGTCGGTACTTATGCCTTAAATCGCGATGAATTATTGAACGCCCTTTAAATACCGCAATTTTTTATTGAGATTTTAATAAGCCTCTGATATATTTAGGAAAAAATATCTGGAGGCGAACTATCATGCACATAAATCTCATAAAAAAATTTTTTACCGTGATAAGCGCAGTCGTAATTGTCTGTTCGCTAAATTTTTGTGAGGCGGCAAAAAAAATCGTCGCCGTTATGCCCTTAGAAAATGTTTCAGGCTACGAAGAGGAAAAAGTTGCCGAGATAATGACGGAGCAAATAATCGTAGCGATTCATTCGAGCGGAAACTATACAGTTGTTGAGCGATTGCAAATGGGCGCGATTCTTCGCGAGCAAGGCTTTCAAAATATCGCCGTTGATCCAAGCCAAGCCGTTGAATTGGGCAAGTTAAGCGGTGCAAATTATTCTTTGGTCGGCAAAGTCACAATGGCTGTTATCGAAAATAATCCTACTGCCAGTGCCGTTTCGCAACTTAGCAGTCTTTTTGGGCTTGGAGATATTGGAGAAATGGCTGGGCAGTACGTTAACAAATTCAAAGGGAAAATCGCGTTGGAGTTCCGCTTTGTAGACAATACGACGGGCGAAATTATCATTGCAGGTACTGTTGAGGGCAATAAGAGCGGCTCAAGCATAAGCGACGCTTTCAACAAAGCTTGCAAGAACGCGGCGGAAAATTTTCTTAAGCAACTGGACAATATAAATCCATTCCGCGCCCGCATTGCCGAAATTAACGGCGCAGATATTTACATTGATCAAGGTTCTGAGGCGGGGCTTAGACTGGGAGAAACTTTGATTGTTGCCCGCGAAAGCACGCCGATTATCGTTAACGGCAGGACGGTTGGCATGAAACAAAACGAAGTTTGCACGGTTAAAGTTGTCGAGGTTTATTCGGATTATGCCATTTGCCGCGCAGAGGGGACGTCGGGAACAATTCACAAGGGCGACGTCGTTAAAAGGAGTTGAGCATTATGAAAAAATTTGCGATTATGGTTTTGTCGTTGCTAATAGTTCTAAGTGCAACGGCGTTTGCTAAAAATGTGACAGTCACTGGCACGGGCATGACGCCTTCGGAGGCGGAAAATGATGCATTGCGTGCGGCGGTTGAAAATACTGTTGGCATTCTTGTTGACTCGGAAACGCTCGTTCAAAACAGCATGTTGATTAACGATCAAATTTATACGCAATCTCGCGGCTTCGTTAATGAATATTCTGTTATAAGTCGCGAAGAATTCGGCGGAGGTTGGCGCGTTACGATTAATGCAACTGTTGACGACCAGCCCAATTCCAAACTTATGAACGAATTGACGCGGCTTGGTATTATCAACGTACAACTGCGCAATCCGAAAATCGCCGTCTACGTTCCAGAACAGCATTTAAATTACAACGTCGGCGGCGCGGGTGGTGAAACTGCCATTGTTAAAACTTTGCTCAATGCAGGTTTTAATTTCGTCACGGAAGTTGGCACGGGTTTAAATTATCAAAGTCCAATGTCAATGAACGTTGCGCAGATGAAAGCGGCGGCTGAAAAATTCGGCGTGGACATTATGATTGTCGGAGAAAGTTTTTCGGAGGGCGTCGGCGATATGGGAAATTATCTGCCTGGCAATCAGCGTACAAATATGCAAGCTTGTCGCGCCCGCGTCGAGGCTAAAATGTTTATCGTGCGGACGGGACAAGTTATCGCGGCGGACGGCAAATACGGTTCAGCTTATGACAATTCGGAGGCGATTGCCGCTAAAAAAGCTCTTGCCAAAGCCGGCGAGGAAATGGGCAATTATTTCGTCGAGCAAATAACCGGCATGTATACCAGTCGTCAAGGCGTCGAGGTCATTGTTTACGGCGCGGATTTTTCTAAAATTAATATTGTTCAAAACGCGCTCGGCAAAGTCAATCGCGTCAAAAATGTCAACCTTTCCAGCTACGACGGCGGGCGGGCAGTTTTTACCGTCATGTACGGCGGCTCCCCGCAAACGCTTTTCAACGAATTGTGCGCCGTCACGACTGCCAATTTAACTTTGCAATCACTTGCTTATAACACGCTGACAATTTACGTCCGCTAATGTTGACTTGCGCCGAATTCCCGCATAAAATCAAGCAAATAATTTCATGGAGTGATTAAAATGTTGATTGATAACGAAGATAAAAATTTAGTCGAGAAAAAAATTTCCGGCGAAAGAGTTTTTGACGGCGTTCTTCTCCACGTAAACAAAGACGAGGTCGAACTTCCCAACGGTCATAAAGCAATTCGCGAGTGGATTGAACACCCCGGCGCGTCGTCTATTATTCCGCTTCTGCCCGACAATCAAATTATCCTTGTGCGACAATTTCGCTATCCCGTCGGTAAAGTTACGTTGGAAGTTCCAGCCGGCAAACTTGATAAAAGCGGCGAGGATCCGATTGAATGCGCTAAACGTGAACTTTCAGAAGAAACGGGCTACACGGCGGGCAAAATTTGGAAACTCACGACGATTGCCACGACAGTTGGCTTTACGAACGAATATATTCATCTTTACGCGGCAAGCGACTTGACGCCGGGCAAAATTCACCCCGATTCAGACGAATTTATTAACGTTGTAAAAGTTCCGCTGACTGCCGCCTTGCAAATGGTTGAGTCGGGAAAAATTTACGACGCAAAATCAGCCGTTTCGATTTTACTTTTGGCTAAGCAAGTTTTTCTCAAGAAATAATTGGAGGTGCTTTGATGTTTGATGATATTGGCATTCTGATTGCCGGAATTCCCGCTATTATCATTGCAATGGTTGTTCACGAATATTCACACGCTCGCGTTGCCTACGCGCTCGGCGATTATACTCCGCAACTTCAAGGACGTTTAACGCTCAATCCCGTTGCTCACGTCGACCCGATTGGTCTTTTAATGTTGTTTATCGTCCATTTCGGTTGGGCTAAGCCCGTCCAGATTAACCCGATGAATTTTTCTAATCCGCGCCGCGATGATATTTTAGTATCGCTTGCCGGTCCCGCCTCCAATTTAATTACGGCGTTTGTTTTTACGATTATGCTCGTCTTAATGGTAAAATTCCATATTCCGTTCTCGGAAGGGCTACTCGTCGTTTTCAAGCTGATAATTATTTACAACATTAACTTTGCGATATTTAACATGCTACCAATTCCGCCGCTCGACGGTTCACATATTTTGCGAAATGTTCTGCCCTACGAAATGGCGCGGGCTTATGAGCAACTCGAACGCTACAGTTTTGTTTTTCTGATTTTAATTATCGCAACGCCTATTTTGGATTATGTTTTCGTGCCGCTTCAGAGATTTATATTTGGGATTTTTCAAGGGATAGTAAATATTTTGCTTTAAAAGTTTTGGAGGGATTTACTATGTTTGTTAGGAAAATCTTTCTGTCGTTGATTATCGGCGCAATGTTAATTACTGCAACCGCGCACGCCGAAATTCAAACTTATTCCGGCTCCGGTCAATACTTCATGACTGACGAAACTATTGATTTTGCTAAAAGTAAGGCGGAACTCGACGCGCAACGCAACATTATCGAAAAAGTTTGCGTGTATATAGATTCGCAAACGGAAGTAAATACTAATGTCCTTGAAAAAGACGAAATTATAGCTATAGGCGCGGGAATTTTGCACGTGATTGACACTAAATTTTCTATGGAGCCTGACGACGCCGGAATTACTGTTAAAGCTTTTGTCACAGCCGAAATTGATATTGACGAATTAAAAATTTTGCTTGAACGTGCAATTAATGAACACAAGCAACGTTAAAATCATACGCAAAACAAAAGACGCGACCCATTTGCGAGCCGCGCCTTTTTTATTTCAAGTTGTTAAATTATCTCTTCATGTTAACGAGAGTTTCAAGCATTTCATCGGAGACGGTTGTCATCTTTGAATTAGCTTGGAAACCGCGTTGCGTAATAATCATGTCGGAAAATTCGGTTGCGAGGTCGACGTTAGACATTTCGAGGGCGGAAGAAACGACATTCAAGCCGAAGTCCGCAATAGTCTTGATGTTAGCCGCGCCGGAGTTGTTAGATTCCGTATAAATTGTTGTGCCGACTTTGGTCAAGCCGCTGGAGTTATTGAACTGCGCAACAGCAATTTGAGCTTCGGAACGAACTAAGCCGTTGGTGTAAGTGCCGCTGATAACGCCGTTTCCGTCAATGGCGAGACTTTGGAGAATGCCCGCCGTGTTGCCGTCGGTTATCGGGAAAGAAGTCGTCGAGTTAGCGTATTGCGTCATACCCGCGAAAGTTATAGAGGCATTTTGATCCGCCGCACCGTTGCCGTCGCCATATGTAAATTCAATGCTACCGAGCACATCTTGACCGTTGGAAATAAATTGTCCCGTATTGCTAAAATAAATGAAGTTGATCTCATTCATTGTGCCAGTAGTCGAAGAGCCGTCAGCTTCGGGATTTTCATTTTCAGCACTGCGTGTATAACTGTTTGTAAAAGCGGTATCGGCGGGACCTGTTTGACCAACGCCAGGTGCGATATATACTCTCCAGCGATTGTTGAAAATTACTTGATCGGTAGTAGCTGTTTGCTCCTGATTGTTCGCGTCTGTATACGTGTATCCAGTAACATTTCCGTCGGTATCCCTTGTGACTTGTATGTTGCTAGCCTCAATTTTATTATTATTAGCATCTACTATCGTTGCCGTTGCCAGTGCTTCTTCGTCAGTTAAGTTGGCGTCGGTTGAATTTGGATCTTTATCAATAAGCAATGTAACTTCGTGTCTGCCGCCGAGCGAATCATAAATCGTGGCGAGCGTCGTAACAGGAATGCTCTTACCGACCTCGTAATAGCCGCTGGTGACGTTCATTGTAGTGCCATCGCTTAAAGTAATTACCGCAGCCAACGCATTTTCGCCGTCGACGTTAACGCTTGTATATTCTCCAGTGGTTGTGTCTGTAGTCGTTACCAATGTCATATTGCCGTCAGTTTTCTGAGTGGGCTGTATGGATGTAATTATGAGCGATTCTTTATTAAGATTGCCGTTGTAGTCAATCGTAGTTGTAGCGACTGCTTCCATAGTTTTGCCTACGGGAACAACAATATCAGTTGCTGTGCCGTTGGTATTTATAACGCCGTCAGTTGCATTCCAACCTTGCACGCGAAGACCACTACCAGGCAGAACATAATAACCTGCCTCGTCGAATGCAAATGCGCCGTTGCGTGTGTAAAAAGATTGGTTACCGTCGCGCAGAACGAAAAGCCCGTTGCCTGAAAGCGCGAGGTCTGTATTTTTACCGGTCTGTTGCGGCGAAGAGTCGCTAAAGATAATATCAATACTCTCAACATTAACGCCGAGACCGATTTGTTTTGCGTTGACACCGCCGAGATTGTCAGTTGGAGCGGCAGCACTACTCTGAATTTGTGAGAGCATATCGGAAAAAGTTGTACGGCTGGATTTAAAACCGATTGTATTAATGTTGGCTATATTGTTGCCGATAACGTCCATGCGTGTCTGGTGAACTTTTAAACCGGAAACTCCGGAGAACAGGGAACGCATCATTTTAATCACTTCTCCTTTTTAATTAGCGGTCAGATTTTCTTTGACTGTTCCTTGTCTACAAAATTTCCTAAGTGTCTGACCCGATATTTTCAAGTTGCTGTTAAGCTGTTGCCTAACTTCGCTAACTATATCGGCAGTTGACGGCGACAACTTAAATATTTTTTTTAGAAGAGGCTATTGCGGCGGCGTTGTGCGGCGAGGCGACGAGCTTCAGCGGCTTGTCCGTGCGATTTGTCCATTTTATAAACGTAAGCCATAACCTCTGCAATAGCCTTGTAAAGTTCGGGTGGAATTTCGCGGTCAATCTCTAAAGCCATAAGCATATTAACGAGCGTTTTATCTTGATAGACAGGCACGGCGTTTTTCTGCGCGGTCTCCAAAATGTGTTCGGCGACATGCCCGCGCCCCTTTGCAATGACTTTAGGCGCAAGGTCGCGTTCAGCCTCGTATTTAAGCGCAACTGCTTTTCGTTGTGGAGCGACATTTGTCGGAGCGGTTCTTTCTTCCATGTCAATATCTCATCCTTGCTAAGTAAACTTTATCAAATTATATTTGCCGTCAATCAACCCGTCAAGGGCGCAACTTTGCATTGATTTTATCATAATTTTGTGGCAAAATATTTCGCGAGGGGAGGCGTTTAAATGGACGTTATAGCATTGGTAGGACCAAGCGGTACTGGCAAAAGTCATCGCGCTTTACAAGTTGCTCGCGAACACGAAGCCGACGCGATTATTGACGACGGAATTTTAATTAAGGACGGGCACATCGTCGCGGGCGAATCAGCTAAGACGGAGAAAAGCAAAATTATGGCGGTAAGACGGGCGATTTTTGTTTTACCTGGACATGCTGACGACGTTCGCGAGGCAATTAAAGAGATTCAGCCGCATAGAATTTTAGTTATCGGCACGTCGGAAAATATGGTGCAAAAAATTGCTAAAACTCTAAACCTCCCGTCGATTCAATTAATCGTTAGAATTGAAGACATTGCGTCGCGTTCGGAAATTGAAACGGCGCAATTTCACAGATTAAAAGAAGGCAAGCATATTATCCCCGTTCCGACGATTGAACTCAAGCCGCATTTTTCGGGGTTCTTAGTTAATCCGTTGCAATCTATTTTTAAGCAATCGTCAGTTCGTCGCCGCAAGCTTGGCGAAAAATCAATCGTGCGTCCGGTCTTCAGCTACTACGGAAAATTAATCATTGACGACAAAGTTATCCAGTTAATCGTCGAGAAAATTATTAAGGCTCGCGAATTTGTTAAGAGCTTAAAAAATGTCACTGTCAAGCACGTTTTTAAGGATAAAGAGGATAGAGGTTTAACAATTTCCTGCGAAGTCGTCTTGAGTTACGGCAACCATATTCCTACGCTGATTCGACAGACGCAAAGTCATGTTCGCGACGCAGTCGAGTTTACAACGGGAATGATTGTTCACGCGGTCGATATAAGCGTTCGTGCTCTCTACGTCGAGCAACGCCGAAAATTATTATGATTGACGAGGCAATTTATCTTACAGCTGTGGTTGTCGAAAGGATTTCGGCAAGGTACAACTCCGAGTCTTTTTATAAAAGAGACGAAAATCTATGGACGGAAAAATTTTTTATTTTAATAACACCCCATCCTTTGAATCTCTTTGAGAGACGAGCGCAAGGAGGTGAATAACGTGAATGAATTCACCTTCGATTTGAAGAGATTCACTGATATAGCAAATGCTGAAGATTTTACTAATGTGCTTAATGTTAATGACGGCACGATAACTTTGACGGACAATATTACGCTGGACGAAACTGCCGGAATCTTCACTAATGTCACGATCGACTTGAACGGTCACGAAATCTCAACAACTGCAGAAGACACAATGCACAGAATGGCATCAGTGCAGACGCCCCTAATTTAAATAATCTTAAAATTACCATTGAAGACGGCACAATAAGTAATGTTTCAAAGAAGCTGTCAATATAAAGAAAAAAGTAGAGATAACTGGAGGCACTGTTTTGGAGTCCGACCCAGACAAAGCGACTGTCACTGGCGGCACGTTCTCGAAGATTCAGAACGGCACAATCAAAGCCGACAGCCAAGGTTCTGTCATAGGTGTTTTCGACAGCGCGATCTTCAGTATGATTAACGTTACAGTTAACAGCAACATTGCTGTTACTACTTTTTGATGAAAACGGCAACGAAGTTACTCCTGAAGATGCAAACGAAGGTTTCGGCTTCATCATGATGTATACGGGCAAGGATCCGATGACGGCTACCGACGATAATGATTATACTACGTATACGACCACCGGACTTAAAATTTCCAATGTTACACACACCGATAACGAGAACAAATCAATCTCCATTGAAAACGTAACGTTCAATTCGGACTATAACAGATCGTTACTTTCCATTCTCGATGAAAAAATTTCTTTCGGCTATGAGATAAACGTAAGCGGCGGCACGTTTACATCTGATGACGAAAGTGTCACCGAAGGCTATCACATGTTCCTTATACTCGGCTCAGAAGGTACTTTCAACGGCGTGATGATTTTAACCAAGTCGGCAGGCGCAGTTTATCTTGCGGGCAGAAACGACATTTCTGAAGAAATCACCGGTGACAATAGCCAAGCCGCGACGACTGCAAACACTCTGCTCCAAAACTTAACTCTTACAGATAATATCGAACTTAATAATACTATCGCCAGCGACGTCGCTATCAACCTCAATGGCAAAACTATTAACTTTCAATGCAACAGGCGCACTCAAGGTCACGGGCGGCACATTCACCACTGAGAATATCACCCTCAAGAACACTGGTGTCGACCAAAGCGTTATTTCACTCAACGGCACTACAATCACCTTGAGCAAAAATTCCCTCTCAACTGATAGTAATCTATTTACTATGCTTAACATATTCAATTACACATTGGCACTCTTTACTGAGGGCGACGGCGCAGTACCGAGTTGTAAATACAAATCCGCATACAAAAACGGCTATTTTACGCTCGATAGTAGCACAAATAAGCTCAGCTATGTTTCGGCAGACACGACGGCAACTGTCACAGTTGGCAATAAGGGGCGTCGTTACACTCAAAGAGGCTAACCTCAATAAAGCTGATGTAACAATCGATAGCTCCGACTACACGTTAAGCTCGGCTCTGATGTGTCTGCTCCGCAAAAAGAAAAGAGCGGCTCGTGGAGTACATTAAGAACCAGTGTTCCCAAACGCTTGAGTAAAGTGTGAATATGGGAAATTTTAATGAAGGTCTCAGCAGAAGCAACAGGCAGTTCGTAATCTTTAGAAAGTCGGCGAGAGTGATTAAGCCAAGAAAAACCGGCGGAAAATCATGTGGCAGATTACGCCACTGACAGCCCGTCTTGACTAAGTACAACACCGCATTTACCAGCTCTCGCTTTTCTCATTTTTACTTTCTCATATTGACGAACAAGGGAGCAATAACTTTCCATTGCTCGTACGTTATATCTGTTTCGTATTTTTTTCTATGAACACACGTTCTAAAGTTTCTATGGGATTCATTTTATAATAGTTCTTTTCTGACTATCATAAAATTTCTTTTTTGTTTTGTTAAGTTAATTCCATTGCCCATTCGACTATTAATTCGCAAAATTCGATTTCGCCCATGAAATCATCTCCATAGCCACTCCATAGCCACTTCAGCAAAAAATTTTTTCGCAGTCAATGAAAAAAATCCCCCTCCGACTTTGGAAGGGGATAATTTTTTGTCAGCAAAATTTATTTGACGACGATATTAATCAGCTTGTTCGGGACGGCGATAATTTTTATAATTTTTTTGCCAGCAGTAAGTTCTTCGACACGAGGTAACGTCGGGGCAAGTTTTTCTAAATCATTTTTATTCAAGCCGACGGGAACTTTTACGTGCTCGCGGACTTTGCCGTTAATCTGAATGACGATTTCAATTTCCTCCTCGACAATCGCCGCCGCGTCATAAGTTACCCAACTTTGCTTGTGAACGTCGCCCTCGAAAAATTTGCTCCAAAGTTCGGCGGTAATGTGTGGCACGAACGGCGCAAGCATTAACAATAAATCTTTAGCAAGCTCGCGGGCAAGATTCGGATTAATCTTTTTGTCTTGGAAGGCGTGCATTGCGTTTACAAGCTCCATTAGCGCACTTATCGCTGTGTTAAATGCAAATCGGTCGCGAATATCTTCCGTGACTTTTTTTATTGTCTTGTGCAACGTGCGACGTAAATTCGTTTCTTCAGCTGTCAAAGCCTGCGCGGTGTCGGGAGATTTAATCGCGTCGTCAAAAATGTTTAGAATCCTCCACACACGATTTAAAAATCTGTACGAACCTTGAACGCCCTCATCGCTCCAATCTAAATCACGTTCGACGGGCGCGGCAAAAAGTATAAACAATCTCGCCGTGTCTGCGCCGTATTTGGAAATAATTTCTTCGGGACTGACGACGTTGCCAAGAGATTTGCTCATCTTCGCGCCGTCTTTAATAACCATGCCTTGCGTTAACAGATTTGCAAACGGCTCGTCGTAGTCAAGCAATTTGGCATCGCGCAAAACTTTAGTAAAAAATCGCGAGTAAAGCAAATGTAAAATCGCATGCTCAATGCCGCCGATATATTGGTCAACTGGACTCCAGTAATTAACTTTATCGCGGTCGAAGGGCATTTTATCGTTATGCGGATCGGTGTAGCGCATGTAGTACCAGCTTGAACAAATGAACGTGTCCATAGTGTCGGTTTCGCGGTGAGCATGTCCGCCGCATTTCGGGCAAGTGCATTCGTTAAACTTTTTGCTCGTCGATAACGGACTTAACGCGCCTTGCTTAAATTCTACGTCGTCAGGCAAGAGAACCGGCAAATCTTCTTCGGGAACTAAAACTTCGCCGCATTTATCGCAGTAGATTACGGGAATCGGCGCGCCCCAATAACGTTGACGGCTGATTAACCAGTCGCGCAGACGATAATTAATTTTCCGCGTGCCAAAACCTTTTTGCTCCGCGTAATCGATAATCGCCGAAATTGCCGCGTGCATTTCCATTCCCGTAAATTTTCCGGAATTAATCAGCACGCCAACTTTATCGACATAAGCATTATCCATTTTATCAAAGTCAAGCGGCGTGTTTGGATTGTCGATAACCCAAATTTTTTCGAGATTATATTTCGTGGCGAACATCCAATCGCGTTCGTCGTGAGTGGGGACGCCCATAACCGCGCCCGTGCCGTATTCAAACACAACGTAATTTGTTATCCAAATTTGAACCTTGCCGCCGTTAAACGGATTGACGCAATAAAAGCCCGTGAAAATACCTTCCTTTTCGGATTCGCTTGACGTGCGCTCAATGTCGCTGTGTGCGCGGGCTTTATCGCAGAAATTTTTAAGTTCGTCGGCTTTGGGACTGTTGGCAAGAATTTTTTCAACCAGCGGGTGTTCAGGAGCCAACGCAAGGAAAGTTATACCAAACGACGTATCAGGGCGCGTGGTGTAGACAGAAATTTTTTCGTTGAGTTCGGGAACGTCAAAGGAAAATTCCAAACCTTCCGAACGTCCAATCCAATTTTCCTGCATAATCTTGACGCGAGTTGGCCAGCCCGTTAACTTGTCTAAATCGGCTAAAAGTTCATCAGCGTAATCAGTTATCTTGAAAAACCATTGCGCCAAATTTTTCTTGTGAACTTCCGAATCACAACGCCAACATTTTCCGTCGATAACTTGTTCATTGGCAAGAACCGTGCCGCAAGTGTCACACCAGTTAACAGCGGCTTCTTTTTTATAGGCAAGCCCGCGTTTATAAAAAAGTTCAAACAGCCATTGCGTCCAACGATAATAATCTGCGCGGCAAGTTTCAACTTCACGCTCCCAATCGTAAGCCAACCCCATTGCCTTTTGTTGAGCCGTCATGTTTTTAATATTTGCAAACGTCCAATCGCCAGGCTTTACTCCGTGAGCAATGGCGGCATTCTCTGCGGGCATACCGAACGCGTCAAATCCCATAGGGTGTAAAACATTGTAACCAGCCATCATGCGATAACGCGCCACCACGTCGCCGATTGAATAGTTGCGAACGTGCCCCATATGCAAATTGCCGGAAGGATACGGGAACATTTCCAGCGCGTAATATTTCGGGCGCGTGCTGTCTTCCGTCGTGCGATAATAATCCGGCGCGTTCCAAACTTGTTGCCATTTCTTTTCGATTTCTTGTGGATTATATTTTTCCATTCAATTCGCCTCCTGTTAAACGCCGCATATTATATCAGTCTGCGCGAAAAATTAAAAGCTTAACTAAAATTATCGTTAAAATCTGCCGCGAAAGCCATAACAAAAATTTTCTCCGCGCCGAGTGATTTCAAAACTTTAGCGCACTCTCTACAAGTCGTGCCCGTCGTGAAAATGTCATCAACAATTAAAATATTTTTCCCGCGCAGATTAATTTTCTCCGCCGCCGCAAATACTCCGTTTAAAATTTTTTCGCGTTCAGCTTTGCCAAGTTTGTAAAGCTTTGGTGTAGGTTGCGTTCTTATCAAAAAATTTCTTAGTGGCAAGTTCTTCTTAGCCAACCAATCGCCAAATATTTTCTCCGTCTGATTAAAGCCGCGCTCTTTAAATCGCTCTTGATGAAGTGGCACTGGTACAGCGAAATCTACGCCGCTTAATATCTGTAAAATTTCTTTGCGCTCTGAAACGTCGTCGAGGATTTTTTTCATCGGCGGCAGGACGTTAAGATTATTATCGAATTTGAGCTTGCGGAGCAAATCTCGCGAGCCGTCTCGATATTTCGTTACTCGTAAAACTTTATCCAAAGGCGCAAGTTTTCTATCGTAAAAATCTACGCGCAAAATTTTTTCCTCGCACGCCGCGCAGAGTTGATAGCGTTCCTCGACGATCTCGCGGCAATTCGGACATCTCGGCGGAAATAAAAAATATTTTAACGCCGCCCATAGCTCAAGCAAGTAATTCATAATGTCCCCCTTCGTGACAATTTAATTTCTTTATACTATAATTTGAGGCAAAAATTTTTTTAGGGTGGTGTGCAATGCAAGATAAGGTTAATAATGTTATCGAGATTATAAAAAATAATTTTCCAAACGGAATACGCGACGACTTTATTGACACCAACAGGGTTTGTAAAATTTATTCGGCGAATTATCCGGACGAAAATATTACGCGAAATTTTGTTGCCGTTGCCATTCGTGCAAATGGAATTGAAGACGGCGGACGATTTTATTTTATTTCCAACGATAATGTCGAGGAGATTCGGCGTTTTATTGGCGAAATTTTAAGAGCAAATTCAATGGCTTATTATACCAAAATTTATGAAAAGCACTCGGATTTTTTTGCCGCCATGAATATTTTTTCGCCGGACGTTTTGAAAAAAATTTTGCAAACGGCTGTTGGCGGTCATTTTTATTTTCCAGAATTCTGCTCGCGCTCATCGAAGAAAGCAAAACATCTTGATTACGAAGAAATTCCTAAACTTTTTATGAAGGCAAAAAAATCTTTGTCGCTTGACGATTTGCAAGAAAAGTTGCCTTACGTCCCGTCCGAAAAAATTTCAGCAGTGCTCGCCGATACGACAATATATTTGCCGACGACTAACGGCAGATATATTTTAGCTTCCAATATCCAATTCGACACCGACGAGATTGACGCCGCTAAAAAGCAAATTGCTCTGTGCATTGACAAGTTGGGTTATGCCATTCCCGAAGATTATAGCTTAGTGTCAAACTTCGCGCTCAATCCCGAACTTGCCGAAAAAGATATGCGCAACATTATCTACGAAAAATTTTTCTCTGCTGACTTCACTAAGCGCGGCAAGAAGCTGTTGCGGAGGCGCAGGTAATAAAATGTACGCTTATACTTTCGACGAAGAGACCGGCGGCATTTTGCTGACTGATACCGAATCTCCGATGTCTAAGGAGCCGCGTCCCGTTTACGCCGAAGAGATGAATATTTTGGGCTTTGACAGCCGTTGGCACTACGAAAATCAAAATGACGTTCCATATCTTTGGGCGGAGGCGAGCAACTATTTTTATCGCGGGAAAAAAATTGCCGTCGTCAAGGGCGGTTCTCTTTACGAAAAACCACAGCTTGAATTCGTTGAGGAAGACGGCTTGCCGCAAGGTGAAACGCTCCTGCCCGTTGACTTAAAGAAAATGTCCACGAAAAATTTTGAGCTTATGGAGAACTTGCGCCAGGCGACCATTAAGCGCATTTACAACTATTGGCGGCGTATGCACAAGCGGCTTGATTGTTTTCACGTGGCGTTCAGCGGCGGCAAGGATTCTGTCGTTCTGTTGGATTTGGTTAAGCACGCTTTGCCGAAGGCGTCTTTTATTGTTGTCTTCGGTGATACGCATATGGAATTTCCTGACACGTACAAAATTGTTGACGCGGTGGAAAAACAATGCAAGGCTGAAGGTATCGGCTTTTATCGCGCCGCGTCGAAGATGTTGCCCGAAGAGAGCTGGAAACTTTTTGGTGCGCCGTCAAGAAATCTGCGCTGGTGTTGCGGTGTACATAAAGCCGCCCCGCAACCTTTGAAAATCCGCGAGATTTTGGGGAAGCCAGATTATGTAGGAGCGGCATTTGTGGGAGTTCGTAGTCATGAAAGTTTATCACGTTCAGAATATGACGTTGAGAATATCGGCATGAAACAACGCGGGCAATATTCGCACAACTCAATTTTAGAATGGAGTTCGGCGGAAATTTGGACTTATATTTTTATGCACGCCTTGCCCATTAACGAAACTTATAAGAAAGGCAATTCCCGCGCAGGTTGTTTATTCTGTCCTCTTGCAAGTAGTAAAAATAATTTTTTCAAAATGCAGGTATATAAACAAGCAATAGAGAAATATATTTCGCTTACGTTTTCTGTTTTAAATTCGGATAATGTAGACGATTCGTATGTCAAAGGTGGTGCTTGGATAGTTCGCAGAAGTGGCAGAGATTTAAAAAATGCCGTGACAAATTACCGCGAAGAAATCTTCGACGATTATTTTTATATCACAGTCACGGCTCCGAAAACTGATTGGCGCGAGTGGATTAAAACTATTGGTGAACCCGCTTTTCCCTACGAAGTCAGCGAATCGGAAGATAAAACTATCGTCGCTAAAGTTAAAGCCGTCTACGATAAATCGCCCGCTATGAAAGTTTTAAAATCAGTCTTTCACAAAGTGGCGGCGTGCGTCGATTGCGGAGTTTGTGAATCAAATTGTAGACACGGCGCAATTTCTTTCAAAGACGGCTTGCACATTGACGAAAAAAAATGCGTCCACTGTCTGCAATGTCATAGTATAGAAAACGGCTGTCATTTATATGATTCTACACGTACTACAAAAGAAGGAAGTGATAATAAATTGAAAGGTTTAAATGTTTTTAATACTCATGCGCCTAAAATGGAATGGATAAAATTTTTCTTCGACAAAGGCAATGATTTTTTTACATTAAATAAAATGGGAGAACCTCAAGTAAAAAGTTTCAAACATTTTTTGATTGATTCTGAACTGATAGATAGCAAAAATTTAAAAATCTCGAAAACTTTTCACCTTGTGCAACGAATAGGTGTAAATAGTGCGACGGCGTGGGGGTTGATTCTCGTCAATCTCGTTTACAATAATAAGCAAATTAGATGGTATGTAGACAATATGCCGATTGGACAAATATTTTCAGCTAAAGAAATCAAAGAAAAGCTAATCTCTATGGAAATTTCTACTGTAAATTCAGCACATATTACTTCAGCGTTTAAGCGGCTGTGTGAAATTCCGCTTGGCACCGAATTAAATTTTGGAGAGACGACGAGCGACGGGAAAAATCTTTCTACGTTGAAGCGCACAAAGGCGAAGATAGACGACGGGCGAGTTGTCCTGTACGCACTGTATAAATTCGCGGAGGCGGCGGACGGTTGGTATCAATTCAATTTGTCGCGGCTTATGAGCGATTCTGATTCGGCGGGTGTTAGTCCAGTAAAAATTTTCGGCATTGAGCGCGAGGAAATGCAACAGTTTTTAAACGGGCTGTCAGCAAATTATCCCGACTTCATCAGCGCGACTTTCACGCACGACCTTGAAAAAATTTCGCTCGTCGCAGAAAAGACTTCGCAGGACGTTTTGAATTTGTTTGACCGTTAAGGAGGGACGGCGTTGTCATACGAACCCAATAAATATTTTGAGTATTTCGTGATAGATGAGGGCTATTACCCTGAAATTAACGAAAGCTCCATTAAAGACCCGAAAAATAAATGGCAGTTTACATTTCCGCACAAGGATATTGTCGCACTGTTGAAGTTGACGGAGCGGGCGTTGTCGCGTTCGGAAAAGAAAAGTCTGTGGCTGGAAGGCTCCTACGGAACGGGCAAATC
The DNA here is from genome assembly GCA_017428215.1 of Selenomonadaceae bacterium. GTDB lineage: Bacteria > Bacillota > Negativicutes > Selenomonadales > Selenomonadaceae > Quinella. The sequence goes on from JAFRRH010000027.1 coordinate 39,520, forward strand.
GCGAATTCTCTGGATGATGCAAAATCTTTTGTCGTGTTCGGAAGAAGACTTCGACGCCTATTTTAACGAGTATGACAATCTGCGCGGGGAAATCGATTTGCGCGAAAGGCTCCGCACCATACGCAACGGCAAAGTCGTCACGGCTACCCGCTACGCTACCGGCGACATAACCTCCACGCAAAAGCTAATCTTTGCTGTATTCGAGAGTTTAACCGCCGCACTCAAAAAGAATGGTTGCAAATTCGACGGAGCAAAAACTCTGCGCGGCAAAATCGCAAGTTGGCTTGAATCCGATAAAGCAAATTTGGAACTGTTCCGCGCCAAAATTCAAAAGCCCGAATATCGCATGTCGGCAACTTTGGCGAACAGGACGGCGGAAGAAATTATCGAACGGCTGAAAAATCCTCAAGCCACCGTTTCACAGCTCGTTGAAGATATTTTGAAACTCGGCGAGCGGGAAGGTATCCTCGCGTTCAATATCAACATGAAGGAATTGACCGAGTGGATTGCCGAAGTCATCGCCGAAAACAATTTAAAGGCGATTATTTTATTTTGGGACGAGTTCTCCAAGTTCTTTGGCAACAACCGTAATAATCTTGACGAATTTCAGCGGCTGGCGGAGCTGTCGAATATCGCGCCGTTTTATTTGTTTATTGCAACGCATAAATCTGATAGCCTTGCCGGTGAGGGCGACCAAGCCTTCCGCATTGTCAGCGACAGATTTACGCATATGAATATCACCATGCCCGACAATATCGCCCTTGAACTCGTCGGGCACGCGCTGAAAGTTAAAGATGTTGCCAAAAATGAATGGAACCAAATTTCCGCCGCGTTGAGAGACCGAACAGCTATTCCGCGAAAAGTCGTTATGGACTTTGTTAAAATTCGCAACGCAAAAGTTTTAACTGATATTTTGCCGATTCACCCGATAACCGTAATTTTGCTGAAAAATCTTGCGTCTTACTTCGCCTCCAATCAGCGGAGCATTTTTAATTTCATAAAGAATAGCGACCCGAATATTAAAGCGTTCCAAGAATTTATCGCGACGAAAAGCCCCGAAAACGGCGACCTTCTGACGATAGATTATCTGTGGAATTTTTTTTACGAGAGCGGCACGGACGAACACGGCGGCAACGTCGGGCGCATGAATTTAAAGCAGTCGATTCGCGCAATTCTCGACTCCTACACGCTAAACAAAGACCGATTAAATCTCGACGAACAAGTTGTTGTGAAAACGATTTTGCTGTTCCAAGCTATTGACCAAGAATCAGGCGGTAGCGTTGACATTTTCCACCCGACGGAAAAAAATTTGGAACTTGCCTTTACTGGCGTCGCCGATATGGAGAACGGACGCGCTGTCACTATTGCTAATGATTTGGTTCGCAAGGAAATTTTATTCAAAAAGCCGGGCAGACCTGGCGAGGCTGATACTTTTGCGGCAATGGCTATAGGCGGCGATTTTGCGGAAATTGAGCGGCTGAAAAAATCTATTGCCGACACCGTTAAGACTTCCGAGCTTGTGGAAAATGCCAAGTTGCTTGAAACGATAACTCTTACGGCGTCGCAAAAATTTCGCTATGTTCTGTATGCTGTGACCGCCGATAATTTCACGCTAACAATAAACCGAATCACTAACGAAAAGGAAGATTATCGAATCAATGCGATTGTCTGCTTTGCACGCAACGAGGACGAGCAGAATAAACTTTACAATCTTATCAGCGGCGCGATTCGCAACGAACGCTATCACAGGCTAGTTTTTATAGACGCCTCGTCGAACTTGATAAACCGTGAAGTTTTTACGCGCTGGATTGAAAACTCCGCCAACGAAAAATATTGGCGCGGTAAAGAACCTTCCCTTGCCGACAAAATGAAAAATAATGCCGCCGATTGTCTAAAGGAATGGTATAACTCTTTTGCGGGCGGCTCTTTTGTCTACTACCCCGCGACGAAAAATGCTAAAGAAGAACGCAAGGGCATTTCCTGCCAGAGTGCAGACAAAATCACCGACGAGTTTAAAGATAACGTTCGCCGCCTTTATCCTTATACTTTCGACAACGCAAATATTACTGACACGCTTTTTTTGTCTACCAATCTGAAAAAACTTTCTGAGGTTGGAATAAAGCAGGAAGAATTTTCCATGCTCAAGGCGAATTCGATTAAAGTTGTTTTGCGCGACGCTTGGCAGATGTCCGATAAGTACTGGGAAGTTTATCCCAACGCAAATATTTCGCGCTTGAAAATCAAACTTGACGCGCTGATTAAAAGCGAGATTGAAAAGAATTCTAACATTGCGTTCGATGATATTTTTGCGTTTTTGATTGAACGCGGATTTATGCCGGTGAATATTTATGCGTTTTTGACGGGTTTTTTGCTGAAAGAATACGCCGGCGATCCTTACAGATTTAGCGCGGGTATCGACGGCAATTTAGGCGGCGCAATGAGCGTTCAGAAGTTGGCGGAATGTATTAACGAGAGTATCAAGCAAGCACTTTCGCCGGTAAGAAATTATCGCCCAAAATATTTAGAAATTATGTCGCCAAATCAGCGGCAGTTTATGTTATTTGCGTCGGAAATTTTCGGCGTAGTGGAAGATGTTTCCGTTGAGCAGAGTGCGCAAAAACTTCGCTTGAAACTCAAAAATTTAGGTTATCCGCTGTGGTGCTACGTCGAGGCGGCGGAAGATAATTACAAAGATTTTTTACAGCTACTAACAGAAATTGCCAATTCAAAGCAAGCGGTTAGCGTTTCTACGTTGGCGGAGCGTGCCGGACAATTTTTAACAAATAATCTCGTGTCCTTTGACGATTTAAAAATTTTCTTGACGGCTCAAAAGGGTTGCGAAATTTTTACCGACTTCGTTAAAAGTTTTGCGGACGGAATAATTTTTGAGTTGGCTGAACAAATTGGTATAGAAAATCCCGTTGCCGAATGTCAAAGACGAATAACCGCCGGCGACGGAATTTGGTTGCACGATAAAGAAACCGCAATAGACGATTTGAAAAAATTGATTATCGACTGGAAAATTGTCGCTGAAAGTCATAAATTCGGCATTGACGGCAAGTCTTTTAATGGCTGTGTAAAAAATTGGGCGGATTATTGCCGGTTCAATTTAAAAATTCCTGCTGACGTAATGGGCGATTATTATCCGGCGATAAAAAATTTCTTCGCGCTCTTGAAAGAAATTTGCGAGCGTAGCGACATTCCACAAAGCAAACGAGAAAATTTTTTACAACAGCTTATCGACAACGCCGAAATTATTCAGGAGGCAATTTCCGAGCCGCTTAAGATTTTGCGCGATAAATATTACTATCAGCTAATCGGCTTAAACGACGAGGAAATTAAAGAGTTGCATAGTTGTCTGCCAAATAGTTCGTTTACCGATTCAACGGGACGTTGCCACAAAAACGTTGACGAGTTTGCAAAGAAAATTAAAAGTAAACAGCTGAAGAATAATTTGCTGGATTTGTGGCAAAAGATTGCCGGAAATAATTCGCCGCGTGAATGGTCTAAAGTTCACCGCACGCCGATTTTGGCAATGGTTCCGCAGTCGGAGCAAGAGGCGGCTAAAAAACTTTTTAATGTCATAATGGCAAATGCGCCAGACGAAAAAGATGTTCAATTCGCGATTGATTATCTGGAAAAGCAACCGTCGTATTTTGGAGCGTTCAATGATAATCGACAAATCGAAAGGGCTTTCCGCATGGCAATTATTGATGAAGATTCTCGCGTCTTGCTTGACGACAATAACGAAGTTCGCGATGAGCTGGAACGGAAATTTCCTGGCGACGCTTATCAATGGTACCCTAATCTCCGCGTGAAAGAAATCGTTAAAAAATTTGCCGAGAATAAATATTACAGCGGCGGAGCTTGCGACAAAGTTACGGCGCGAGTTATGCGAATGTCCAACGAGGACGCGAAAAAACTTCTGATTGAATTGCTGGATAAAAATTACGAAGTTGGCTTGAAACTTTTAAGGGAGTCTTGAGAGTGGAAATTTTAAGCGTTAATGACGCCGTAAAGAAAATTCGCCTCTATTTGAGCCGCGACACGTTGCGACCGTATTTTATAATTTCGGACGGCACTGCTGATTTCAAAAAATTTTTCGGCGACTTCAAGCGAATTTACATTTCTGAAATCTGCGTGGGTGATTTTTTTCTTGATGTAGATTTGCTTGTCGAGAGGCTGAACATGTTGACGAATAACGCGCTTGTCTTCGGTTTAGGCGAATACATTTTTTTTACAGGGCAGGAAAATATTTTATACAGTCTTCAGGATAAAAATTTTAATCGGAAAGTTATCTTCGTTTGTCGAGGCATTACGAGTTTGCTGGAGCGTCTCGCGGACGAAGATTTTAAATTTCGCACGAATCACATTTGCCGCGTCAAAGGTAAAGCAAATTTTTCTGTCGTGAAATATAATCCCGCGATAAATTTTCCGTCCGATACCCGAAATTTTTCCGAACTGTTGAAGCTGTTGGAACGTGGCAAAAGTTCAGCGAATGTGCAGACAAATTTGCCGCTAATAAATGTGCAGGATATAGATACCTTTTACGACGCGATTAAATATCGGGAGCCGCATTTTAGCGCACCGGCTGATTCATTAAGCGATTGGCAGTGGCAAGAATATTTTTCTGATGACAACTGCGAAGGTTATCCGCCCGAACATTGGCGCAGTTTTGCGGCGGGATTTCAAAATAAAATTTCTAATCCGTATCTGAAATTTGTATTCACCCGTTCCGCCAATTATGTGGAGTATCAAAAAAATTTATTCTTCGCGTTGCTTGACGTTGCGGACGAAAAAATTTTTGAGGAATTTTATTCGCTGAGGAAAGCCGCCGTTAAAAATATTTCGTCGCCGTATTTTAACGAATACATTGAGCGGCTGAAAGATTTTCCTGACTCCGTAAAATATTTGACGGATAACACCGCTGAAGAGCGTCGCGCAATGATTGAAGCCGCGCAGGGTAAAGAAAAAATTCCCGACGCGCTCAAGAAAAATTATCCAGCAATGAAAGATTATTTGACGGATTACGATTTTGGCGACGCGGAGATTACAGATTATTTTCGACGGTATAAAAAAATTAAGCTGTGCAACGTTGACGACGAAAATTTTAAAAGTCACGTTCAAGAATTGGCTACGCAAAGACCGTACAATAAATTTGAGACGCGGCAAAAAATTTTGGACGACGCAAATCAAACTGCAAAGCTTTATTGGTTAGACGCACTCGGCGTTGAGTTTTTGGGCTATATCAAAGCGCGAGCAACGCAAGCTGAACTTTTTACGACGATTAAAATTGCGCGTGCTGAACTGCCAACGCTGACTTCACAGAATAAAAATTTCTACGACGATTGGCGCGGCGATAAATTCGATAAAAATCAACAGCTTGACGAGTTGAAACATTCACCCGAAAAATGTTCTGCACCGACTTACATTGACGACGAACTTAAAATTATTGATAATGTGATTGCGGAAATAAAAAATTCTCTGACGAATCAGCACGCCGAAAAAATAATTTTAACGTCGGATCACGGAGCGAGCCGCCTTGCCGTGATGTATGGTCGCGAAAATAAATTCAAGATGAATTCTGTTGGCGAACACAGCGGGCGTTGTTGTCCGATAAACGAGATTGACGAAAAACCTACTTGTGCGAGCGAGGAAAATGGATATTGGGTTTTGGCGAATTACGACCGGTTTGTTGGCGGACGATTGGCGTCTGTCGAAGTTCACGGCGGCGCGACGCTTGAAGAAATTTTAGTGCCCGTGATAGAATTTACTTTGCAAGGCGCGAACGTTGAAGAAAAAACTTCCGAGCCACAAGAAAAATCCGATGAAGCTTTTGATTTTCTTTTAGATTGACGGAGTTAGCTAACAGTATCTGAAAACGTTGACATTCATAGACAAAGCGGGGCAAAGAGCCATGTTAAAAGGCTACAAAACAGAAATCTTGCCGTGTGAGCGACAAGCTTTGAAAATACGCCAAACGTTGGGAACATGCCGCTATTTGTACAATCTTTATCTGGCAAACAACTTTGAAGTCTACGAAACGCTAGGCAGTGGATTCTTCGTTACGGCATTCACCTTCGACAAATACGTCAATCACGTTGTCAAGAAAGAATTGACATGGATAGATGAGTGTGGAGCCAAAGCGCGTAAACAAGCGTTGATGAATGCCGAGCGCGCTTTTAAAAACTACATGGAAGGCAGAACGCATCTACCGCGATTCAAGAAAAAACATGAGCAAAAAGTCAAAGCTTATTTCCCGAAGAATGCAAAAGGCGATTGGACTGTTTGGCGGCACAAGTTGCAGATTCCGACAATCGGGATAGTGCGACTCAAAGAAAAGGGCTATCTGCCGACGCGAGCTAAAATCCGTAGCGGCACAATTTCTTATAAGGCAGGTCGCTACTATGTGTCGGTACTCGTCGAAGTTCCCGATAATCATTCGTCAAAACTGCACGTCGAAGGACTAGGCATTGATTTGGGCATTAAGGAATTGGCGGTTATGTCGAACGGCGTTATCAAACCAAACATCAACAAGACACCGCGAGTAAAATTTTTAACTAGAGCGTGTTGGTAAACTCTAAAGTTGAATCAAAAGAGCAGATATAATAACAAAATTGAGAAAGCAGACAGCTAATTTGTCATAACGAGTTGCGATATGGCGACGAGTCTTTATCCGCAAGAAAAAGCGTTCAACGA
>JAFRRH010000028.1 GCA_017428215.1 Selenomonadaceae bacterium
AATGCTTAAAATATTTCAGGGCGACATGGCGTTGCATGGTTATCCGTTGAAATCATTTTTTGATTTTCCATTTAAAAAGTTGAGGAGATGTTTTTTATGTTGAAAAGTTTGACTCGCCGCGATTTTATTAAAACTATGTCGCTGGCTGCTCCCGTTGATGTTTTCGCCGTCGGAACTGCCGCAGACCTTGTTGTTTACGGAAAAATTTTTACGTCCGAAAATAATCAGCTCGCGGAAGCGTTCGCGGTTAAGGATGGCAAGTTTATTTACGTCGGTGACAAAAAAGGCGCAGAATCATTTATCGACAAAAATAAGACCGAAGTTATTGATTACAGCGGCAAAGGGCTTGTAATGCCCGCTTGCGGCAACGGTCACGCGCATTATTCAAGCGGTATTGGCATTCCGAAACTCGGAACAATTATTGACAGAGAGATTACTCCGGAAAAATTTTTAACGGAAGCCGTTCCCGCCGCAGTCAAGAAGGCAAAAGAAGCCGGAGCAACCTCTATCGTTGGTTTCGGCTGGCAAGTCCTGCTTTTTGAAAAAAATATGCCTACTCGTCAAGATTTGGATAAACTTTGCAGTGATATTCCCATGTACTTTGCAGACGAGGAAGGGCACAAAGGTCTGGTGAATACGCTTGCACTTGTCAACGCCGGAATCATGAGCGCGGACGGCAAAGTTCTCAAGTCGGAAGTTCGCGGCGGAGAAATCGTTTTTGGTGACGACGGCACGCCCACTGGCTATCTTAAAGAACAGGCTGGAACTTACACGCGCTCTTTCTTGGATAATGACAACCTCTTTTCGGTCGATTTAGCCAAAGAAACTCTGATTGACGTCGAAAAGCATTTGTTATCAGAAGGCTACACGATGTATCTTGACGGCTGGGGCAATTATTTCTTCAACGAAAGTTACTTTAAAGCCGCTCAGCAAAGGGACAAGTCTGGCGATATGCACTTTGTATTGGGCTTGTCCTATGAACTCGAAAGCTGGATGGATATTGATAAAAATTTGGAAAAAGCCCTCGACGTTCAAAAATATTCGTCCGAGCATGTTAAAACTAATTGGGTGAAACTTTTCATAGACGGCACAGTCGAAACTGGCACCGGATTTGTAGATCCGTTGTATCCCGGCGGAAAACAAGGTATCGCCAACTGGGAGGAAGATGAAGTTACCTACATTACGCGCAAGTCTAACGCAAAAGGCTTGAGCATGCACATACATACAATGGGCAATAAGGCGGTAAATCGTGCCGTCAACGCATATGTCAACGGCGGAAAAGATGAACTTCGCAATACTCTTGTACATGTGCACCAAGTTTTTCCGTCGGATTATAAGCGTATGGCAGAGCATAATATTTACGTAACCGAAGGAATGCTTTGGCATCATCAAAGCGACGAAGGTCAAAAGATTTTGCCCGACATGGTTCCCAAAGGTATGGGCGATAAAAGTTATCCGATGAAATCTTTCTTCGATAACGGAATTAATATGACTTCGCACTCGGATTTTCCCGCATTGAGCGGCAGTCCCGATGATCCGTTCGGAATTATCGAAATTGCTGTTACAGGTCAATGTTATCTAGAAACCGGAAAAGTTTGGTGGGCTGAAGAGCTTATTACTCGCGAACAGGCTATCACAGCTCTGACAATCAACGTAGCAAAGCAAATGTTCCTCGAAAACGAACGCGGCAGTATTAAGACCGGCAAATATGCTGACTTCCTCCTCGTCAATAAAGATGTGCTGTCTTGTCCCGTGAAGGAAATTCATACCGCCAAACCTGAAGCGACTTACTTTGAAGGCAAAAAAGTTTTCTCGGCATAAAAAATTCTCGTCAAATGATTGGCGGCAAAAATTTTTCGCTGTCAATTTTTTTTTGAACATTTAATCGTGAGGCAATTAATAGTCACAGAAAAAAAAAAATAAGACTTTGACTTGAATACGCTTTTACAGTAAACTGTGCCTAGTATTGGAAAGGATGTGTTTTTATGTCAAAAGGATTAACCCGCCGCGATTTTATTAAAACGATGTCGATGGGGGCTTTGGCAATGGCTGTTCCCGTTGACGTTTTCGCCGCAAATACGCCCGCCGATCTCGTTGTTTACGGAAAAATTTTTACGTCGGAAAATAATCGGCTCGCGGAAGCTTTTGCGGTCAAAGACGGCAGATTTATTTACGTCGGCGATAAAATCGGAGCCTCTGCGTTTATTAAGCGCGGAAAAACTGAAGTTATCGACTACACCGGTAAAGGTCTCGTCATGCCAAGTTGCGGCAATGGGCACGCGCATTATTCGATAGGTCATGGCGTTCCGAAAGTCGGAATGATGGTTGGTTTCGATGATACTCCTCAAAAATTTTTGTCGGAAATTGTTCCTGCGGCAGTAAAAAAAGCGCGTGAATCCGGCGCAACGGCAATTTTTGGTTTCGGCTGGCAACTTTTGAAGTTTGAAAAAGATATGCCCACTCGCCAACAGTTGGACGCCATTTGCAGCGACATTCCGATTTATTTTGCGGACGATGAAGGTCACAAAGGTTTGGTGAACACGATTTGCCTTGTCAACGCAGGTATCATGGACGAAAAAGGCAACGTGCTTAAATCCGAAGTGCGCGGCGGCAAAATTGTCATGGGTTCCGACGGAACTCCTACAGGTTATCTGCAGGAACAAGCCGGAACTTACACGCGCTCATTCCTCGACAATGACAATCTCTTTTCCGTCGACTTGGCACGAGAAATCATGGCGGATATTGAGCAACATTTGTTGTCGGAAGGCTACACGATGTACATTGACGGCTGGGGCAATTATTTCTACAACAATTCCTATTATCGGGCGGCTCAAGAACTCGACAAGGCGGGAAAAATGAATTTCGTGTTGGGAACGACTTATGAAATCGAAAGTTGGATGAATGTCGACGACGCCTTGGCAAAAGCCGTTGACGTTCAAAAATACGCTTCCAAACGCGTGAAAACGAATTGGATTAAGCTTTTCATGGACGGCACACCCGAAAGCGGCACGGGATTTATTGATCCGGTATATCGCGACGGTCATCAAGGAATTCCCAACTGGTCTGAAGAGGAACTGACGGAAATTACGCGAAAAGCGAACGCAAAAGGCTTGACAATGCACATTCACGCAATGGGCAACATGGCAGTCAATCGCGTCGTCAATTCTTACATCAACGGCGGAAATTCCGAAATGCGAAACACGATTGTTCACCTTCGCAACGTCAACGAGCCGGATTATAAGCGCATGGCGGACAATAATATCTATGCGACTTCCGGAATGCTTTGGCATCACAATTCCGAAGAAAATCAAGCGGCAATGGTTGAAATTTTCCAAGGCGACATGGCGTTGCATGGTTATCCGCTGAAATCATTTTTTGATAACGGCGTAAACGTTACCGCACACTCAGATTTTCCCGCGTTGAGCCACAGCCCCGACGATCCGTTCGGAATTATGGAAATTGTACTTACGGGCGTTTATCACGTCGAAAATGCAAAACCGTGGTGGACGGAAGAATGTTTGACACGCGAACAAGCTTTGACGGCATTGACAATCAACGTCGCCAAGCAAATGTTCCTTGAAAACGAACGCGGCAGTATTAAAACCGGCAAATACGCCGACTTCCTACTCGTGAATAAAGACGTTTTGACTTGTCCCGTAACAGAAATTCACAATGCCAAACCTGCCGCGACTTATTTCGAGGGCAAAAAAGTTTTCTCCATGTAAAAAGTTAAGGAGCTGAATTTTATGTTGAGAGGATTAACGCGCCGCGATTTTATTAAAACAATGTCGCTGGGGGCGCTGGCAATGGCTGTTCCCGTTGACGTTTTCGCCGCAAATACGACCGCCGACCTAGTTGTTTACGGAAAAATTTTTACGTCGGAAAATAATCGCATTGTGGAAGCGTTCGCGGTCAAAGACGGAAAATATATTTACGTCGGCGACAAAAACGGTGTAAAAGCTTTTATCGGCTTCAACACTGAAGTTATTGACCACAGCGGAAAAGGTCTTGTTATGTCCGGTTGCGGCAACGGACACGCGCATTATATGTTGGGTTACGCTCTCTCTACAGTCGGAACTATGGTAAGTATGGAAGATGATTCGCACAAGTTTATGACGGAAATTCTTCCTGAGGCTGTCAAAAAGGCAAGAGCAAACGGCTCAACGACTGTTTTTGGTCAAGGCTGGAATCTCCTGAGCTTCCAATCTCATATACCTACCCGCCAAGAGTTAGATGCCGTCTGCAGTGATATTCCTGTCTACTTTTTAGACGATGAATGCCACAAGGCACTGACGAATACTGCCATGCTGGTCAAGGCAGGCATTATGAAACCGGACGGCACCGTTCTCAAGAAAGAAATTCGCGGCGGCGTAATTGAAATTGGTACTGACGGCACTCCTACCGGTTTTTTGTCGGAACAGGCTCAAACTTACGTTCGTCAATTTATAGACCACGAAAATTTGTATTCTCTTGACAGAGCAATAGCCAATTTGGCAGAAATTGAACATCACATGTTGTCCGAGGGCTACACGATGTACCACGAAGGCTGGGGAAATTATTTTGTTAATACCAATTACTATCAAGCCGCCCGACAGCTTGACAAGGAAGGAAAATTGCATTTTGTATTGGGCTTGCCATACGAAATTGAAAGTTGGATGGACGTTGACGAGGCTTTGACCCGCGCTGTTGACGCTAAAAAATTTGCCTCCGAGCGCGTGAAACCGAATTGGATAAAACTCCTCGTGGACGGCACGGTTGAAAGTGGCACGGGCTTTATTGAACCGCTCTATCTCGACGGTCATCAAGGTATTACTAATTGGACGGAAGAAGAAGTTACAGACCTCACGCGCAAGGCAAATGCAAAGGGTTTGACCATGCACATACATACAATGGGCAACAAAGCAGTCAATCTCGCCGTCAACGCATACATAAATGGCGGCAAGTCTGAAATGCGCAATGCGCTTGTACATTTGTACGGCGTCCTTCCTCAAGATTATAAGCGAATCGCAAAAAATAATATTTACGTCGTTGCAGGTCTGCTTTGGCATCACACCGAAGATAAATTACGAGAAGAACTGCGCAAAACACTTCCTGCAAACATGGCGGACAAAGGTTATCCCATGAAATCGTTTTTCGACAACGGCATTAATATTTCTTCACACACGGATTATCCCGCATTGAGCGGCAGTCCCGACGATCCGTTCAGCGTTATGGAAATTGCATTGACGGGCGTTTATTATCCTGAAAAATCTAAAGCGTGGTGGACGGAAGAACTTTTAACGCGCGAACAGGCTCTTTACGCTTTAACGCTCGGCGTAGCAAAGCAAATGTTCCTTGAAAATGAGCGCGGCAGTATTAAAACCGGCAAATACGCTGACTTCTTGCTTGTTAATAAAGACGTGCTGACTTGTCCCGTGAAAGATATTCACACTGCCAAACCCGCCGCAACTTACTTTGAAGGCAAAAAAGTTTTCGCTATGTAAAGAGAAGCTTTGACAGAATGGATTTGACAATAACTGTTGTGTCCATTTTGTTTGAAATTTTGGAGCAACAGTTGGAAGTAAAACTTGGTCGGAAGATTTTTCGTTGACGTGGCTAAAAATTTTTTGTAAACTATGTAACGAAAATGTAAATCAAACGTATAAGCTACAGAAGGGCAAACAACTAATCGAAAATAAAACGAAAGGTCGTAGATAAAAATGGCAGAGGAAAAAATTTTGAAGGACGCTATTCTTAAGGACGAAATCTTGAGCGAGGACGAACTCGACGGCGTGGCGGGCGGCACCAGGCTTGAAACGTACGGCGACGGCGACGAACTTTATAAACGCGGGCTGTTGACTATGGAACAAGCAATGAGTTCGGCTCCCGTACGCAATAAGTTGCACGAACTGGGATACGCCGGCTACAAAGACAACGGCGGCATAGTCAACGGCAACATTTATACCGACAAGCAGGGTAACACAATTTCCCGCGCAGATTTCTGGAAGAATTTCGACGCTGAAAACGGAACCCACATTATCCGTTAATTAAATCAGTGTATTTAAACAGAATGGACTTGGCAATTATTGTCAAGCCCATTTTGCTATTCAATTTTGGAGGTATCTTGTTATGAAGAGAAAATTTATCCAACTGATTTTATTCGCGCTGGTCTTAATGACGGCAAGCACAGTATTAGCGGCGAAAAAAACGCCGGACGAGTTACGCGCCGAACTAAACGATATGAGCAGACAAGTTTTGGCGCGAATGTATCAAAAATATCCGTCATCAGAGCGGGCGATACAAAGTGTCTACGCTTACTGTACAATCAGTGCTTCAAGCGTCAAATGGGGCTTTTGGGGCGACGATCACGGACGCGGAGTTGCCGTAAACCAAAATACAGGCGAAAGAATTTATGTAAAGATGCAAGAACTTAGTCTCGGCTTAAATTTTGGCGCGAAGGAATACGATTTGCTTTTCGTTATTCTCAATAAGGAAGCATGGGACAAATTTATTTCCGGCAATATCAAATTCGGCAGTGAAATTTCCGCGCAGGCCTATGACGGTGTGACCGGTGACACTTTTGCAGACGCCACCATTGTTGCAAACGGCGTGTGGGTTTATCAGCTTGACAAAAAAGGCTTGGCGGTTGAATTGACTTTTAAAGGCGCGAAAATTTCCCCGTACAAGAACTTAAATTAAGCTTTAAATACGAGAGGAAAGTTGATATGAAAATATTTCCAACGATAATTTTAGCAGCGGCATTGCTCATGACGGGTTGCGGCGGCGAAGAAGAGCAAGAAATGAGTTTAGAAGACTTCCCAACAAGAGTTAAGGCTATTAAAGTGTTGACAACCGACGCGCCCTTAAATTTGTCTTACAGCGGACAAGTAGTTGACCGCGACGAAATGAAAGTTCAATCCAAAGTGAGCGGCTCCATTGTAGAAAAATACGTTAGAGGCGGTCAAAACGTCGTTGAAGGGCAAGAGCTGTTCAAAATAGACGACCGCCAATATCAATCGGCAGTTTTGCAGGCTGAAGCAAATCTCGCGAAGTCTAAGACAGCTTTGGCTAAAGAACGTGTCGACCTTCAACGCGACGAGGAACTTTGGCAAGCAAATGCAATCTCCGAGCAGACGCTTACGAATCAACGCATTGCCGTTCGGTCGCAAGAATCAGAAGTTGCCGCTAATGAGGCTTTGTTACAAAAAGCAAAGGACGATTTGGCGGATACGATTGTTTACGCGCCGATGAGCGGGCGTTTAGGAATTGATGATGTATCCGTCGGCACTCTTGCAACTGCCGGAAGCACTTCGCTCGCGACAATCGGCATGGTTGACCCTGTATATGTGCAATTTGCCGTTTCTGAACAGGAATATTTGCGGCTTTCCAGAGAAGAAGAACGCCCAAGTTCAAGTTTTAAAATCACTTTGACGCTCGCTGACGGTTCAATCTATCCTTATCAAGGAGAATTCGCCGAATATGACCGAACATTGGGAAACGAAACCGGCACGTTGACAATTCGCACGATTTTTAAAAACCCAAATGGTTTGCTCGTTCCTGGTATGTATGCACGAGTCGAAATCAGCGGCTTGAAAATTCAAAACGCAATGTTAGTTCCCGAACGCGCTCTTCAACAACTTTTGGGCGAAACTTTGGTTATTGTCGCACGCTCCGATAATACTTCTGCCGTAAGAAAAATTCAGCTTGGCGAAAAAATCGGCTCTTATTACGTCGTAAAAAGCGGCTTGAAGGCTGATGATTGGGTTATCGTCGAAGGTTTGACCAATTTGCGCGACGGAATGCCTTTGGAAGTCACTCAAGTTACCGAAAAAGATATGGATTTCTCATTTTCGCCGAGTGAAAAGATATTTGACGCAGAAAAAAACGCAAATAAGTGAGGTGAATACGTCGTGGCAAAGTTTTTTATTCACCGACCTGTTTTTGCAATCGTCATAGCGATTATAATCAGCCTTATCGGAATAATTGCGGGATTAAACACTCCGATAGCTCAATATCCGAACATTTCTCCGCCCACAATCAATGTTGATGCAAGTTATTCGGGCGCAAATGCCACCGTAGTTAATCAAGCAGTCGCTCAAGTTATCGAAAATCGCGTCAACGGTACTCAAGGTATGGACTATATGACTTCAAATTCCAACGACGACGGCACTTATTCGCTAAATGTCTATTTTGAAGTCGGCACCGATGGCGATATGGACTCCGTTAAGGTTCAAAATAACGTCGCATCGGCTAATTCAAGCTTACCGGAAACTGTCATTGCCTCCGGCGTGACGACTTCCAAGTCTTCGCAGGATATGGCAATGATTTTTGCTTTTTATTGCGATAATGGACTGTATGACACGGCATTTATAAAGAATTATGCGGATATTTACATTGCCGACGACTTGAAACGCGTTAAGGGCGTCGGTAAAGTGCAAATTTTAAGCGCGGATTATGCTTTGCGCGTGTGGATTAACCCCGAAAAGCTCGCAAACTTCGGTTTAACCGTCTCCGACGTTCAGAACGCCATAAAAACTCAAAATGCACAGGCGGCGGCAGGTTCAATCGGTAAATTGCCCGTCGCTCAAGGTCAAGAAAAGGAATATACGGGTCAAATTCAAGGCAGATTGGAAACTCCCGAACAATTTGAGAATATTATCTTGAAAACGGGCGACGCAGGCGCATTTGTACTCCTAAAAGATGTCGCTCGCGTCGAAATCGGGCAACAATCCAATACTTATATCGGAAAATTCAACGGCTATACTTGCGTTCCGTTCATAATTAACCTTACAAGCGACGCAAATGCCCTCGAAACTATCGGCGAAGTCAAAAATATCCTCAAAGCCGCCGAAAAAAACCTTCCCGAAGGCATTAAATACGGTCAAGTCCTCGACAGCACGGAATTTATCTCCGCGTCCATAAATGAAGTCGCTCACACCTTTTTTGAGGCGTTAGTTTTGGTCGTTTTGGTTATTTTTATCTTCCTGCAGAGTTTTCGCGCAACAGTTATACCGCTTTTGGCGGTTCCGGTCTCACTTTTGGGAACTTTCGCCGCTTTTACGGTTTTGGGCTTCACAATTAACACTTTAACGCTTTTTGCAATGGTTTTGGCAATAGGTTTGGTCGTCGACGACGCGATTGTCGTTATTGAAAATGTCGAACAGCATATGGAACGCGGTTTAAACCCCGTCGAGGCAACCGAAGTCGCTATGGCGGAAGTTCAAGGACCTGTCGTGGCGATTGCGTTCGTTTTATCCGCAGTTTTTATCCCGATAGCGTTTCTCGGAGGCATGACGGGCATTTTATATCGGCAATTCGCGCTTACAATCGCAGTTTCAATGGGTTTATCGGCATTTGTCGCCTTAACTTTGACTCCCGCCCTCTGCGCGATGATTTTAAAGCCTCACGACCATAAAAATAAAAATTTCTTCAGTAAATTCTTTGACGCGTTCAATAATTGGTTTGAAAGAACAAAAAATTCTTATGTCGGCGTTGTCGCGAAGGTTATTTCGGGTTCAAAGCTCGCAATCGTCTTTATGTTGATTGTTTGCGGCTTAACGGGACTTTTATTTAAAATTTTACCCTCAACTTTCGTTCCCGATGAAGACCAAGGCTATTTTGTCGCCGCTGTTATGCTTCCCGAAGGCACTTCGCTCAATAGAACGTCGATGACGACCGATAAAGTTGCCGCCGCCATTCGCGAAAACGTTCCGGGCGTCAAAGATGTCATCTCGGTTGCGGGAAATGACATAGTTTCAAGCGGTGCGAAGTCTTCTGCGGCTACTTTGTTCGTCAGTATGTATAATTGGGCGGAAAGAAAGGACTTTGAACGCTCTGTAACCGCCGCGATTGAAAATGTTTTCATGGTTGGCAACGGAATTGCGCCTGAAGGCTTCGTCGCGGGCTTTAATCCGCCTTCATTGCCGGGTTTGGGGCAAGTCGGCGGCTTAACCATGCAACTTATCGACTTAGAAAGCCATTCAGACAGCGATTTATCCGAAATCACCGATAAAATCGTTCAAGCGGCTAATTCTCGCCCCGAATTGCAAGGAGTTTCGACAACTTTCAGCGTAACTTCGCCCAGTTATAAGTATGAACTCGACCAAAAGAAAATTGAAATGCTCGGAGTCAATCTTTCGGACGTTTACGCCGCTTTGCAAGTCAATTTCGGCGGTATGCCCGTCGACGATTACAACAGATTCGGCAGAACTTATAAAGTTGTCATGCAATCGGACGTTTATTTCCGCAGTGAAATAGATATGTTGAAATTTATGTTCGTTAAAGGTTCAAACGGGCAATTTGTGCCGCTCGATACGTTAATCAGCTATAAATTGAACACCGGAACGACGCAAGTCACTCGTTTTAACGGAAAACGCTCCGTTTTGATTCAAGCACAGCCCGCAAGCGGTTATTCTTCGGGTCAAGCGATGACTGCCTTAACAAATGTCGTTTATGAAGTCGCTCCGACGGGTTTTGGCGTCGAATGGTCGGGTCAAAGCCGCGAAGAGCAAAAAGCATCGGGTTCGACGGGGCAAGTTATGGCTTTGGCGTTGGTTTTCGTCTTTTTATGCCTCGCCGCGCTTTATGAGAGTTGGAGCGTACCTTTTTCGGTTTTGATGACGGTTCCGACGGGAATTTTCGGCGCATTGCTCTCCGAATACGTTTTGAACATTTACACGAACACTTTGGGCGTCGGAAATCCGGGTTTTCAAAGCAGTATTTACATGCAAATCGGCGTAATCATGATTATGGGGCTTGCGGCGAAAAATGCGATACTGATTGTCGAATTTGCCAAAGTTCGCACCGATAACGGCATGGAAACGATTAAAGCGTCGCTGGAATCGGCAGGTTTGCGCCTGAGACCGATTTTGATGACGAGTTTTGCGTTTATAATAGGTTGTTTGCCGCTCGCAACGGCTTCGGGCGCAGGTTCGGCGGCTCGTAACTCAATGGGCGTCGCAGTTGTCGGCGGTATGACTGTCGCGACGTTTTTGGGAATATTTTTAATTCCTGTCTTCTACGTCATCGTGCAAAAGATTGTTGAAAAACTTTTCGGCAAAAAAGATAAAGTTCTGGAGAAAAATTCATTGCCAACGGATTAAATTAAATTCTAAAAACAAATAAAGCGACTTATACCTTCTGTTTAGAATATAAGTTGCTTTTATTTTACCAAATTTTATGGCGGTATTTTTTAGAGGGAGTATCATGTAATGATTATATTAATGCTTGGATATTTTGTAATGGGGCTGATATTTCTGATTTTGCGTTTCTTTTATCGTACGTTACCTAAAAAAAATTCGCAAAACAATTTCGTTCGTACGTTCAGAGATGGTTTTGCAATTCTTTATGACTACGCCAAGCAAATAGTGACATTGAATCCAAAAAAATTTAAATTTATCGTCGTGATAATGGTTTGTCTTACAATTTTGCCGCTAACACCGCTTCAGCTAGAAATTGAGTTTGTAGTTGAAGATTTTTTTTCTACGATAATGTTTTTTGTTTTGGTAATAATATTTGCGCCACAAGAAAATCCGTTGAAAAAGGGATTTCCCGTTGAAATATTTGGCTTCATCTATTCGATCATTTTTATGTATTACAGCGCGGGGAATTTGGTATTTGACATGTTTTACGCAATAGATTCACTCAAGGAAGACATGTGGATATACGGCTATAGCGTCACGGTAATTTCGTATGTTATATGCATAGCGACTTTAAGTCGATTTATGGAGCGGGAATTATCGAAGCAAGAAATAATTTTATTGGGAATGATAATGCTGACGACGCTGGAATTTATAACATATTACGGGATAGGATTTTTTGGCGGAATGAAATGGTCCAATTATAATCCATTGGCATATGAATTTAATATTTTGAATATTTTTGGAGACATTACGACTATCATAAATCAAGGAATATTTATAGCCTCGCAAAGTCAAATATTGGAAAGATCCGCCGGTGAAATATGGGGATATGTCATCTTAAACGGAACGGACGTGCTGACGGTTACAGTAGTTTTGGGATATTTAGTACAAAAATTTATGGAAATGTGAATTTAAACGAACAGCTATAAAGAAAATTTTTGCACTTAGCTTGATTATTTAATCCGTAAAAATGTCGTCGCCAAATGAATAAAAAATCATGCAAGCAATCATCACTAAAATCGTTAAATCGCCCATTTAAATCACCAGCCCTAATATTAATCCCACTACACCGCTCGCTAACAAAACTTTTATCACGCCGATTTTTTTTCGTACCGCAATCAGTGCCCCTACTAAAATTATCGCGCCTTTTATGTCGAAGGTAGCTAATAAATCTTTAGGCATTTTTTCCGCATTCCAAACTGCTAATAAAACGAAACTCACGCAAGCCGCCGCGATTAGTGCCATAACTGCCGGTCTCAATCCATTTAAAATCCCGTGAATCGCTCCGAGATCTCCGTACTTAAAAATTATTTTCGCCAGCCCAATACACAGAAAAATACTCGGTGTGACGAAACCCATTGTCGCGCAGATAGCTCCTCCAAGTCCCGCAATTTTCATGCCCGCGAACGTCGCCGCATTTATTCCAATCGGTCCGGGCGTCATTTGCGAAATCGTAAATATGTCTATGAATTCGCTTAAGCTCAACCAGTGATATGTATCGACGACAGCAGATTGAATCAATGGCATTGAGGCATAACCGCCACCCACGCAAACTAAACTTATCTTGGCAAATTCTAAAAATAATTGCAGATAAATCAATCAGACGCCCCCTCCAATACAATTTTTATCTCGTACGGTCAAAGTTATATTTTGTAACAGCTTCCACTGGCGATTTTACCGAATTCATTGGACAACACACCTGACAGCCCCGAAAATCATCGTGCAATATCCGATAACGCGCCGACGCATATTCAAACGAATTTAATATCTTTTCCCAGTCGACGAATTCTTTACCGTTATCGTCGCGTTGAATAAAATCTTTTATGTTCAGTGTTTGTTCAAACCAGCCGCAAAAATCCATTCGCCCATCTGGATATAAATCAATTTCATTCCAGGGGGCGAAACAAATTTCTCTGTCCGTTTCCTGTCGTAAATGCAAGCTCGGTGATATGTCATCAACCATTGAAAGTTCTTTTTTCCCCTGTGCGCGACGAATTTCGTTGCGTCTTTTTAATTCGCCAGCTATCGAACGCCCTGTAGCCATTTTTAAAATCTTCGCGTACTTTGCATTCAGCTCATCAATCGGAATCGCTTCGACTTCCTGCTGAAGTGCCGCCGCCTCGCCCGTCGGCGTCCATAATCTGAAGTAGATTATAATTTTCTCCGCCAAGACTCGCTCAAGTTCCATTAATGTTTTCATTGCCGGTCGCGATATTTCCGGATTGGTAAAAAATTCTTTGCTCATGTCATTTTCCGAGTAATCAAAGAAAAATACGATAAAGCCCGCGTGCAATTCCAATGAAAGCTCCACAAAACTTAAAATGTCGTCCACGTTGTCTTTATTTATTACCATTGATAAATCCGGCGCAAAACATAATTTATCAGCCTTTTTTAGTTTTTCGACGTAATTTTTTATGTTCCTTATCATTAGCGGGAACATTTTTTTAGCCGTCGCTGAGTCGTCCGAATCCCAACAGCTTTTAGCAAAAATATCTGCGCTGGAGGCGTTTATCGAGAAATGCGTTTTGAACAGATTGTTCATTGCCAATTCTTGAAACTTTTCGTTGAAAGCTATCCCGTTCGATTCCGTCATCAACGTTATTTGCGGGAAATTTTCGCTCATGAACTTCATATAGTTGAAACTTTCCTTAGCGAAGAACGCATCACCGCCCGTAATTAAAACCACGCCAATTTTATCGTAAATCGGCTTGCAAAGTTCATAGTACCAGCTCGGAATCATCGCGTGCGTAGCCTCGTCGCCAAATGTGCAACGAACTCCGCAATATCTGCATTTGGCGTTGCAAGCATTAGTTATTCTGATTCTCAACAGCCCGTCTTTTAATTCAGTCTTGCAATCGGGGTGGCGAGCTAAAATTTCAGGCAAAACGTTTTCAATCTCTGCGCGGTAACGTTTTTCCTTTACGCCAAACTTTTCAAAATGCAACAGCGGATTTATATCGACGTCGGGATTTTTTTTCTGATAATCCGTCGTTGAAAAGAACTTCGACGGATTCTTTCCCTCTAACCAACCAATCTTTAAATAATGGCTCGCCGCGTCCAAATATTTTCCGTATCCATACTCCTTGCAATACCATTCGCTGTCAAACAACAAAGAGTTCGCGATAACTTGTCTATCTTCCTCCGAAATCGGCGGCGGAACTTCTTTTTTAGTTTTGCCAAACAGTTTATCCAAAAGTTTCATTTATAATCACCAATGTTGACTATACAGAAGTTTTTTCGGGTTGTCAATTTCCAAAATGATGAGTTTAATGTATAATGAGCCGAAAACTAAAGGAGGCACCACTTTGAACGATAAGATAAGAAATTTTTCTATAATCGCCCATATAGATCACGGAAAATCAACGCTCGCTGACCGCTTAATCGAATTTACCGGCACCGTAGAAAAGCGCGACATGAACGAACAATTTTTAGATAATATGGAGCTTGAACGCGAACGCGGCATTACGATTAAGGCGCAGACCGTTCGCTTAAAGTACAAAGATTATCAGCTAAATTTAATCGATACGCCAGGACACGTTGACTTTACCTACGAAGTTTCAAGGAGTTTAGCGGCTTGCGAGGGGGCGTTGCTCGTCGTCGACGCTACTCAAGGCGTTGAGGCTCAAACTTTATCCAATGTCTACCTCGCGCTCGAACATGACCTAGAAATTGTTCCCGTTATAAATAAAATCGACCTTCCAAGTGCAGATATTGAACGTGTCCGCGCAGAAATCGAAGAGACTATTGGGCTTGACGCCTCCGACGCCGTTAAATGCAGTGCAAAGACTGGCGAAGGCGTCGAAGAAATTTTAGAGGCGATTGTCAATAAAATTCCGCCGCCCGAAGGTGACGACGCTAAACCGTTGCAAGCTCTGATTTTCGATTCTTATTTTGATTCTTACAAAGGTGCAGTTGCTCACGTAAGAATTTTTGACGGTAAAGTTCGCAAGGGCGATAAATTAAAACTCTTAGCTACCGGAAAAGAATTCGAGGCTACCGAGATTGGAATTTTTGCTCCAAACATGACTGAACTTGACGAATTAAACGCCGGCGAAGTCGGTTATATTTGTGGCAGTCTTAAAAATGTTCGTGATATTCGCGTCGGTGATACAATTTCTACCGCTAAAAATCCCGCGCAGGCTTTGGCGGGTTATCGTGCGCCCGTTCCCATGGTTTTTTGCGGTCTCTATCCGACTGACAGCGTAGACTACGACAACTTAAAAGACGCTCTCGAAAAATTGCAACTCAACGACGCCGCTTTGGTTTATGAGCCTGAAACTTCTATCGCGCTCGGATTCGGCTTTCGTTGTGGCTTCTTAGGGCTTTTGCATATGGATATTATCCAAGAACGCCTCGAACGCGAATATAAATTAAAAATCGTCACTACTGCGCCTTCCGTCGTCTACAGAGTACATAAAACTAACGACGAAGTTTTTAACATAGATAATCCTTCCAAATTGCCGCCGACGACTGAAATTAAATTTATCGAAGAGCCAATGGTTAAAGCTACAATTATCGTGCCGAGCGATTATATTGGCGCAGTTATGGAACTTTGCAGGGACAAGCGCGGAACTTATAAGAGTATGGACTATATCGACAAAACTCGCGTGATGATTGTATACGAAATGCCGCTTAACGAAATTATCTACGACTTTTTTGATAAGCTTAAGTCGATGACTCGCGGTTATGCCAGCTTGGATTACGAATTAAGCGATTATAAACAATCCGACCTTGCGAAGTTGGATATTCTTTTAAACGGCGATTTAATTGATGCGCTAAGTTCGATTGTTCACCGCACCAGAGCCGCTAAAATCGGTAGAATTCTCGCGCTAAAACTTAAAAGAATTATTCCAGAACAATTATTTGATATTCCAGTTCAAGCGGCAATCGGCGGCAGGATTATCGCCCGTGAAACCGTTAAAGCTCGGCGCAAAGACGTTTTAGCTAAATGCTACGGCGGCGACGTGTCACGCAAGAGAAAACTTTTAGAAAAGCAAAAGGCAGGCAAAAAACGCATGAAAGCCGTCGGAAGTGTCGAACTGCCGCAAGAAGCGTTTATGGCAGTTTTAACCGTCGGCGATGATGAATAACCAAATTTGAAATTACGTTTAAACGAAATAAGAATTAAATTTATATTTTTAACAATAGCATATTACTTTAAAATTGATTTTAAGAATGATTTTTTGGGACTAAGTAAAAAAAAAATTTACTTGACAACCGTTTTTTTATAATGCCTCCGGAACTTTTCAAGTATGTTTTTAAATCCAACTGACATTATTGAATAGACTTCCTAAACGTCAAAAGTTTCCTCGACGATTAGTCGGGGCATTTTTTCGTTGACAAATATAAATTTTGCGAGTAAAAGTGTCGAAACTAAATATTGGAGACTGACTATAAAGAGTCAAGCAAAATCTAAAAATATGTGTTCATAGAAAAAAATACGAGACAGATATAACGGAAGAGCAATGGGAAGTTATCAAGCCCTTGTTCTTCAATAGGAGAAATCGAAAAGCGCGAATTGGTTAATGCTGTCCTGTACTTGATAAAGACGGCTTGTCAGTGGCGTAATTTACCGCATTATTTTCCAGCAGTGTTCACAGGTTTAAGTGAAGAACCGACGCAAACATTAATTGACTCTCAAAGCGTGAAAACAACGGGGGCGGTCGAGCAAAAGGGCTTTGATATGGAAAAAAACGAAAGGAGTAAAAAGGCAGATAGTCACCGATTATATTGGTTGTTAAATGTAACGTTGAAGAAAATATGCGCGTGTTTATCGCGGCTCCTTTGTCTGCGAAGTATGCACAATGGCATTAACTTAACGAAAAGGGGAAAAGATTCTATATAAGCAATCAATACGGCGACGCGAATAGAATGCACATCAATTTTGCTTACGACATTCTTAATAAAAATTTCCTCGATTGCGTGATAGAAGCAAAGAATAAAGCTGATGAAAGTAAAAGCGCAGTTAAAATGCTTTCCGCTCCTTCCCAATCAGAAAAAATTTTAGTGATAATGGATAGAGGCTTCGATGGTCTGAAAATGATAGAACATTGCAACCGAATCCCTAATTTGAGCTACCTGATTCGAGTGCGGAGCACTAAAATGAATGAAATAGCTGCTTTGCCGGATAAGGAACTCGACACCGACCTGAAATTTGAAGTTAGGCGGCAAAGTAAACGCCTGCCTACAAGATGAAAATCAAAGCATGGGATATGGAATTGCCTTGTAGCGTTTCCTTCAGACTAATAAAGGTCAAGCTCAAGGATAAATGGCTGGTTTTGGCGACGAAGTTTCTGCGTTTGAGCTTAAAGATTGAATCAAATTTTTGGTTTGGCGTTGTCCAAAGTTCATAGTCAACACCTGCAGTTTTATTACCTTTGTTTTAGGTCACTCTCTTTACTGCTAATGCTCTGCCGTAAAAAGAGTGGGTCAACAGCCAATACAAGCCTAAGCCTAGCCCTGACTGCGTTACAGCTCGCAGTTTCGGAGTTGCTTCACGCTCGTCCTCTACAAATTCTTTTTATGTCAGCTTTCAACACTTTCGTTGCCAAAAATGCTGATGAATAACTTTGCATGACTTTCTATGAGTTTCGTATGACTTTTGCCTTTGAAAGTCATAAAAGTAAACCGTCCCGATACCAGAGTTTTGCGGCTTCGACAATGAGGGAAAGGAAACCAGATAAGGCATCAAGAGAAGCAAGTTTTTCTTTCAAGTGCGGATCACGCTTTTTGCCGATGAAAGATTGAGTGAAATAAATGTTCATCAACCTGCGCAAAAGTCTAGGGTCGCGAGTGTCGCTTAATTCGGTTAAGTAGTTACCGCTGAGTATAGGTGAGAAGTGTGGCTCAATGTTAATTTGTTCTTGATGAAGTCTTCGGATGGAAATGAAGTCAGAACCGGTAAAATTTTTGAATTTGGCAACGTCAAGTTTTCCGCCTTGTGGTAATTCTTCAATGATAGCTACGCGACAATTTTCAAGAGGATTAAGTCCGGTCGTGGCGGCACCTGAGTCTTGAGCTTTACCTGTTAATAAAACTGCGCTCGTTTTGAGGGTGGTAGCGTAGGAGCCGAATAAAATGATGAGAGTTCTGGTAAGAGTGCCTTTACCGTTGCCACCGCCGCCATTGAATAATAAAGCTTTCTCTTCAGAACATTCGCCGGTAGCGGCATAATCAAGGAAATGAATAAGAGCAACGAGGGTTTCTTCGTCAGGAAGAATGTCGTGCAAAATGTTGAAAAATTTTCTGGCAAGGGTAGAGACATAGAACTTGAGCAAAGCAATTTTTCTGCGAGTAACAAGGTCATCAATGTCTAAAGGATTGAAGTTTTCAAGAGACAGAGAATCAACGTAAGAAATAGCCGCTTTGAGTTCTTCAACGACGGGAGGCGCAATAGGATTGTTATGATTTTGAGATTGCCAAGCAGAAATTTTATTTTTGAAGTCGAAGTCTACAGCAATATCTTTTTCAATGGAGTCAAAATCTGCGCGGGCGGAATCGATAAGTTCCTGAGTTAGTGTTCGCAGAAAATCTTCATGTTTTTCTTGAAGTATCTGGTTAGCGTCAATTTTTACGTCGAATTGAAAAGTATCGTTTGGATTGTCGGCTAATCTATTAAGTAAGGCGCAATAAAAAAAATCTGCAAGTAGCAGGAAATCCATGCTTTATGAGTTCGCCGCGCAGATTTTCAGCTTGTTTGCGACTATCTTCTTCAGCGTCAAAGAGAATGAGAAACTTTTTGTTGGAGATATTGTCGAGTTTGGGCAATAAGGTAATTTTCCAGTTGGCAACGCCTAAAATGGCAATGACGGAAATTTTTTCTTCAAAAGCTTGCCAGATAGATACAGCGTCGATTTCGCCCTCAGTGATAAGGATTAAGTTCGAGTCAGAAGATAAAGCGCGAGAATTAAAAATCTCCATAGGCTTAGTGTGCATTTTCCAATATTTTTTTTCTATACGCTTGCGGTCTTCGGGGAGAGCGACGGCATTGTAATGATTTTCTGAAGGAATGATAATGCGCCGAGTTGGAGTTACCCACTTTCCTTCGAGACGAAAATTGGGATGAGTCCACTGCTCTAAGAAACCGAAGCCGAAATATGCCATAGTATGAATGGATAATCCGCGCCGTTGTTCTTTGGGAAGGTCTTGAGTTTGTTGGGGTTGCGGGTTTCTCCGGTTTTTTTGAAGATGTAGTGAGGATCAGTGGAGTTGATCTGTTGGATTAAGGAGTCACGGTCAGGGCGTGAAAGATTTTTAACGGCATCAATGTCATTATTGTTAACAATCGGTAAAAAGCTCATAATATCAATCCTTTCTGTCTATGTTAGTCCGTAAAGAAAAAAGACGACATTCTGATGAATGTCGCCTCATACTGTAGACAAAAAGCACCTATCAAGTAAAATAAGTCTGTTTGGAATCCGTTCAATGCGCCAGACGATAAGAGAAATAGAATTGAATAATGTGTACCGCTGTTTTATCGGCTACTCGTTGACGGAACCGGTGTCGCACTACATTTGTCAAAGGCGAGCATGAAAGGTGTTTTGTCTACAGTGCCCAAACTGCTTTTTCAGAAAATCCGATTTTGCGTTTTACCTTTAAGTAGCCAAGTTTGAGCTTGAGAAATTTTTACGTTGATAAAATCGCCGGCGTGTTCGTTGCCGTGTTCAAATAGCACAAGTTTATTTTGGCGTGTTCGCCCCGTGAAAATTTTATCGTCGGTTTTACTTGCGCCCTCTACTAAAACTTCAACGACCGAATCAATCAACGCACGATTTTTTTCTAAGCTGATAGCGTTCTGAACTTGCATTAGTTCATTTAGGCGTCGGTGCTTAGTTTCGTCGTCAATCTGATTTTCAAAAGTGGCGGCAGGCGTTCCACTACGTTTGGAATAAATAAAAGTAAATGCCGCGTCGAACTTTACCGCTTTTAAAAATTCCAGCGTCGCAGAAAAATCTTCGTCCGTTTCGCCTGGAAAGCCAACAATTAAATCTGTCGTTAAGCTAATGTTCGGAATGGCGGCGCGAATTTTTTCAACGAGTTTAAGATATTTTTCGACGGTGTAGACGCGATTCATGCGCTGTAAAATTTTATCGGAGCCGTATTGAACGGGCAAATGAATATGTTCGCAAGTATTTTTCCCGTTGGCAATCGCGGTAATTAATTCGTCGGATAAATCTTTAGGGTGACTTGTCATAAATCGGAGTCGCTCAACACCCGAAATTTTATCTACGGAACTCAACAGTTCAGCAAAATTTATGCCGCCCGAATATGAATTAACATTCTGCCCAAGCAAAGTGATTTCCTTAAAGCCTTCAGCGACGGCTTGTTTAACTTCGGCGAAAATTTCTTCGGGTTTGCGAGAACGTTCACGACCGCGCACATAGGGCACAATACAATAAGTGCAGAAATTATTACAACCGTACATAATCGGCACGAAGGTTGAAACTTGTCCGCCGCGCAGGGGAAAAACTTCAGTTGGAATATCACCGCTTACGTTGGAAGTATCGACGAAATGTTTCCGTTCACGCTCCAAACTTTGAACGACACGAGCGACTTCTGAGCTTTGTCCCGTACCCAAGACAAAATCGACATGTGGCGCACGCTTAATCAAATTTGCTCCTTCCTTTTGCGCCATGCAACCAGCAACGCCCAAAATCAACGAGGGCTTTTGCCGCTTGAGAGTTTTAAATCTGCCGATTTGCCCGAAAACTTTATCCTCCGCCGTAGCACGAACACAGCATGTATTAATAAGAATTAAATCCGCCACGTCGAAGTCGTCGGTTAAACTGTAGCCGATTTGTTTTAATAAGCCTGCCATGCGCTCAGAGTCGGCGACGTTCATTTGGCAACCGTAATTTAAAAGTTTAAGTTTCTTATCCATGCCGCACATTTTATCATAATTTCAAAAAAAAATCCTGCCTTTCAATGGAATTATAAAAATTAAATTTCTGATTTTTCCCATCAAGTCTGCAAAATCATATTCCGAATTTACATCACATCTGTCTGCATACCTCAAACTATTTTACATGGATTTTAGCAGTCCTAGTGGTTGTTGGTAAATTAAAAATGAATGCGGGAAGAAGCAAGTAAAACGAAATTCAGGAAGCAGAGAGCCAATTTATCGTAACGATTGGCAATGTGACGATAATTCTTAATTCGCTGAAAGAAACGCTCGACAATATTGCTTATAAAGTTCGTTATCAAAAGCCTGTTTCGTCTTGAAGGTTGAATCAATTTCAAGCAGCGAAGAATTATCTGCATTGCGGTTTACGAGTTTTAAAAGTAGTAAAGTGCAATCACACCATTGACGGAATTTGTGGTAGAGGCTGTTCCAATTACCGTAAAGATTAGGCAAGTCGCGCCACGCCGCTCCGCTTGAGAGTATCCACAAAATTCCATTAAGAACAGTGCGAGGGTTAAGTGACGGGCGTCCTACTTTCTTCAGCTTCTCGAATAAAGATTTTATTCTGTGCCATTTAGCGTCCGTTAATTCCTTGTGATACAATAAACTTGACATGAGCATTCACCTTTTCAAACTTATTGTATAAAAGATTTGCTTGTGTCTTTTCTTTTAATTAACTTTAACAACAGCCCCCAAAAAAATTTGCGATTTTACTGCGTCGTAGTCGCTTCTGTCCGTTATGTATTTCGTCATGCCGCTCCGCACTTGACATAATTCCATATCGTCGAAAGTTCTGCCGAGAAAATCTATATCGTAGCGATTTAATCGCTGATAGCCACTCAAAATATTTATAAGTGAGTGCGACGTGAAGTCACTTGAAAAAACGGTTCGGCAAGGAGCCTGAACCAGTCATTCTGTTGACTGAAGCCAATGTCATTAGCATTTTTAGCGACGAGAGTGTTGAAAGCTGACATAAAATGAACCTGTGGATTGAAACTGCAAGCTGTAATGCAATCAGGGCAAGGCTTAGGATAGCAAGGTTAAGAAAACTGAATCACCGAATAAGCTTCGTTAAAGTGAACAAGCCAAAACAGCTGATAGGCTTGAACCAAAAGGTACGCAGTCGGCTATTCCTTTCCATAGTGGGAATACACAGACAAAAGACTGCCGGAGTAAAGGTGGCAGTGCGGGTAAGAGATTGCGGAAAAAGCGAAAACCAACCTGTAATGGGAAGGATAGGGATTCAAAATTTGTTCCGCCCGAAAGGGAGCAGACTTGAGCATGGTACTTAATTACGAGAAATTTTGAAGGAGGGAAAGCAAATGAACGCTCAAGCGTGTGCAACTTCTGACGACGTCAACGCTTGGAAACAAATAAATTGGCAAAAAGCGCAAGCGTATATTAGAAAACTGCAGAATCGTATCGTAAAGGCTCATTTGGAAGGCAGACATGGCAAAGTAAAGTCGTTGCAGTGGCTGATGAGCCACTTTTTTACGGCATAGCACTAGCCGTCAAGAGAATAACATAAAAAAAGACCGCTAAGTATCCTCACAATGCTGGATAGAGCTATTGTAAACGCTTTACAAATTTGCGCTGGAATCAATAGCCGAAACAACAGCCAACCCGAATTCCTACGGATTCAGACCGAAAAGATGCAATCGAACAGTGTTTTAGCTACTTAGGCAAGGCAAAAATCGGCAAAATAGATACTCGAAGGCGACATTTTGGGTTGTTTTGAAAATATCAGTCACGATTGGATTTTAAAGAACATTTCGCGGGACAAACAGCTATTGAAAAAGTGGTTGAGAAGCGGCTACATCGGAACGAAAAGATTATTGTCAACAGCAAAAGGTACGACTCAAGATTCTCCTATTTCTTCTACAACTTGTAATATGGTACTTGGCAGACTGGAAGGTGAACTGGAATTATCTGAGAGCAAAACAGTTATATCACATATTACCGAAGGATTTGATTTTCTCGGTTGTAATGTCAATTGGTATAAAAACAAGTTATTGATTAAGCCCTCCGACGAGAATTATAAAGCAGTCATTAACAAAGTACGCGGAATAATCAAGGCAAATCTAACGTTGAAACAGTCTTTGAGCGGTTGGATTACGGCATATGGAAAAGTTTATGGCGCAGACATCCGAAAAAGTCTCACGAGTGTATTGCACAAAAATATTTTCACCGGCAAGGTACGCGCATCTGGACTTTATAAAAATTGCAGTTTAAAGCCTTAAAGAGCCGGTTCTGTGAAAACAGGTCTAGAAGATGTTGGTAAAGTCAATTAAAAGAAAAGACACAAGCAATCTTTGATACAATAAGCTTGAAAAGGTGAATGCTCATTTCATGCGACTTGTTGATTATTGAAAAGATAATCCATTTGAGAAATCAGATGAACTGATAATCCAAAGGGTGTAATGAAGGAGTAACGCCCTGAAACGCCCTCCTTAATACTCCGACTGGCGGCAACGTCAGAAGCTTGGTGAAGTCGGCTTTCAGTAGCCCTAACAGATAAAGCTGAGGAAAGCTGACTGGAGGCAGTTGGTACTACCTATATGTCGGGGGTCTATAAAATAGTCAAGGTTAGAATGTTCCATGAGGAACTGACGAAATTGCGAAAGTACGGGTCTAAACGGGGACAATACAAAAATGCATTGGGACGTTAAATCGTCGTGAGTGTGGCAAAGTAAAAATCGCGGTTATGAAAAGCCACACGGTGTTAGAGGCACTGTCAAGCTCACAGGCTCATAGCAAAAACCTAAAACTATATGTACAGATAGAATTATCAGAACAAGGAAAGGTGCCGAACGTTAGTAAGCCGACGAAAAAAATAAGCGGCTGAATCGGTACTAAAAAGTAGTGCTCGAACCGAAGAAGTTTCTGTAATGGAAATGGAGGAATGGGCACAAGTCTTTGACAATTTCATATCAATCACTCAAACGAATAAGGATTCGAGCAAGACAAAAAGTATCGCTGAGGTGATGCCTTATAACCGAAGAGAATATCTATAACCTAATGTCACTCGTCCTTAGCAGAGAAAATATCTTGCTGGCGTACAGGAACATCAAAAACAACACAGGGAGCAACACGGCAGGAACGGATAAGTTGACAATAGCGGACATTGGAAAAATGACGTCCGAAGAAGTGACCGCTAAAATCAGATATATCGTTTTGGGAACAAAAAGAGGCTACCGACCTAAACCCGTAAGACGAAAGGAAATCCCAAAAACCAATGGAGAAACTCGTCCACTGGGAATTCCATGCATATGGGACAGACTGATACAACAATGTTTCAAGCAAGTATTGAATCCGATATGCGAGGCACAATTCAGCAAACACAGCTACGGCTTCCGAGCAAACCATTTTGTAGAAAATGCTATTGCAGACGTTCATATCAGACTGCAACACAGTCATTTGCATTACGTGATAGAGTTCGACATTAAGGGTTTTTTCGACAACGTAAATCACACGAAACTGATAAGGCAAATGTGGACATTGGGAATAAGGGATAAAAACTTGTTGGGAAAAATTAAGCGAATGCTGAAAGCTCCAATCAAATTTCCAAATGGCGAGCTGATATTTCCGCGAAAAGGAACACCACAAGGCGGAATAATTTCACCACTTCTGGCGAATATCGTTTTGAACGAACTTGACCACTGGGTAGAAAGTAACTGGGAAGAAAATCCCGTTGTTTACAAATACGCAATAACCAAAAATGGAACTAAATGCGGCTACAGAGCAATGCGTTCAATCAAGCTCAAGGGAAATGTACATAGTTAGTTTAGGATTTTCTGTCGAACGAAAACAGGAGCCGAAAAGACAAAAATTGCAATAACGCAGTGGCTATCTGAACGGCTCAAGCTGGAAGTATCGGCAGAGAAAACGCGAGTAGTCAACGTCAAGAAAAACTACGCTGAATTTCTAGGTTTCAAAATCAAAGTCCATCCAAAAGGTAGCAAAATGGCAATGCCATTAACTTAAGCGACACGATAATTGAAGCTCACAGGATGGATATATCGGCAATTTCTTAGGAAGAATCTTTCTTGCCTTACTGGATGAACATACTTGCTTATTTGGTCGAGAATTTTGTCGTAATAAAAAT
>JAFRRH010000029.1 GCA_017428215.1 Selenomonadaceae bacterium
GTCGTTGAACGCTTTTTCTTGCGGATAAAGACTCGTCGCCATATCGCAACTCGTTATGACAAATTAGCTGTCTGCTTTCTCAATTTTGTTATTATATCTGCTCTTTTGATTCAACTTTAGAGTTTACCAACACGCTCTAAATATGACTGCGCAACAAGCTATGGATATTCTCGACGTTCCTGTCGACAAGCAAAAAGGATATCTTACCCTAATTTGAGACATTAAATCATGAATGACGTTAAAAAATTTGTTTCGCAGTGGTCGGGGCGCGGATACGAGAAGGGCGAAACTCATTCCTTCTGGCTTTCTTTCCTTCGAGACGTTTTGGGCATTTCGTAGACGGAAAAATTCATCAGTTTTGAAGTACTGGTAAAATTAAAGCATACAAGTTTCATCGACGCTTTCTTGCCCGATACCAAAGTTATCATTGAGCAAAAATCTTTGTCGGAAAGTTTATCGCAAGAAAAATCGCAATCCGACGGCTCGACTTTAACGCCGTATGAACAGGCTCAACGCTACGGAAGTTCTCTGCCTTATTCAATGCGTCCGCGCTGGATTGTCGTCTGCAACTTCAAAGAGTTTCTGATTTACGACATGGAAACGCTCGGTGAACCACAAAAAATTTTTCTCGAAGATTTGCCCGATAAGTTTCATGCTCTCGACTTCCTCATCGACGAAAAAAAAAATAAACTGCGCATCGAACTCGAATTGAGTTTGAAAGCCGGTGAAATTGTCGGCAAGCTTTATGACGCTCTTCACTCTCAATATATCAACCCAAACGACGAAAATTCCCTTACAAGCCTCAACAAATTGTGTGTGAGGCTTGTTTTTTGTTTGTAGTATGGCTTGAAAGCTGTTTTTGTGAACAAGGACAGGACGCCCAAAATAAGTCCTGAATATCCTGTCACTAATACTTCGCGTAGCAGACTTGTAAAAGGCTGTTATAAGTGCGATAAAGACGCGGCAGGCGAATCCTCTCGATAGTTGGATTTGAGTTGCCGCGGGTAGCAAATTCAATATGGTTAGGAATACGAATCAATGCGGCGGACGTTAGAGACCTGAAACCTAAGTTGAATTATAGAGTTAGCAAAAATGGAACAAGCGAGAGCTTCCCGCCCGCAAGGTTCAAAACGGGCTAAAGGTCGTCGTACTGCGACTATAACCGGTAAAGGGAAGCAGTCAGAGGAGACATAGTAGCGAAGAAACCGCTAATCACGGTGAAGCGAAGGGCTCCAGTCTATTCAGTATTACTTCTGCAGATAAATAGCCTAAAAGGTGCAATGTATGCAAAAACTCTATATGCAGTGTCTGGAAGAAGAAAACATCGAAAAAGCAATACGAGTGGTATATTTGCATGAAGGCGCAAAGACAGCAGGCAAAGACGGCATTTCCAAGACTTCCAACATCTCGAAAGAAAGAATTATCAAGGAAGTTAAATTACGACTCAGACGATACAAACCTGTACAATCGCGTAAAGTGCAAATACCGAAGGTCAACGGGAAATTTCGCGAAATAACTATCATCAACCTGTTCGACAGAATCGCGCAACAAGCCGTTTATCAAATAATCTCGCCCTTACTCGAAGAGCAAATGTCCAAACACAGCTACGTATTCAGAAAAGGAATAGGAGCAAAAATCCTCGTCAGCAAATTGGCTACAACCTTAAACAAAAGTAAAGACATCTACACAATAGAGTTGGATTTCAAAAAGTGTTTTGACAATATTCCTTTGGATAAAGCAATCGGCTCTGTCAAGGAAATGGGAATTAAAAATTTTTAACTCTTACGCACAATAAAACATCTTATGTGGACATCAAGGGAATAGTCGGGAGTAGGATTAAGTCAAGGAACAATACTCGGACCGCTGTTAGCCAACTGGTATCTGACAAAACTCGATAATTTCATTGAACAGACCTTTGAAACTAACCTAAACATTAAGCATTATCAACGTGACTATAAAACACATAAGGAAAATTGGATACAGTGGAATTTAGAGCGTGGCAAGAAAATACATTGCAATTACTACCGCTTTGCAGACAGGTAGTTTTGCGGAGTATTGAATTATTTCGATATTGTCAACAATCTGGCAAAATTTCTTAAAGCCGTTGCGGACAGACTATATTACAGAAGTAAACATGGCGTACTTAAGAAGAGCGGCACCGAATATTACTATGGTAACGGACGCAAGCGAGTAAATATAGACATTTGGGGAATGCGTAACACTACCCGTACTTCTTTCAGAGAATATATCTTTAATTCAAAATGGCTGAAACAACGAGAACGGCTTAAACATCGAGAATCTGACAAAGCAATAAGCGGCTCATTTCAATATCTTCGGAGCCTTTGGACTAAACAAAAAGGAAAAGACGCAATAACAAAAAACGAACTAGCCCCCTTTAATGCTCAAATTCACCACATCATACCACTTTCTAAAGACGGCTCCAATAAATTGGAAAACTTAATACTTATATCCCCCGAAACACATAAAGAATTGCACTACGGAAAAAGCCTTGACAAACAATTTGAAAAGTACCGTAAACACTTGAAGTAAGAAAAATAGATGGCAAGCCGTGTGCGCTCAAACGTGCACGCACGGTTTTGAGTGGGGGAAACTTAGCGACTACCTCAAAAAGTTACCTATCATTATAATCGAAAAAAAACAAATGAACCTTATGTTTAATTTTCTAAAAGCATTAAAGGATTATTCTTCTCTTTGGCGATAACCTAAAAAATTTTCACTGACTTTGGAGGTACTAACCTATAGATTCAGACCACGACTAAAAAAACTGCTAAAAAAGCGAAAAGCCCTGTTGCGTCTCGCAAACGCTACAGAGCCTTCTGGTGAATGCCCTCAACATCTCCCAGAGAGTCCGATTTTCAGTGATTGTCTGTCACCCAAATCGTTAAGACTTAATCGCTTAGATTAAACCTTCATGAGTTAAGATACTCTCAATCGGGATTATTCTCTAATTCGTGGAGCCTCATTATAAATCAACGCGAACTTTCTTTCAAGACTCTCATTCAGATTATCCTAGACGGCATTCACCAGAGTGAGTGTCGTCTTTTCTTTGCCTCCGACTAGAGCGTGTTGGTAAACTCTAAAGTTGAATCAAAAGAGCAGATATAATAACAAAATTGAGAAAGCAGACAGCTAATTTGTCATAACGAGTTGCGATATGGCGACGAGTCTTTATCCGCAAGAAAAAGCGTTCAACGA
>JAFRRH010000030.1 GCA_017428215.1 Selenomonadaceae bacterium
CGGGCGGCAGTCGGCTCGTCTTGCGCAGTGTAAATTTTTTTCAGATCGGCGGCGAAATTTTTGCGCTCCTTAGTTGCAACATACTTAAGCGTATGTATGAGTTGGTGGATAATGCAATGTTGAAATTCAGTCTGAGGAAAGGCAGTCTCGACAGCGTCTTTCAATCCCTTCAGCACAAAGAATTAAAATATGTCCCGCAAACCACGATTCTTAAGAGAATTCAAAACGCCGAGCCAATATTTCAGGGCTTCTTGAATATCCTGTGCTGTTGAATATCATACTTGCCAACAGTATATGGGGAATTTCACGCTTGCCGTATGTCATTACTATTGCCGACGGCTTTTCATTTTTACAGATTTTTTTCGCACGCCCGTGAATTACCAAGAGCATCCACTGAAACGTGTATATCAGCAGAATTCCCGTCCACATCTGCAAAGCAACTGATAATATCGTCTTGATTCTCTCCAATTTCTCACCTCGCCTAAAAATTTTTTCTACCAAGTCAAAATCGGTACCATTCGCGCTTTTATTTGGCTTTTGGAATTGCTCCGCTATATCTGCCGTCAAATGAACGCGCACTTGTCGCTATCGGCAACACATAACCCTTTGGTACTTCAAATTCTCCGCGCAGTTTCGGTAGAACGTTTCCGGCGTTGTCTGTCTCGTACACTTGCCCGATATATTTCCCTTCAATCTCAAACTTCAACGTATCGGCGTCTATGGAATACTTTTCGCCTTCAGTTGCTCCCACTTTTTTCAAAAAATCTCGTTCGCCATCGCTCAACTCTTCTAAACCGATTTTTGTTGACACACACACACGGCTAAAAAAATTATCACCTTTCTCTTCAAACGTTCGACCTCCTTTAAAATTTTTTACCTTAGTCTATTCTACTTTCACACTAATAAAATCTAAGAATGTGTGTTCATAGAAAAAAATACGAAACAGATTTAACGGAAGAGCAATGGGAAGTTATAGAGCCTTTGTTCTTCAATATGAGAAAGTACAAATGGGAAAAGCGAAATTTATAGTGCACAATGGGTTATTGGGTAGCAGGTTTAGCCACTTTTGCCTATCCGACTTTGAAGAAAATATGTGGTGATGGTGGTTATCGCGGCTCCTTTGTCTACGAAGTATGCAAATATTTCGGTTTGAGAGTAGAAAGTTTGCTTGGTTCAATCATTCTCGTCGTCTTTCAAAGGATTACGAACTAACCGTTAATTCTGCTCAAAACTTGATTAAGATTTCCCATATTTACACCTTACTTAAGCGGTTATGAACACCGGTTCTAAAAGTTTAAAAATATCCATGATTCACCCCGCTGATTCTTGTTGAAAAAATTTATCGTCCATGCGCAGAAAAATTTTATTTTCCTTCGCGAACCCCTCAAAGCGTTTGAGGTACTTTATTGACGCCTCTTTATCGAGTTTGGCGACGTGCTTAACTATAAATTCCGAGATATAAAGTATCGGCGTCATTCTATCGACGTAAGAGCGATATTCCAACTCCACATGAATAACCGTTTCCGCGAGTTCCGAAATGACAGTGTCGGAAATTGTCGTCACACAAATCATCGGGATTTTTATTTTTGAAAAAATTTTGCCAGCGAATAAGTTTGCACTGGGAAGCGCGGAAAGGCATAGATAAGCGCGACATCTTTTTCGTGTACTTCGTCGAGAATCAGATTAAAAGACGTGCCGTC
Source organism: Selenomonadaceae bacterium (assembly GCA_017428215.1). Classification (GTDB taxonomy): domain Bacteria; phylum Bacillota; class Negativicutes; order Selenomonadales; family Selenomonadaceae; genus Quinella. The sequence continues at coordinate 1,701 of JAFRRH010000030.1, forward strand.
CCAAGAATCAATTTGCACGATGTTGCCGCGAATCTTCGATAAAAAATAAGTCATATATTCCTAGAGAAATGCCGAGCCTTGAAAACCGACGACAAAAATATTTCGTGCCGCGTGAATTTGAGTTGTCGCCTTTTGAATCGCAGATACGGAAAGAGTTTTTTCGATTTTGTGCAAAACCTCAATGTGAGCGTGAAAAAAACTATCTTTAGGATTTTTTTTGCCACAATTATAACTGAAAAATTTTTCGTTGCAAACGCAAAAATGTTTTTTGTATACACTTGAAATTTTCTGATAAAAGGTCTATAGTGTTGTCGATAAAAATTTGATTCACAAAGGAGTTGGCTTTATGTTCTGGGCTGAATTGCTGGTTGTGCTGGTGATGTTAATTATCGGCGCACGATACGGGGGAATTTTTCTCGGCATGTCAAGTGGTTTCGCCATTGCAATTTTAGTTTTTGGTTTCGGACTCGCGCCGGGCAATCCTGCTATCGATGTCATTATGATTATTATGACGGTCGTCGTTATCGCGGCGACTTTGCAGGCGTCGGGCGGCATGGATTATCTTATTCAAATCGCCGTCAAACTTTTGCGCAAAAATCCGAACCGTATCAGCTATTATGCTCCGATTATCAGCTGGGTTTTTACTTTTATGTGCGGCACTGGTAATATTTCGTTTGGTATCTTGCCTGTTATCGCTGAAGTTGCTCGCGAGGCGGGTGTTCGTCCTGAACGTCCAATTTCAATGTCGGTTATTGCCTCTCAACAAGCGATAACTGCCTGTCCGATTTCCGCCGCAACTGTTGCACTTGTTGGATTGTTATCTCCTGCCGGCGTCACGCTGATTGATATTTTAATCGTATGTATTCCGTCAACTTTAATCGGCGTCGTGTGCGGCTCATTGTGGGCGGCTCGTATGGGTAAAGATTTAACCGTTGACGAAGAATATCTCGAACGTGTCAAACGCGGCGAGGCGGCTCCGATTAATGAGAAAGCTAAAATCGCTGAAGCTAAAGAATTTTCCGCCTCGACTAAACGCGCTGTCTGGATTTATCTTTTGGCAACGGTTATCGTCGTTATCTTCGGCATTTTCCCTGAACTTCGTCCGTCGGCTGAAATGGGCGGCAAAATGGTTTCCTTTACAATGACCATGTGCATTGAAATGGTTATGATGGCGATGGCTGGCATTATGATTATCGCTTGCGGCGTCAAAGTCAATTCTATTATCGAACAATCCGTTTTTCGCAACGGCTTAATGGGCGTCTACTGTATTTTCGGCTTAACATGGGCGGGCGACACTTTAACTCGTAACAATATCGACTTTATCAAATCCGGTGCGGCTGATTTAATCGCGACTTATCCTTGGGTCTTCGCGATAATTTTATTCCTGCTAAGTGCTGTTATTTTAAGTCAGGCGGGAACGATTGGTGCGTTGGCTCCGCTCGGAATTACTCTCGGAATCACGCCGCCCAATATGATTGGTATGTTCCCTGCAGTTAACGGTTACTTCCTTGTACCGATTTACGCAACTATTCTTGCTGGTATCGCCTTTGACCGCACGGGCACGACGCGCATTGGCAAATTCGTTTTCAATCACAGTTTCCAAATTCCTGGCTTGATTACCTGTATTGTCAGTGTCGGCGTCGGCATGGCTCTTGCAAATGTTATAATTTAAACACGGCAGTAAAAAAATTTATATAGAAGGTGCTAACATGAGAAAGGAACACGATTTTTTAGGAGAGATTGAAGTCCCCGACGAGGCGTATTATGGCGTCCAAACTATGCGGGCTATCGAAAACTTCACAATCACCGGTCGCAGGCTTGACGAAGATTTTATCAAGTCCCTCGCTAAAGTTAAGAAGGCGGCGGCTCAAGCTAACATGGAAACCGGTCGTCTCGATAAGAAAATTGGTAATGCAATCGTTCAGGCGGCGGAAGAAATTATCGACGGACAATTTATCGACCAATTCCCCGTTGACCCGATTCAAGGCGGCGCGGGCACGTCCATTAACATGAACATGAACGAAGTCCTTTGCAACCGCGCTCTGGAGATTATCGGCGAGGCTAAAGGTCGTTATGACATTATCAGCCCCAACAATCACGCTAACATGGCGCAATCCACTAACGACAGTTTGCCGACCGCTATTAAAGTTTGCTTGACTTACAAAAGCCACAACGTAACCGACGCGCTCGATTATCTTGCAACCGCCCTTGAGCAAAAAGCTGAAGAGTACAAAGATATTCTTAAAATGGGACGCACACACTTACAAGACGCCGTTCCGATTACGCTTGGTCAAGAAATGGGCTCCTACGCCTCCGCCGTTCGTCGCAGTATCCGCCGTATTGAGTGGGCGATTGACAGTATTCGCTTGATTAACATGGGCGGCACCGCCGTTGGTACCGGTTTGAACGCTGAACCGAGATATATTAAAATCGTCGCCCGCAAACTTCGCGAAATTACCGGTGAAAACTTTGAGACTTCCACAAACATTATCGACGCTACCAATAACACCGACGGCTTTGTTGACGTGTCCAGCGCGTTAAAAAATACTGCGCTCGTGTTAATTAAAATGGCGAACGACTTCCGCTTAATGGCGTCAGGTCCTCGTTGCGGGCTTAATGAAATTTTCTTGCCGAAACGTCAGCCTGGCTCGTCGATTATGCCCGGTAAAGTCAATCCGGTTATCGCTGAAGTCATGGATCAGGCGTGCTATCAAGTTATCGGCAACGATTTAGCTGTAACTTTGGGCGTCGAGAACGGGCAATTCGAGTTAAACGTCATGGAACCGATTATGGCGTACAATCTCTGTAGCTCTATGAATTATCTTGCCAATGCCTCGCGTACTTTCGTTGATAAATTGTTGACGGGTCTTGAACCGAACCGCGAGCAATGTCAGCAGTGGTTGGACAGTTCAGTCGGCGTCGTGACTGCGCTGTTGCCGCATTTAGGTTACGAGCAATGCTCCATGCTTGCGAAAGAAGCTTACAATACTCGCCGCCCGATTCGCGAAATTATTTTGGAAAAGGGCATTTTGACCGAAGAACAGCTTAAAATTTACATGTCGCCTGAAAAAATGACGCGCCCCGGCATAACCAACTAAAAAATTTACCGTAAAAAATTTAACCCGCAGACGATTTTTATCTGCGGGATTTTTTTATTTAAATTCATCAGTAAAGTTTTTTGAGTTTTGCACCGCTATAATAATGCGCCAAAATTTTTTCGTAAGACCAGCCATTTCCGGCGTAATCGCGTGCGCCAACTTGCGACATACCGACGCCGTGCCCGCTACCGTAGCCCGTGAAAATTATTTCGTCGCCTTCAAGCTTCATATCAAAGAGCGTGCTAGGCAAGGAAAATTTTCTGCGTAAATCATTGCCAGTAATCGTCAACGTTTTTTTTGTGCCGACAATCTGCGCGGACTTCACGCGCCCTGAAGAAGTTCTATCGTTTGCACTTTTGCCGATTGTCAGCTTGCTTAACTTAACAGATTTCACGTTGCCGAAATTTTCGCCGAATCGAGAGGAAAAATCTTTGGTAGTAACTTTAATACTCCACGGCTTAGCCAGCTGAACAATTTCACGCACGGCGACAAGATACGGCGTGGCAGTCCCCCAAACTTCGCTTACGTTTTCGGTCATGCCACCGCTATCCGCATGAAAATTCGTGTCGATAAGTTTTTCCTTGTAAACCAAAACTTCGCCGCGTGTCTCGTCAACAGCCCTGTTAATCGAATCAAAATTTGTGACGCCGATATAAACTTGACAATGCGTCGAGCTACAAAGGTCGTAACCTTCCTTAACGTGCCGCCCGCGATTTTTCAGCGCGAATGAACGAGCCGCCACCGCTTGAGCTTTAAGAGCCTCCAAAGGGTATGACGGCGACATTTCTTTAGACACTACGCCGCGCAGATATTCTTCCAACGGCACGAGATTTATCACGGTCAGAGAATCTTTTTCCTTGTTAACCGTTATACCGCCGTAATATTCTTTACCGTCAACAGTCGTGTGCAAATCGTTAAGTGAAATTTTTTCGGGGCGAATTTCAATCGCGTTAATTTTTAAGTGTTCAAAGTCGACAATTAAACTTCCGCCGGCGGGAATTTTCTGCTCGATACTACCTTTAGCGGCGTTAATCATAAGGCACGGCGCAGAAACTTGCAAAGTAACTTGTTTGACGCCGCTCATCAGCCCGACGCGCAATTCAGGCGACCAAGTTCCTGCCTCTGCTCGGCTCATCAGCAAAAAAATTATCAGTACAAAAACTTTTTTTAACATGTCAATCCTTTCTCGGCGGAATAAAAATTCTGCAACGAATAACTTTGTAACCTTCAACGTGCTCGCTTTCGTAAATCACGCGGAAATTTTTATCGTCTGACAGCTGACTAAACAGAAACGCGGAATCGTTAGTTAAAATTATGTGCGTGAAGTCGTAGCGATTGAAAAAATCTTTGTAATAAATTTTGCCGTTCATGAAGTCACAGTATTCCTCGAAAATATTTTTCTGCCCGTTGTTAGCAGGAAGAAAAACTTCCGAACGTGAATCAATATAATATTTTATCCCGAAACTGCCAGCCAGTCCTCCTGCACCTTGATTGACGTAAAGCGAAATATTTTCGGGGCATTCGGTGCGGAGCAAAAACTTTATCGCGTTCGTATAAGTTTCGTTGGGCTTTGTTTTATCTGTGTTAAGCGAGGCGATAAATATTGCGCTGGTAATAAAAAAAGTAATGAGCAACAACAAATTTTTTTTCGGAAGTATATCTGGGTGAAGGATACGCCCCTCGACTTTTAATACAAGCACAATATACATCACAAAGAGCAACATAATAAAGAATAAAACTTTGAGTAGCAAGGAGGCTGTTTCAAGTTGCCATTGGATAAACGGTACAATCATAACCATATTAGCGGCGATGAGTAGGAAACATAAAATCGTCATAGGCATACGCTTAAATTTAAATTTTTCCCAGCTGAAATCATGCCATATGTAAGCCAGCGGGAATGTTGCCAGGAAGTAAAACAAAATTACGTTGCGCCCGTGCATTATCGCCATAAAAGTTATTCCGCCGCACAGGAAAATATATCGCCACGGGACTTTAAATCGCGCTAGCGAAAAAATCAGGAACGCTTCAAATATGTAAAAGCAAAGTCCTCTTACATTGTGTGCACTCGGCGTTAACATTTCGGCAACACTAGAGTTAATTTGCTCAATGCCATAGGAACGGAAAACGTAAGTCATTGCGTCGACGCCATAAGGATTTATCATTCCGCAAAGAGCAATCCCAACCATTGCTTCGAGTAAAAATTTAATGTGGCGAAAGTTTTTCACGAACAGAAACGGCAAGCATACGACTAACGACATAAGCCAAACTGCCGCGTGCAAATTCACCAGCGCGATACTAAAGAGTGGCAACGGGATTAAAAATTTTGCGTCTTCAGTGCGTGTGAATTTTTCCAATAAAAAAACTTCGATTAACAGTAGCAACGTCGAAAAAATATGTGGACGTGGAACAATACCTGGCGCAATTAATAATCCGACGATGAAACTAAGCGTGAACGACAAAATTTTATTACCACCGCTGACGAACAGACACAGCCGCCAATAAATTAAAACCAAAGCCGCGCCGCAAACTCCGTCGACGATTAAAAGTCCGTCTAAGCCAAAATTTTTATACGCTTCCCAAAATATAACGCCGCTAAGCCACTGTTGCGCAACGAGCTGTAAATTTTCGTGAACCGTAAACGGGTCAACATGTGGAAAGCCATGCTCCAAGACGTATTGCCCTATGTTCATGACAAAACGTGTATCTGCCGCTTCGACAAATGTGAAAAACGGTTGCCAATATGCCACGCTTACCGACAAAAAAATTATTTGGATAAGCGGAAGAAATCTATTCATTGCCCTTGCCCTCATGATAAGTTTTTTCGGCGTTAATGTTCCAGATATTAGACTTTGGAAATTTGCCGGCAATGGCGCAGACCGCCGCAATCGCCGTTAACATGCTGTGATCCATATTATTATAGCGGTGTTGTCCGTTGCGCCCAATGCAGTAGAGATTTTGAATTTCGTCAAGTGCGCCGCGCAGTTCGGAAATATTTTCGTAGGTGTCAAAGTAAGCGGGATAAGCTTTTGGGACTTTGACACGCACGCCAAATTGAACGCTTGCCGAGTCGATAATATCAATCGAGGCAAGTTCTTCCGCCGCAAATTTTATAAAGTCGTCGTCGCTCATCTGCCAAAGTTCGTCGCCTTCGTTGCAAAAATATTCCAAGCCGAGCCACACGGAATTTTCCGGATTAGCAACCATGTAAGGCGACCAGTTGTTAAAAATTTGCAGACGACCGAGTTTAACTGACGGCTCTTGAATGTAAATCCAACAGTCGGGAACAATATCGCCGAGAGTTTTAATCTTCGTGGAATTTTTAAGCAGAAGTTTATCGACGAGCAAGCCAACAGTTATAAAATCGCGATAGGGCAAGCCGCGAGCAATCTGAAGTTGTCGAAGATTTAATCCGTCGTCGAGAGCTTTGGCGAGTTCGGAAAGCGGCATACTTGACAGAAAATAATTAGCGGGAAAAGTCAACATACCTGCAGGCGATTCGACACGCGCAAATTTTATAACATTATTCACGACGTGAAAATTTTTAACATTGGAAGCGGTAAGAACTTCGCCGCCGAGTTTTTTTATGTCGTCGGCAAATTTTTCCCACAACTGACCGGGACCGAATTTGGGATAAAAAAATCTTTCAATCAGCGAAGTTTCACCTGCGCCCTTGCTTGAACCAAAAGTTTTCTTGAAAAAATCCAAAATGGTTTTGCCGAGCGAAAGTCCTTTGATTCGTTGTGCGCCCCAATCCGCGCCGATTTCTTGCGGCGTCCGCCCCCAAACTTTTGTCGTATAGTCGCGGAAAAAAGTTTCGTAAAGCTTTTGTCCGAAACGATTAATCATAAAATCTTCCAAAGTTTTTTCTTCGCGTTGACTGAACTTTGTCTTTAAAAAACTTGTACCGATTGAAAACATTTCAACCAAGCCGAGATTTTTAATCGTCTCCAAGCTCAACGAAATCGGGTAGGAAAAAAATTTCCTGTGGTAAAAAATTCTGGACACGCGCCGACGATTAAGAAAAACTTCGTCGACTTCTTCGGGATTTGCGCCGCCTTCCGTCAAAACAGATTCGCGCCCTAAAATTTTATCGTCGAGTGCGGGTGCACCCTGCGCGGGCAAAATTTCATTCCACAGCTTGAGAACTTCTGGGTTCTTAGTAAAAAATCTGTGCCCGCCAATGTCCATGCGGTTACCGTTGAAATTCATCGTACGCGAAATGCCGCCAACAAAATTTTCCTTCTCCAAAACAATCGGTCGTATGTCGGTGAATTTCAAAAGATAATAAGCGGCAGTCAAGCCAGCAGGTCCCGCGCCGATTATTATTGCGTTTTTTTTATGCAAGAGTGTTTCCTCCTGTTGGCAAGTAAAGCAGAATATTTTGTTCGCCGATTTGAGCGACACCGAATTTTATTTTGTCACCAACATGACAGCCAAAAGTTTTAGTCGGCTCGTTCAGAAGTTCGCCGTTCAAAATATTTTCGTCAACGGATATACAACGCACCCATAAGAGTTCGGGCTTTTCTTCCGCGCTGAAAAAATATACAACAACGTCGTCGGGATAATCGGGGTGGCGGAAGGCGTCGAGATTTTTTATAAGGCGCGTCTGCTCCTTAACGTCGTCTACTGCAATTCTGTCGTCAATCATATAAATTCGGTCGCGGAAAGGGAGCGCGTATTCTGTAGTTAAAATTTTAATGTCGGCGTCTTCGACTTGACCGCGCTTGAGTTTGGCGGATTTTTTATAACTGCCAGGAAAAATTTTTATGCGCCCGCCGCTGACTTTTGCGCCCGCTAAAATTTCAAAGATAAAAATTCCGTCGTCAATGCAAGCGTAAGTTAAAAAGCCGTCAAGTTTTTCATCGGGCGGGAAATCGAATACGTCGCGCAGATTTATCGACTTAACTAAATCCGCGTCGCTAAGCAAACAAATTTGGTGATAAATCTCGCGGAAAGATATTTCTTCAACTTTCAAAGTTTTTACCTCCTTTGCAAATGATTTTACCACAATTTTCGTTTGCTTGTTGAAAAAATTTTTCGCGTCTGATAAACTGCGCTTATAATTAACGGTGGAAAAATTTTTGAGGAGTGAATAAAATTTTGTTTACGCACATAACCCAGTCCCCATACGGGACGGTAAAATTGGCGGCTAAAGTGGCGCAACGCGTGCGCGAAGGAACTGTAATTTGTTTGGAGGGCGGCTTAGGCGCGGGCAAAACTCTTTTTGTACAGAGCATGGCACGGACTTTAGGAGTTCAGGGCGAAGTGACCAGCCCGACTTTTAACTTGATGAGCGTTTACGAGGGATTTTGTCCGATTGTTCATTTTGATTTATATCGCTTGCACACGGAAGACGAATTAGAGGACATTGGCTTTTACGAGTACACTGATTTTCCAGAGGGAATTGTCTTTATTGAGTGGGCGGAGAAATTTCCGAAGGCTTTACCGGAAAATTATGTCGTGATAAAAATTGAGCGGATTAAAGACTCCAAAAATATGCGGCGAATAAGTTTTTCCTGCGTCGGCGAGGAGCACGAGGACTTTATCAAAGAGCTTGAAGAATTCGTTACAAAGGATGATTGAGCTTGCGGATTTTGGGAATAGAAACTTCGACGCGGGCGGCAAGCGTGGCAGTAATTTCTGACGGAAAAATTTTAGCGGAAAGTTTATGCGAATCGCCGCAAAGTTTTTCGGAAACGTTAATGCCGCAGGTCGAGGAAGTCATAAAAATTTCGGGCGCGTTTGAAAATCTTGACGCGGTAGCAGTAAGCATAGGACCTGGCTCGTTTACGGGCTTGCGAATCGGTTTGGCGACGGCTAAGGCATTGGCTTATGCGTGGGGAATAAAAATAATCGGCGTGCCGACGTTATTGGCAATGTCTTATAACTTTCCGAACGCAAAAGTCGTGCCGCTAATTGACGCGCAAAAAAATCGAGCGTATTATCAAGCGTTCGACGATATGTTATCGATAACGGATTTGGACATTGAGCCGATAGATGAAATAGTCGATGATTTAAAATCCTTTGCGGGAAATTTTTTACTTTGCGGCGACGTGCTACACAAAATCAAAGTTCCGTTGCCGGATAATGTAAAACTTGCGCCGCCACATTTAAGAATGCCGCGAGCGTCGGCGGTTGCTTGGTGCGCAGAAGATTTGAACAAAGTAGATAACGTGATGAATTTGGAGCCGCTTTATGTCAGGCGTTCGGAGGCGGAAGAGTTATGGGAGAAGAGGCACGGCTTACCTTTCGAGCAATGACGCAAGACGACGCCGACGCCGTTGCCGATATTGAAGAGAAAAGTTTTGCCATGCCGTGGAAGCGCGAGGATTTTTGGCACGAAGCTAAAAACGAATTGGCAACGTACATTGTCGGCGAGCTTGACGGAAAAATTGTGGCATATGCGGGCGCGTGGGTTTCATTCAATCAAGCTGAAGTTATGAGCGTAGCTGTTGATCCAGAATATCGCGGACAAGGCGTCGGAACAATTCTTTTCGGCGAGCTGATTAAAGCAGTTAAAGCACGCGGTGCAACGGCGATAACTTTAGAGGTGCGACCGAGCAACACTGCGGCGATTAAACTTTACGAAAGCTTTGGACTTCGGAGCGTCGGACGGCGCAAGGGCTATTATCTTGACAACGGCGAAGACGCTTTGATTATGTGGAACACACGACTTTAAGGAGGTTGATACCGATGAATATTTTTTTGCGAGCGACGCGAATTATCTGCTTCCTTATATTTTTATGTATGCCCTGTTTATCGAATGCGCAAGGCGAGCCGTCTTCAAATTGGTGGGAAAATAATATGGTGACGGCTAAGGGCTACGGTCTTGCGCCTAAAAATGTTACTAGTTTAAATCAAGCGCGAAATTTTGCTCGTCGAGCCGCGATTATGGACGGCTACCGCATGTTGGCAGAACAAGTTAAAGGCGTTCACATCACGGCGGAAACTACGATAAAATCTCAAATTCTTTCGGGCGACATTGTGGAGAGTAGAGTTTCTGCCATAATCAGCGGAGCCGAAGTTTTGTCGGAAGAATTCGGCGAAGATGGTAGTTGCGTTGTCGTTGTGGGCATTCCCGTTTACGGCGGCGCGAATTCTATTGCTAACGTTGTTTTCAAGCCCGTTGATAAAGAAAATTTTCCGCGTCCGACAAATGAAACTCAATCGGAAGGAAATTACACGGGACTAATCATTGATTGCGGCGATTTGGATTTAAAGCCCGTGTTGTCGCCCGTCATACGCAACGCGGACAATCAATCGATTTACAGTTGCAATAATCTTGAACGCGACAAGTTGATAGCAAGCGGCATGGTCGGCTACGCTACTAATCAAAAAAATTATTCCCGCCTTTCCTACGCCGCGCAGATTAAAAATAAACTTATGCTCTTAACGTCAACGAGTGCGGGAAATAATTTATCACGAGCCGGCAACAATCCTTTAATCATAAAGGCAACGCGCATGTCTGACGATAACAGTTGCCCCGTCGTGTCGGTTGATGATGCCGATAAAATTCTTACAGAAAACCAAGCGTCGCACTTTTTGGATAACGGCTCCGTAGTGTTCACGAGCTACAGAGTCGGCGGTATCAGAGTTTGACATGAAAATTATTCAGGCGTTGTTGATTGCCGCGCTTATAACGGCTAGTGCGGCGGCGGGTTTGTTAGACGATTTCGACTATAAAGTTTCCGATTGGCTCTATCAAAAGCAGGGCGCGATAACTTCGGAGATTGTCGTTGTCGGCGTTGATTCAAAGACGATTAGCAAACTTGGTTCCGTGTCGTCATGGATTCGGCGCGATATGGCAAAAGTTATCGATTACATGAACAGTACCGCGCCGCCCGCTGTTATCGGCGTGGATTTTCTTTTTACTGGCGACAATCCCGACACTGCCGAATTTGATAAACAACTTACTGAGGTCGTCGCTAAGTATGGAAATGTCGTAGTGGCTTCGGCGATAATTGCTGACGAGGATTTTGACGACCCGCACGCGATGTGGAATCAAACTTGGCAATGGGATTCGCCCTTCCCTGCGCTGGCACAAGTAGCTAATACTGGTCACATTTGCGAGCCTAGCGACGTGGACGGCATTATTCGCCACCAGTTGCTTTTTGTAAATACCACAGAGCGCGGGCGGCTTTATTCCTTTGCTAGAGTGCTTTACGAAAAGTTTTGTCAAGCTAAAAACATTTCTCCTAATCCGCCGCCGATAACGGAAAATAACGGGCTGTATTATCTGCCGTTCACCGCCAAAAGTTATACGGATATAAGTTTCGTTGACTTATTGGAAGGCAAGATAGACGCTGAAATTTATCGCGACAAAATTGTTTTAATCGGTGCGCTGGCTCCAGGCATGGGCGACGAATTTTTTACTGCTTTGGATCGTTCCGCGCCCGTTTACGGCGTCAACATTCACGCCAACGCAATTCAAGCTTTCCAAAAAAATTTTTTCCCGCGTGAGGCTGAAAAATCTCTACAGCTGGCGATTCTTTTTATCGTAAGTTTTATATCGGAGCTTTTCTTCCGAGCGCGGAAAATGCAAACTGTCTTAATTGCTTGGCTGATTATTTTTTTCGGCTGGCTCGGCTTATGCAAAATTTTTTACAGCAACGAAATTATTTTACACGTCGTTTGGATACCGCTTGCCGTCAGCGTTCTGTTTATCGGCTCCGTTGCGATTAACTACACCCGTGCCCGTGCTGAAAAAGATAAAGTAACTTCGACTTTTGGGCGATATGTTGACCCGACGATTATGAATCAACTGTTAAGCTCCGACGAGGCTCTTGACGTTGGCGGCACGTTGCGCAATATCGCTGTGCTTTTTGTAGATATTCGCGGCTTTACGACTATGAGCGAGCAACTGTCCGCGCCTGAAGTTGTCGAGATACTCAACAAATATTTGACGCTTACGACGGATTGCATAAGACGACATCACGGCACGTTAGATAAATTTGTCGGCGATTGCACTATGGCTTTTTGGAATGCGCCACTTACGCAGGATAAACCAGTTTTGCTTGCTTGTCGCGCCGCTGTGGATATGATTAAAGACTCGGAAGAATTGCGAGCAGAACTCAAGAAAACTTATGGTCGCGAAATTGCTTTTGGCGTCGGAGTTCATTGGGGGAGCGCGGTCGTCGGCAATATTGGTAGCCCGTTCAGAATGGATTACACCGCCATTGGTGACACGGTTAACACGGCGGCACGCCTTGAGGCAAATGCGCCTGGCGGGAAAATTTTTATCTCGCGTGCTGTGGCAGATATTTTAGGTTCTCAAGCGTCTGTCACTTCGCTTGGCAATAAAATTAAGCTTAAAGGTAAAAAGGAAGGTTTTGAAGTTCTTACACTTGACGCATTAAAGGAGGAGGCTTAACTCTTTATGGGAGATTTTAAATTAACTGTTTTAGGTACACGCGGCTCGGTGCCCGTTGAAGGAAAAAATTTTGCGATTTACGGCGGCGCGACTTCTTGCTATAAAGTTCAAGCCGGCAACGAGGAAATTTATTTGGACGCTGGCTCTGGTATTGTGAGTGCATTGCCTAAGGCGACTTCTAACATAACAATTTTACTGACGCATATGCACTTAGACCATTTGGTCGGACTGCCGTTTTTTATTGCGTTGACGCAAAAGGATAGACCGATTAAAATTTACGCCGATAAAAGAGTTGGACTTATGCCAAAAGAGGCGATTGACAAATTGGTAAGCAATCCCTTCTGGCCCTGCAAGATTGAAGATTATCCGGCTAAGGTGAGCTTTCATCTGTTGCCGAAAAAATTTTTTATCGGGGAAGTGGAAGTTGACACGTTGGAAGGCTCGCACCCCAAAGGCTCGACGCTTTATCGACTGACATATCAGGGCAAATCAATCGTTCACGCTACGGACTTTGAACACAATTCCGAAGCCTGCGCGGCGTTGGCGAACTTTGCTAAGAATTGCGACATTCTGCTTTACGACGCACAATACACGGCGGAAGAATACGAACGCTATAAAGGCTACGGACATTCCACGCCGGAAGAGGGAATTAAAGTTGCGACGGCAGCGGGAGCTAAGAAACTTATTTTCGTACACCACGCGCCCTTGAGAAATGACGAGGAACTTGCCGCATTGGAACGTAAATTTGGCGTTGAGTTTGCAAAAGCTGGCGACGAATTTTTACTGTGACAGAGGTAATTACAATGACGAATCAAAAAATTTCGGCGGAAGAAATGCTGAATAAAATTTTTACCATAATGCAAAACTTGTATGACGAAATGCGACTAAACAAAAGCGGACAGAGTACGCACCTCAAGGTATTTGAAATTTTCGCGGAGCTGGGGCGGACGCTTGTCGGCGCGGACAGAGCAAGTTTTTGGCGTTGGGATAAGCGAGCACATTTATTAATGACAACTGCCGCGACGGGCACGGAGCAAATTATTATAAGCGACAAAAGCGGGCTAGTCGGTCAATCTCTTGCTGAAAATCGCACCATTTTGACGAACGACCCATACAATCACCCGAACTTTAACGCCGCTGTCGATAAAAAAACCGGCTACTTAACAAAATCAATTCTCGTTATGCCGGTGTCGAATTGTCATGGCGAAATTATTGGAGCGTATCAAGTCATCAACAAGCTTGACGAGGCGGGCTTTGACGAAATCGAGGATACTAAACGCTTATCAATCGCGGCGTTTATCTGCGGCATGGCTCTTGAAAGCGATATGTTCCTTGCCGATTCTCAACGCGATAAACTCACGGAACTAAAAAATCGTTTCGGCTTCCACAGCGATTATCAGACAAAATATCGGCAAGCCACGCCGCCAACGTCACTGATTATTTGCGACATAGATTTTTTCAAAAAGGTCAACGACACTTACGGTCACAATGCCGGCGACGCGGTTTTAGTTCACGTGGCAAAAATTTTATCAACAGCTTGCGGCAATGTTTATCGGTGGGGCGGCGAAGAATTTATAATCGTCCTTGAGGGCGCGAATATTTTTGACGCGGCATCTACAGCTGAAAAAATTCGCCAATCCGTCATGAATTCTGTTTGCAAATTCGAGGATAAAGAAATTCGCATAACGATGAGTTTTGGCTGTACTGAAATGGATTCTAAAATTTCTGTCGAAGATAATATAAAAATTGCTGATACCCGCCTTTATCGTGCTAAGGAGACGGGGCGAAATTTAGTGATTAGTGGTTAGTGACTAGGGCACTTCCTAACCACTAGCCACTAGTCACTAGCAACTAAAAATCGACCGAAGGGAGATTTTTTCATGCAGATAAAAGGAACGCTAATGCTTTTGGGAGCGGCGTTTTTTTGGGGAACAACGTTTGTTGCACAGCTAACGGGCATGGACGGGCTTGGTCCCTTCTCATATGCGGCGGGCAGATATTTAATCGGTTTCCTTTCGCTCGTCGTGCTTTTAATCTTCACGCGCAAAAGTCGAACTATAGAGCGTCGGAAAAAAAATTATCAGCGGGGATTTTTAATCGGCTTGATAATTGGCGTGGTGCTGTTTATCGCAACCTCAATGCAACAAATCGCTCTACAATATTCGACGGCGGGCAAGGCGGCTTTTATCACGTGTCTTTATATCGTGTTTGTGCCGCTCGGAGCAAAACTTTTAGGCAAAATAATTCGTCGGGAAAATTGGTTGGGTGCGGGCTTAGCAATCGTCGGCTTATATTTATTGGCAGTCGGCGGTAATTTTTCAATACAGCTCGGCGACGCAATTTTATTCGTGAGTGCATTTGTTTGGACGGCGCATATTTTAATGACAGATAAATTCGCTAGCAAAGTTGACGTTATCGAAATGTCAGCCGCGCAGATTTTTGTTACACTGATTTTGACTTCGATTGCGATGTTTGAATTCGAGACGCCAAGTTTATCGGCGATGTTCGGCGCGTGGTTCCCGATACTTTATGCCGGCGTGATGAGTTCGGGCGTGGCGTTCACGTTGCAGATTTACGGACAAAGATACACGGAACCTTCGACGGCGGCAATCTTAATGAGTTTCGAGGCAATCTTCGGAGCGTTGGCGGGTTGGTTTTTCTTAGGCGAAGTCATGAGTTCAAGAGAAATTTTCGGCTGTGTGCTAATGCTAATCGGCATGTTGGCGACGCAATGGACGCTGATTAAAAAATCTTTGTAAAAAAATCCCCGCCGCTTTTGGCAGGGAAGGTCGTGCGAAAAAAGACTGTAAAAAGAACAATCGTGATAAAATAAACATGGGAGGTTTTGTTTATGGGTAAAAAGGAAAAACCTTCGACAGTAGTAATGACAGACGGCAAGCGTGAAATTCCCCGCAGACTGTTGAGCGAGTATGATATTCAAACAGCACAGGATATTCAAGAAGTCCTGAAAGATTTGCTCGGCGTTTTGAATTCTCTTAAGAATCGTGGGTTGCGGGACATATTTTAATTCTTTGTGCTGAAGGGATTGAAAGACGCTATCGAGACGGCCTTTCTTCAGTGAATTTCAACGTTGCATTGTTTACAAAGTCATAAATACGCTTAAGTATGTGGCAACTAAGGAGCGCGAAAATTTCGCCGATGACTTAAAAAAAATTTACACTGCGCCCGAATTGCCGAGTGGACTCGCCGCGTTAAGCTCGATGATGCCAAAATCAGGAAAAATCGCGAACGTAGACGCCGTGAGCAACTAAAAAAGCAAAATCACTAAAAAAATTAGCCCCGAATCAATTTCGAGGCTTTTTTGTCGGTTTACAGCATATATTTTCGTCTGTATAATCATTTTATAATTCAAAGGAAGGAGAATGATTAACATGGTGGTTAAAGTTGGGCAGTATAACGTTTCAGAAGCCGCATATGCCTATGCTAAAGGTCGCGAGGACGAAAAATCCGAGAACGCGCTCGATTCTTTGTCGAAACAGTTCAAAGATGTCAATTTCAGCGTCGGAACTAAGATGTTCAGCGGTAGCGGCACCAATAATATTTCAATCGCGCCGAGTGTCCTTCGTCAAATGGAAAATGACCCTCAAAAGCGGTTGGAATACGAAGCTTTGATTTATGATTGCAGTAATGTACTGAATGATTCCTCGAATCGCCCGCCGGGACTTAAGGCGCAAGGCATCGTAATAGGCAACAATGGCGACCTTAGTATGTGGATGATTTCGCAAAGCAGTAATGAACAGCCTAAACGGTCGATTTTACGCTTCAACGACGATGACAAGAAAAATTTGGCAAATAGTTTGAAGAAAAAGAACAAAACTAATGTGACAGTGGCTAAAACAGATAAGGTTGACGCCGAAATTCGCCTACTCAAGAATAAGAAATTGAAATTGGAGCAACAAATCTCGACATCGGCTAATCAGAACGCCGATTTACAAAAACAACTCGCGCAGATTGAAAATGAACTTCGCCAAAAGGATAATGATACTTATCGCAAGGCACACGCGCAATTTTCTAACGGAATTGACATAATGGCTTGAATTAAACTTAAAACGACAAAAAAATTAGCCACAACTTCTTGTCAGGGCTTTTTTGTTACTATTCCCGAATCAATGTAAATCGGGGCGCACATACTTATTGTTATTATGTTATCTTCAGGAAATATAGCTTGACGCAATAAAAATGTTGAGGCAACTTTGTTTTTAACCAAATTTTTTATCGTATGAAGATGTGGAGAGTAATAAATAATGTTCGGAGTAATTTTTTTGATTTGAATATGTCATTTATCATCTTGCAAATAAAAAACTGCTGTCAAGCATTACTAATTTTTCTTCGGCAATATCTTCAAAGGTCAAAATTTCCTTTTCGGATAAAAAATGGTCTTTGTAAGTACAAAAACAACATTCTGATGAAAAAAATTTATGATAAACAAACTTATTCTCTAATTCAGCTTTGTAATTTGTAATTGCAAGGTCAATTTTATCATTTTCGAGCAGATTTAATGAGTCAATGCCGCCGGTTTCTATAATATCGAAATTTATACTCGGAAATTTGTTTTTGAAGTCGCCAAGTATTCTCGGAAGAAAAATTGTTCCAATCTGAATCGGAATTGCCAAACGAATTATATTTCTGTTAGTCATTCGATTTATTTCATCATTTAATTCTTGAATTTGGCTCAGGATATTTGAAATCTTAACGAAAAGTTTATATCCGTCTTGAGTTATGATTATTTTTTTACCTTGTCGATGAAGAAGATTTAATTTTGTTTCCGATTCTAAATCGCGAATTGCAATACTGATAGTAGGTTGAGAAACATTAAGGACTTGCGACGCCTTAGTTATGTTTTGAAGCTTGCAAACCTCGCAGAAATAATACATTTGATTCAATGTCATGAATATCACCTTATTGTTTTTAACTATAAGCAAATAGAATATAAGTATTTCACAAAAATTGAGGGTTTAACTATAATGAATCAAACTTTTTGGAGGAATTTTTATGAATGAGTACGGTTTAGCCATATTTCTCCTGATTTTAGGCTTTGCAGGTCGTAATGAGAGCTTAATTTATTCGATGATTATCATTTTAACGCTAAAATGCTTGAAACAAGATTATCTTATGTATTTACTTAGCGATAAGGGCTTAAATATAGGAGTTACAATACTTACTGCGGCAATATTGGTTAAATTATTTGACGGTTCGGTCGATATAAGTATTTTTTTTGAATCATTCAAGACAAAACTTGGAATTATTACGATATTGTCAGGAATATTAACTGCAGCGGCGGCAGGTCGCGGAATAATTGCTCTGCAAAATAATCCCGAAATGATTTCATCGCTTGTAATAGGAACTATAGCAGGTATATTTTTCTTCAAAGGAGTTGCTGTCGGTCCTTTAATAGCCGCAGGATTTGCATATTTTATCATGATTATAATTAAGTGAGGCTGATTTTATGAAAAAGCTACTTCTGCTCATAATTTTTATTCTGCTTTGGACTATATTTATAGTTTTTGGCAGAGATTTAAGCGAAAATAATTCAGATGAACCGGAAAATGACTACAAAACAGATTATGAGTATTTTAACGGCGATTATTACGATAATGATTAAAAAATTAGCCCCTAATCAACTTCGAGGCTAATTTTTATTCCAAATCGAGGTATCTTGTTGTTGTATTGCGTTTAACTGTCTTTTTTATCTTCCTAAAGTCTGATGAATCGCGGTCGCCTATGATTATATTTTCCGTCTGCATGAATGTTTCCAAATTTTCTATGTCACTCGACGAAATATTACTGCGCGGATTCTTCATCGTGATTGTGCGCGTGTCTCCGTCCAAAAATACGCACTCGATATTCAAAAGCGACGCAGTTTTTACTATATCAGCCATTATATCACGCTCTCTTTCGTGATTTTCGTTACTCCGACGTATGTATCGGTCGTTAAGGCTACTAACATCTGCGCGAACTGCCTCAATTTGTCATTTGTCGCTTGCGGATTGATATAACTGACATTTGTCGTATTTTTTCTGCCTGAACCGCTCGTAGTTTCGATTTCTAAGCTGATTTTAGCCACTGTATATCACTTCCTCCTCAATCGAGACGATTTTGCAACTTTCAATCTTAACAACAGGCTCGCCGTCGTCGGATACGAATGTTTGATAGAAATTAGCGAATTCGTTATTGGCATTGGCGTTAATCGACTGGATTTTAGACTTAACAGCCATTAAATCGTCATTGGCGACGCCCTCGAAGGTGATATTGCGGGTCGAATCGTCATCATAGAGCAAAGTGACGACTACATTATTCGTTAGCGACGACATTTTGATTCACCGTCCTTACTGCGTCTTCCGGGTCGTATTTATTTTGAAAATTCACGATAGAAAGGAGCTGATTTAAGCCGCCGACTATGATATTGGCATTAGATTGTTGTGCATCGACGCCGTGCAGGGTAAAACTCTTGCCGTATGACTTGAAATTGTTCAAAGTCACCTTTCCGACCTTATCAGTTGTAAATTCATAGGTCATATTAACCACCTCGCCGCCATTTTAATTGACAAGCAAAAAAAAATCAAGTAGACTTGTAACGAAATCGATTTTCCAACGTATAAGTAACAGAAAACAAATTGGAGGCTGATAATTATGGCTGATAAAGACAAATACGCGGACGAAAAATTGAGCGACGAGGAACTCGACCAAGTTGCTGGCGGAACTGTAGGAGAATACGATGAATTGCGAGATTTGTTTGGCACAGTAAAAAGACGCTATGTTGGTAGTCGTAGAGATGTTCATACGTTTGAAGGTCGTCTAGATGATGAAGAGATAAAAAGTTGGCTTAGAAGTAATTTAAACATCGACGCACAAATAAATTATAAGCGTTGGTTTCCCTGGCAAGACGGCGATCCGAATGTTTACACTCGAAATGGTCAATCATTGACGCACGAACAAGTTGTTGCAGAAGTTAAAGACAAATTAATGAATGGATAACCAATTCGCTAAAAATTAAAGCAAAAAAAGCCCTTCGGCACATGTCGGAGGGTTTTTTCGTTGACGGAGTAAAAAATTTCTGTTAGACTTGTAACGAAAAGGAATTTGAGACGTATAAAGGAATGAAAACAGAAAGGAGACGATAAAAATGGCAACACGCGAAGAAAATCTTAAAAAAATCAACGACGAACTCGAAAAACTCGATGATGAGCAACTCGAACAGATTGCGGGCGGAAGAAAGATGCATATGATTGAACAAAATCAGGAAACCGACACAGCCCAAAACATCTTCCAAAATCAGCTTATTGCAAAAAAACCTCTATAACCAACAAAAACGCGGCGAACGGTCGCAATCGGTAAAAAAAGCCCTTCGGCAGATGTCGGAGGGTTTTTTCGTTGACGGAGCGGAAATTTTTTGCTAAAATCTGTAACGAAAACGGATTTTGAACGTATAAGTGATAGAAAACAATTTGGAGGTCGATAATATGGCTGTGGAAGACAAATACGCGGACGAAATGTTGAGAGACGAGGAACTTGACGGCGTGGCGGGCGGTTCTATACGTGTTCCAGAGGAATTAGCTAAAAAAGCAGGTCTTACGTTAAAAAAAGAGGACGGTTCGCCTGGAGAGTTCGGTACTTTTTGTAATACCGGCGATTATTACTGGCGCGGAAATAAAATTTCAGATGAAGATGCACATAATATAATACATTTCATTCGTAGCAAGGATAAGGTTCCGAATAGCATTGAAGAAGTTAATACATTTCGTGAAAATATGCGCAAAAACCGTAACGCTAAATGAATCGATTGGAAAGTAAAAAAAAGCCCTTCGGCACATGTCGGAGGGTTTTTTCGTTGACGGAGAAAAATTTTATGCTAGAATATTCTTGAGGTGATTGAAATGGCAGAGATGACAAACATAGCGATTGATAGTGAAGATTTGAAAGAATTTAATGAGAAAAGCGGAATGAGTATGACAGAATGCATAAAAATATTGATTAACAGCGTAAAGTATGGCGGGAAATTGGAACTCGACCCGTTTTGGAGCGATGAGAATCAAACTGTTTTAAGAGAAATTCGCGAAGATGCGGAACAAGGGCGCAATATGCACGAACACGAATTGATTGAGGTCGACGAATGAAACTTTTATGGCATGATAAGGCATGGGCGGGTTATAAGTATTGGCAAATGCAGGACAAAAAGACGCTGAAACGAATAAATAATCTGCTGAATGACATTGAACGCAACGGCTACAACTGTATAGGCAAGCCTGAACCGTTAAAAGGCGACTTATTGGGTTGGTGGAGCGTCCGAATCGATGAAAAAAACCGTTTGCTATTTAAAATCGACGGCGAAATTGTGGAAATATATCAATGTGGAACTCATTACGGCGATAAATAATAAAAAAGCCCTTCGGCGAATGTCGGAGGGTTTTTTCGTTGATTGATTGAAAATTTTACTCGTTAATTTGCAGATAAAGATTGTTAGTGCCGAGCGTTGAGTTAAATTTATATTTTCTAATGTCAGTACACGATTTAATCAGCGAAATTGCTTCGGCATTGGCAGAGTAATCAAATAAATTCCCGGTTCCGCGCAAGGTTAAACATAATTTATCATCGCGGAAGATATGAATCGCAAGAAAATCATTTTTGCCCGTGTCACTGAATTTTTTTAGTAATGTCAGCCAATCACTCAAAAATTTTAATGCGGCAGGCGATAAAAATTCTTTTAGACGTTCATTTTGCTCCGAAGTAAATCCGATTTTGCGGTCGGCAACCATAAACAGCGACGGCTTAAAAAATTCTTGCGCAAGCAATAAAATCGTTTTGAAATTACCATTTTGCTTGATAATAATTGCGCCGAAGAATAAAATAACGGCAGCAACGACTTCAGCAAATAAAAAACTCCAAAAAACATATTCGTGAGCGGCAAAAGTCAGGAAAAAAATAATGGCGACGATTGAACGCGCAAATTCCGTGACGTTGGATAAAATTTTATGGTCGGTGCTAAGATAAATCGTGATGAAAATCGAATTTACAGCCGCTAAAACAACCGATAAACTGTAAATTTTCAGCGCGTCGGCGGCAAAAGCATAATCGGAAGGATTTAAACTTGATTGAGTAACCAAAAACTCCGCGCCGAAGAAAATCACCACTGCAGGAAGAACCGCGAATATCACGGCGCGAATCAAAGCAGTTTTGAATATCAAAAACAGCGACGAGACGTTTTTATCGCCAAATTCAACAGCAAAAAGTGGCGGAATTGGTTGCCAAGTAACTTGCGCGTGAAGTCGGCAAATTCTAATCGCAACTTGAAGGACGGCAAAGACTGCAACGCCAGATTCGCCGTAAAAATGCAGAAAAAATACGTTGAACAGGTAAACCAGAAAGAGACTGTAAAATTTCCCTGCGGAAGGACTGCTGCCGGCGTAAATTAAATTCCAAGCGGAGTTTATCGGCTCTTGAATCTCGGCGAAAAGATTCGATTTAAAATTTTTATGCAACAGCACACCGCTGAAAATCAGAATAAAAATTTCTGCAAAAATCATGCCGATAACCAGAGAAATTATTCCCAACGCAAAAATTTTTTCGCAGATAATGCAAGCAATCACGTTCACGACCATAATCAGCACGTAAATTCGGCGGATTCTGCTTTGCAAGCCGATAATTTTAACGAATTGCCAGACGTATGAACTTAAAATCAGTAAAATTCCGGAGACCGCCAAAGCTTTGCCGTAATCTTGCGCCAAAAGTTTCAAATTATCGGGCACTTCCAATATTTTTAGCAGGTTATCGAAAAAAATCAGCACGAGAGCCGCCAAAATTATTCCGATGACGATTGAGAGCGTCAAAGCCAATTTGGAATAGGAACGCGCCCGCAAAGTTTGATTTTCGCTGATTTCTTCGAGCGTTTTAATCAATCCGCCGTAATTTATCCAATAACCGAGCGTCTCGAACAGAAAATAAATCGGCATGAAAAGCGAAACGACTGCCAAACCCGATTCGCCGAAAAAATATCCAGCCAAAATGGTATTGCTCACGACCAGCGGGATTTTATCGGGCGGCATCATGTAGCCTTTGTAAAGATTTTGAATATATTTTTGTTCAGTGTTCATGATTATTCCTCGCAAAAAAAATTTCCGTCGCCTGCAATCAGACAACGGATTTTTTTTTATCGTTTTATAAGCTGATTAAACATTTCTGACTGCTTTAATACGATATTTGCCGTTCAAACGGTCGGCGTAGTAGCCGTCGTAAGCAAAAATCATATTGCAACCCCAGTTAAACATACCGTTGAAAGTTTCGCGAGCGATAAAGAAACTGCGCGGCGTGTCGTAAATGTGCGGGAACAATTCGGGGTCGAACCACTCTTTATTTTTATCGGAGCGGCGCAGAATTGTCGAAAGTTCCTTCATTTCGGGGATTCGCCAGTCATTAAAGCCCGCGATTGTATTTTCAGCCAGATATTTATCGTATTCCGCCCAAGTCATGACGGGCAACTCGTTGCGCATCCACATCAGCGAAGTATATTTGTCGATAACGTATTCATCGGCGATTTCGTAGCGATTTTTGCTCTTATCGGCAAGATTTTGATAGCCGCCAGTGACAGCGATACAACCGCAAGGCTGATTTTTATCGACGGGCACGGCGCAACCGAATCCGAAGTAAATCGCCCAATTTCTTTCGCCGGAGGGCGCGGGATAATCTTCAGCAGTCCAATAAAAGTCGGGACGAATGCGGCAAGCAAAAATATCGAAGACTGCGGGATTTTTTTTGCTGTAATCGACGATAAAACGGAGTTCATCGACGGTCGGGAGTCGCCAAGCGTTAGTTCCGCCGAAAAATTTTGCGTTTAACTGCTTAACATGCTCCTGCGCCTCGTCGAGAGTGTAAGCGACAGTTTTATTGGGCTTTTCGTAAGTCAAACCGCTGTTCATATCCCAAATATAGTCTTCCATTTCGCCGAAAGCACTTTTGGCAAGCTCGGCATTGATTTTAATCACATTTCCGTTGGCGTCGAAGATTTCTTTTTGTCCGCTGCAAGGCATTTGGAAAGTATCATCGGAATCATTGAGCGAACGCACGAGCCGATAGCCGAGCGGGATAGTTTTTTCTGCATAATAGCCGTCGTAGCCGAAATAAAAGTTGATAACCCAGAGATAAGTATTTTCAAAGGTATTCGACGTGATGTAATGCGGAATTTCGTTGCTGTCGAAGAAATCTTCAAAAAACCAGTTGTGATTTGAGTAGCTGTCATCAAAAATCGTGCTCAACTCGTGCATGGTCGGCAGTCGCCAATCTTTATGCCCTGCCAGCTCGAAATTTGGAAGCATTTCCATAACTTGCGCGTAACTCGTCCGCCCGTTAGCCCCTTTTTGCCACATAAGCTTTAAATAATTGTCGGTAATGGTGCCGTCGCCGTTATCTTTGAATCTTTCTTGAGGCGGCGGGAGTTTTTTACCGCGAACAGCGATACCGTGACTTAAAAGCGACTGATTTTTGGCGGTAGTGGAGCCGATATTGAAATTTATGACCCAAGCGCAATCTTGTCTGGGTCCGAAAGGCTCCGCGCCGCACCAATAATCGTTCGGGACTACTGTTTTGAAAATTTCTTTCTGATATGCGGGATTGATGCCGGAATAGTTAATCAAACTGCGCAGTTCGTGCTTTGAAGGGACGCGCCAATCAGAAAAGCCGCCGTAGGAAATTTTGTTGAGATAATCGACGTAACTTTTAAATTCTGCCCAAGTCATGAGCCGTTTGAAAAATTTTTCGTCGCTCGGCTCGGAAGATTTAACTTCCCAATCCAAATCAGTTTGAGAGTCGTGAATAACGGTAATTTTTTCGCAGTTGACCTCGTTACAGGCAAGAAATTTACCGTCCGCGTTTAAAAATTTGTAACGCATGATACTTTCTCCGTTTAAGCAGGGGTTCCGTCGGGCAAAGTGGTTCTGAGCGGGTGGAAAATGTCAATCGCCTCAGTATCGCCGACTGCAACGAACGAATGCGGGACGTTAGCGGGGATAATGTAAGCGTCGCCCGCGCCGATTTGATATTTTTTGCCGTCCTCGACGATGATAAAGCCGCCGCTGATGCAATAGCCGAATTGTTCGCTGTCGTGGGTGTGCATGGCGACTTCGGAGCCGTCCGCCATATTCCAATGATAAATCATCATTTCTTTGCCCTTGCCGAGATATTGGAAGATGACGCCGGGATTTATTTCCTTTTTCTCAATTTTGTCGTGGTAAATCATCATATGCCGCCGACCTCCTTAATTTTCGCGACGATTTCGGGATTTTTGCTCCATTCTTCCTCCGTGAACTTACTCCAAGCCTTGCTGGGCTTATCGGAAAAGCGAATGCCCGCCGTGCCGACGTTATTCAGTTCGTGACCGTCGAAAAAAATATAAACGCGGTCTTTGGGGACGTTGGTTATCTCGGAAAAAATTTCGACGTACTTTTTCGCCAAAACTTGTTTCTGAATTTCGGAAAGCTCAATGGATTTAACGGTAATTGCAGGCAAATGATTCGACCTCCTTTAACTTGTACAGATTATCACGGAACGGGCACCGATTAAAAATTTTTGGGAAGTGTCGAGGGTAATCGGCGCGTCGTAGAAAGAATTATCGCCCAAATCGGTATTGACGGCGATTTTCCAAGAAATATTTTGCGGCAGAGCGGGCAACCAAACTTCGCGGGCTTGCCAATGCGCATTGACGCCGATATAAATAAAATCGTCCTTGCCGTCGCGAGTTTTACCTGTGAACATCACTCCGACGACGCGATTTTCCGCCGAAGAATCAAATTTCCAAGCCTCTGTGCCGTGAATACTTATCGCGGGGTAACCAATCGGCGTAGCGGGCGAAGTTCTCATCAAGACGGGGTGATTTTTGCGGAAGGCAATCATTTTCTTGAAAAATTGGTACAGGTCTTGATTTTTGTCAAAATCTTTCCAATCGAGCCAAGAAATTTCGTTGTCTTGGCAGTAAGGATTGTTATTTCCGTATTGAGTATTGCCGAACTCGTCGCCGGCGAGAATCATCGGTATTCCAATGCTTGTGAGCAAAATTGCGGCGGCATTTTTAATCATTTTATGGCGCAAGTGCTTAATATCGGCGGGCAAATCGAAATCGCCTTCCCAACCGCAATTCCAACTGTGATTATCGTTGCCGCCGTCGGAGCCGCCCCAACCGTTAGCCTCGTTATGCTTGTCATTGTAAGCAAACAGGTCGTAAAGCGTGAATCCGTCGTGACAAGTGATAAAATTGACGGAGGCGCAATCGCCGCGCCAATATCTGTCGTAAATATCTTCGGAACCGGCGATTCTTCTGGCAAAAGCCTCTGCAAGACCGCTGTCGCCCTTTAAAAATCTGCGCACATCGTCGCGGTATCTGCCATTCCACTCAGCCCAGCGACCGTAAGCGGGAAAATTTCCGACTTGATAAAGTCCGCCGGCGTCCCAAGCCTCCGCGATTAAAATGCTGTCCTTCAAAATCGGATCATGGGCGAGCGATTCAAGCAAAGGCGGGTTACTCATGGGCGAACCGTCCTGATTTCGACCTAAAATCGCCGCCAAATCGAATCTGAAGCCGTCAACGTGATAAGTTCCGACCCAATAGCGCAGACAATCGAGAATTAAGTTGCGGACGACGGGATTGTTGCAATTCAGAGTATTACCGCAGCCGCTGAAGTTGTAATAGTAGCCGTCGGGCGTCAAAATGTAGTAAATTTTGTTGTCAAGCCCTTTGAACGAGATATAAGGACCGTGCTCGTTGCCTTCGGCGGTGTGATTGAAAACCACGTCGAGAATAACTTTGATTCCGTTCCGATGAAGTTCCTTGACCAAAGTTTTAAGTTCGTCGGCTTGCATGGAATATTTTCCGCTGGCGGCGTAACCGGCTTTCGGCGCGAAGAATCCGACCGTTGAGTAGCCCCAATAATTAAAAAGTTTTTTGCCGTCAATTTCGCGTGCGCCTTCAAACTCATCAAACTCAAAAATCGGCAGAAGTTCAAGCGCGGTAATGCCCAAATCCTTGAGGTAAGGAATTTTTTCGACGAGACCGGCGTAAGTGCCCTTATATTTCACGCCCGACGATTCATTTTTTGTAAAGCCGCGAACATGCGCCTCATAAATAATCAATTCGTTATGCGGCGTCTTCAAAGGCACGTCGCCTTCCCAATCGAAGTCGTCCAGAATAATTTTCGAGCGATATTGGAAAGGATTATCCCAATTCGGCTCTTCGCCCCAAATATTTCTGCCGCTGACGAGTTTTGCATACGGATCAAGCAGACATTTGCTCTTATCGAAGACATCGCCGCCGAAAAAATTATAATCGCCGTCAACATAAAAGCCGTATTCGAGATTTTCATAGTCTAGGTCGAAAACAATCATGGCGAAGACGCTGCCGATACGATAACTTTCCGGGAAGGGAATTACGGCAAAAGGTTCTGACTCGTGCGAGTGATACAGCACAAGTGAGCAAGATTTCGCGCCCGCCGAATGAATTGTAAAATTTACGCCGCCGGGCACAATGCTTGCACCGTTTTCGAGAAAAAGTCCGGGACGAATTTTGAAATCGCCGCAAATGTCGGTCGGGCTCATGTCAATTCGCATGAAAATCCCTCCTTAACCGCGCAATTCTTTTTCGGCGTCGGCAATCGTCTTGACGCAACGGAGCATCTTTATAAAGCCGGTCATTTTGAAAATATCTTCGACTTCTTCAATGATAGCGGCGTAAATAACTTTTACTCCGCGAGATTTTGCGGTTTTGGCAATCATAAGCAGTGCCCGCAAGCCCGCGCTCGAAACGTAGACGCATTTTTCCATTGAAATTATCATCGGCTTCTTGTCAATCAGTGCAATAACTTCGTCGCGGATATTATCGGCATTTGTCGCTTGCAATTCGCCGTCAAGAGCAATGATTTTTAAATCGTCGTCGCGTTCAACTGTAACAGTCATGAAACCACCTCAATTTTTAGACATGCTCATCGGCGGATAAATATCGCCGTCAATTACCGCGTCGATTATGCAAGGTTGATTCAAACTCAACGCCTCGGCAAATGCCGCCTCGAATTCCGCGCCGTTTTTGACTTGCCAACCTTTTGCTCCGCAAGCTTCGGCATATTTTACATAATCGGGATTTTTAATGCCCATAAAAGCATGTTCGCCGAAATTGTTAAGCAGGAATTTTTTAATGACGTTGAACTCGCTGTTGTTGAAAATCACATAGATAACGGGTATATTATTCTTGACGCAAGTCAGCAGTTCAAAGCCGCCCATGAGATAATCGCCGTCGCCGCAAGCACAAATGACGGGACGATTGGGATTGGCGCACTTGACGCCGATTGAGCCGTTTACATGACTTGCCATAGGTCCGAAACTGCCGGGGTTTTGATACCATTGATTCTTGTTGAGATTGAGATACGCGCTGAGCCAGAGCATATGCGCCCCCGCGTCGCCCATGATGATTGCATTTTCGGGCAAATGTTTTGAAATTAACTTTGTAAGGTAAGCGGGGTGAAGTTTGCCGTTGCTGAACTCGGAAATTTCTTCGTCGTGATGTTTATTGCGGACAGCCAAGCCGTTTCCGAGCGGCGCGACGTTATGATTTTCGAGATAAGCAACCAAATTTTCAAGTGCGGGCGTGGCGTCGCTGATAAGGCGATAATCGGCGGGATAAACTTTGTCGATTTCGTGGCGGTCTATGTTGATGTGGAAAAGTATTTTGCCATCCATGAGTTTTGGATTGAAAGTGAACGTCGCATTTTCCGCAAAGGAATTTCCGACCGCGATAATCATTTTGCTTTCGTGGAAATAGTCATTGGCTCCAACGTCGCCGCTCGTGCCGACAATGCCCAGTGACAAAGGATTATCTTCGGAAATGTAACCCTTAGCGTCCATTGTTGAAACGAACGGGATTTGCCAAGTGTTTATCAATTTTTCCAGAACGTCTTTAGCGTCGGAACGAATGCAACCGTAGCCGACCATGAGCAACGGCTTATTCTCCGCCTTGAAGTTTTCAACGAAGCCCGCGCAGAAATTTTCTGTCTGACTTGCGCCCGCCAAAATTTTGGGACTCGAAATATCAATCGGGCGATAGTAAGGAACTTCGGCAAAGCTGATGTCTTTTGGAATATGCAGATGAACCGGACCGGGACGCCCCTCAAAAGCTGTGTAAATCAATTCTTCCAACACGGGAATGGTATCCTTTGCGTCTTCAAGCACGATAGATTTTTTTGTCGTGGCGGCGAACATTTTTTGCGAATCGGGAGTTCTGGAAATGCCGCTTGTTTCGTTCAATGCACCTTTGCCGCGTGTCCAACGTGAGGGATAGCCGCTGATTGCCAGCATGGGAATTGAATCGGAGTAAGCGACAGCCAAGCCGCTGAAGAGATTAAAAGCACCGGGACCGCCCGTTCCGAAACAGACGCCCAATTTTTTGCTGAACATGCCGTAGCCCGCCGCCATAAACGACGCGGCTTGCTCGTTCTGAATGATGACGGTTTTAATTTTGTCTGATTTGTTGAGTGCCAAAAGCATTGAGGCGTTGACTTGCCCCGAACCGCCGAATACATGATCAACGCCAATTTCTTCCAGCACTTTTACTATTGTTTGATAAACGTCCATTTAAATTGCTCACCTCGAAATGAATATAAGGAGCGGAGAGCAACTCTCCACTCCCCGAAGATTCAAAAGCACGAATCAAATTCTGCTGTTGATAGCTTTGACGAGCAAATCACCAAAAGCAATGGAGCTTTCAACCGAAGTGCCGGTAACAAACGGGTGATCGTAATAGACTTGCGGACTTTCACGATTGGCATTGACGCGGGCAATACAAGCACCGTTCGGACCGACTGCGCCGCGCACCAAATCTTCAAGCGGAATCAAGAAACCGGGCGTCACAACGTCCGTACCCTTATTGTCGTCGGTCGGGTTGTAAAGTTTATAATCCATAGCCATGCCCGGACCGTAAAAATCCCAAGCACGCGGATGCGCCGTGATTCTCTTGCCGTAAATGACGGATTTATAATCGTTTTCGGGGTCGCGGCAGAAAACCAACGCGCCGACAGAATAGCACAATGCGCCAACGATTTTATCAGCTTTGATAGCGTCGAGAATGAGCTTGTGAAGTTCCCAGCAGTTGCACATATCGAGCGTTACGCCGGGACCGCCCGCCATTGAAATTGCGTCATAGTCAGCCATGTTGCATTCGGAAAATTTTTTGGGGTGATTCCAAGCCTCACCGGCAAGCAGTTCTTTGCAACGGTCGCAAACTTCGGGCGGATTGACGTAAACTTTTTGAATCGGGTCATAAAATTTCGGGTCAATGCTGATAGCGAACGGGAGCGGCTTTTTACCCTGCGGCGTCGCCAAAGTCACTTCAAAGCCTGCCGCTTGGCAAGCGTCCCATTGCGCTTGAAGTTCCTCAGCCCATGTGCCGTAGTTAGTCGCGCAGATTAATACTTTTGCCATAAAAAATTTCCTCCTAAATTAAAAGCCTCTGTCTTTGAGAACTTTGACAAGTAAATCACCGTAAGCAATCGACGACTCAACCGAAGTTCCCGTGATAAACGGGTGGTCGTAATAAACTTGCGGGCTTTCGCGGCTTGCGTTAATGCGAGCAATGCAAGCTCCGTTCGGTCCGACAGCGTCGCGAACCAAATCTTCAACCGGCCACGGGAATCCGGGCGTTACAACGTCGGTGCCTTTATTATCGGCAGTCGTGCCGTAAAGCTCGTAAGTCATAGCCATGCCCGGACCGTAAAAATCCCAAGCACGCGGGTGCGCCGTAATTCTCTTCCCGTAAATAATCGACTTGTAATCATTTTCGGGGTCGCGGCAGAAAACGAGCGTCGACACCGTGTAGCAAAGAGCGGCAATAATTTTGTCGGACTTATAAGCGTCCATGATGAGCTTGTGAAGTTCCCAGCAATTAGCCATGTCGAGATTCGCGCCGGGACCGCCGGTCATTGCGATTGCGTCGAAGTCTTTCATATCAACTTCCGTAAATTTCTTCGGGTGCGCCCATTCGTCGCCGGCAAGCAATTCTTTGCAACGTCTGCAAACCCAATCGGGATTCGTCTTGACGTTCTGAATCGGGTCAACGAAATCGGGGTCGACACTGATAGCGAACGGGAGCGGCTTTTTACCTTGCGGCGTCGCCAATGTCACTTCAAAGCCTGCTCTCTTGCAAGCGTCCCACGGAGCTTGAAGTTCTTCTGCCCAAGAGCCGTAGTTAGTCGCGATGATTAATACTTTTGCCACTTTATTACCTCCACTTTTCTTAACTATAGGATTCTCCATAATAGGAGGTTTCTGTTCGAGACTGTTCAGCTTTGCTTCGAGAAAATCAATTCTGTTCGTGAGCGAAGTGAAAAGTTCTCTGTAATTGACTAACGCGATAATTTTCTGCGCGAATTGAACATGATCGCCGCCCGTCCGCGCAGATACCAAGTCGCCGTCGATAACAACGTCTTCGTCAACGTAATCAATGCCCATAAGTTTTGCGTCGCCGAGCAAATTATTATGAACAACCATTTTGCGCCCGCTGACCAAATGCGAAATCGGAGCCATAAGCCACGCGCCGTGACAAATTATCCCCTTGATAATCTGCTTGTCCGCGAAACACTTCTTTAAGAACTCGCAAGCCGGAGGCAATCTGTTAATGTCTTCGGTATAGCGAAGCCTGTCCGCAACCATGCCCGCCGGAACGATTATCGCGGCGTATTCCTTCAAGTTGACACGCTCAAAACTCTCTTTGCACTTGAAAAGTTTGCGCTCCTCGTGCCCCTTGAAAGTCAATTCAGCTTGCCCCCAAAGCCGCGTCAGAAAATGCACTTCCAATCCAGCCTCTTTAAAGCATTTCGAGTAGTACTCAATTTCCGGTTCGTAGAAGTCACTTTCGATTAGGACACCTACTTTATTTCTCAAAATAAATCACCGCCTGTTAAACAAGTTTTTTATACGCCAGCAAATGATTTTTGCCGTCCGCGCAGTTATATTCCAACTTGTCCATAATCGTCGTATAGAGGAAAATTCCCAAGCCGCCGACAGGTCGCTCGTCCGGTTCCGCCTCGATGTCAACTTCCGGCACTTCTTCAAGTGGATTATAAAGCGCACCTTCGTCGACGAATTCAAAACGCAAAGTCTGTTCGTCCTCCAGAAAATTGCAAGAGATATAAATTTTTTCCGAGCCGGAGTAATCGATAATGTTCACCAAAATTTCTTCCGCGCAAACTTTAAGGCGATTTACCCACTTGTCGTCCGTAAAATGTTTTTTGACCTCGCCGGTTATCTCCGTCAACATCTGCGGCAAAACTTCGCGCTTGGCGGGGAATTCTTTACTTTGAAACATTAAACTCACTCCGCGAAAGTATCTTGTACCGTCAAAAATTTATCAATGCCCGTCATCTTGAAGACGTCCAGAACAGTTTCCGACGCGCCGATTAAATAGACTTGAACTTTCCCGCCGAGTTTTTGTTTCGCGAAGACGACCGCACGAATTCCCGCGCTTGCGATATATTCGAGTTCGTCGGCGTAGAACACCAATTTTTTGACTTTATCTTTTTGCGCGATGAGCGGCTTTAATTCTTCCATGAGCGCGGGCGCAATCGAGGCGTCAATATGCCCGTGCAATTTAACTTTGCTGACTTCGTCGACTTCCATAACATAATTTGCCATTAAAATTTCTGCTACTTAAAACATAGTCACTCGTAGACAAGTGTCCGCTGTGTCTATGTCAAGATGAATCGGACAGACCTCGCGATTCTGTCTTACTGCTTCAACGTGTCCGTTCTCGGCGTACCTACTAACGTTTGTATAACACTCCACAGTCGTAAATTCCCGGCTAGCCACCGGTACATATCAACAGTGTCTTTCAGGTGACTGTCTGTTGATTTATCTTTGTAGCTTTCCCCTTTCGTAATATTTGGTGAGTACAAAGCCCTCCGGCTTAATTTTTAAGAACCTTGCCCAACGACACCCAACAGGATTCTACTCCATAGTTAGCAGGACTATTTCAACCTGCACTGGCACGCATTCCTGTCGTTCCGGCTGCTTTAAAGTTAGCACAAACTAGCTCAATGGCTTTTTTAATTTTATGAGCCTTCAGCTTTACGCTGCATGTCTACCTGATTAGACGTTTTTACACATTTTATGCTAATGGTACAAGTTCTTTTTAAATCGGAACGATTCTGACTTTGATTTTCGGACGATGCTCCGTTTCCGGCAATCTGACTGTGAAGTTTTCGGCGTCGAAATAACTCCAAGCCTTGCCGTCAATTTCTACCGATTCGATTTTGCAACTGCCTTTCGGCAAAATATCGGGCTGAACGTGCAAAGTATTCGAGCCTTCAAACGCATTCGGGAAAGGCTTAAAGTACAAGTCGAGCGGCTGTTTCGTGTGCAGAAGATTGATATAAACCGCGCTTAAGAACGCCAATTCGATTGAGTGATAGCAAGCCATAGAGTGCGAACCTTTAAGCCGTTCGTTGCCCGTGAGGAACGGAATCCCGTTGTTGAGGACGTTGAAATAAACTGCGCCGTCGTCGTGGTCGAGGAAGTAAGTATTGTAGAACGCCGCCGAAGAGCGAGCCAAATCGAGGTATTCGGGCTTTTTCAAGCAACCGTAGAGAATTTGATAAGCCAAAATGCCTTGCTCCTGTTGCCACCAAGCTTTTCTGTCGTGCCAAGCAAAACGATAGCAACTTTCGCCCGCTCTTAACTTACGCTCTATAACGTCATACCAACCGCCGCGCCGCCTGTCCATTCCGACTGTCGGCATAATCGCCGCGATTTTCTCTGCAAACTTGACGTATTTATCTTTGGCAATCGCGCTGTTGATTCGCATCAAGTTCCAAGCGATTTTGAGATTGTGTCCGACGACGCCGCGATTTTGTTGCCAACCCCAAGTCGTGTCGTGGCTCCAATCGTCATAGAATTTTTCCTGAACAAACGGGCTGTTGTCATAATCCTTGAAATGTTCCTCAATGCAATCCGCCGTGTACTCAAGAAAATCTTTATACTTGTCGTCCATCGTCGCGAGGTACAGATTAATCAGATACGCGGGCGCGTGGTCGCCGACTGAGTTCCAATTTTTTCTGCCGACATTGCGTCCGAGTGAATCGCTTTTCGGGTCGAACGTCACGGGATCAATATGCGAATAGTAGCCGCCTTTTTCCCTGTCGATAAAAAATTTGTCGAACAGGCTTATCGTCATACGAA
Source organism: Selenomonadaceae bacterium (assembly GCA_017428215.1). Lineage (GTDB taxonomy): Bacteria > Bacillota > Negativicutes > Selenomonadales > Selenomonadaceae > Quinella. The sequence goes on from JAFRRH010000030.1 coordinate 35,385, forward strand.
TATCTTTCATGATAGCGGGGTCGCCGTTAAGCCTGTAAGTTTGCGTCGGACCGGCAAGCGCGTAAATCTGCTCGTACATCGGAATTGCTTCAATATCATCATCAAATTCCGACGTGAACAATTTATGCTCCTTGTCGCCCTGCACGTCGATTCCGTGATACCAGTAAACAACATTCTCGTCAATGTCGTAAAATCTCATGTGGTCGCGCAAATACTTCGTGCCCTTCTCGGCGACTTCCAAAAATCTGTCTTCGCCCGTGAGCATGTAAGCACTTGCCATGCCGTAAATCATGCGGGAAATTGTGTCGGTCTCCTGACGGAAATCGGGCTTGCGAACGCCGTCGAGTGTCAAGCGCGTCCGATATTGGCGGTAATCAATTTCGCCGTTAGGAAACTCTGCCTTGATATAAAAGTCGGCAATGCTCCGCGCCTGATTAATCCACCAGTCCGCCTCCTCGAAACGCATTTCATTTGGCTTGCGTCCCGGAAAATCAATATACGACGCCTCAAAATTCGTGCCGCCTTCGTCGGGATAGTAAATGCCGTAAACGAACGCCATTTGCCCTTCGCGGAAAAGTTTTTCGATTTGTCCCGTGCAATCGCGATACGGCTCGTCCAAATTCCTCAAAAGCCGCGCATAAACGTTGTCGGACAATTTAATTTTGACCTCTTCGCCGTTGAAGTCGCGAATAATTCCGGTTCGGGTCGCCGCGTCAAAAGACTGACAAATCCCGCCGATTGTGTCGGAAAATTCAAAAGCCACACTCTCGCCTCCCTATATTTTTACGGAATAATAACACAAAATTTTTTGCCGCAATGTAAAGATTTCTACACAAACCGAACGGCAAGCATTGTAATATCGTCCGATTGCTCTGCGTCTTGAACATGCTCCGCCAACGATTTACTCACGCTCTCAAGTAACGTCTGCAACTTGCATTGATGATTAGTTGCATTCAAGCAATTTTCCAGACGCGCCTCGCCGTATTGCTCACGATTTTTATTCATCGCCTCAGTTACGCCGTCGGTGTACAAATAAATAATGTCGCCGTGATTCATTTGCGTTTCCTGCTGTTCAAAATCCATTTCGTCCATAAGTCCGAGAACGCAATTTTGCTCCAAGTTTAACCAGCTGAATTTTTTCTCGTTATCGCGATAAAGCATGGGCGGATTGTGCCCGCCGTTTACGTAAATCAATTTACCCGTCTTGAGGTCGAGCATTGCAATGAACACCGTTATAAACATCATTTCATCGTTGCCTTGACACAGTTGATTATTCGCCAAAGCCATAACTGCCGCCAAGTCGTCGGGGCTTTGCATTGTCATTGCCAAATTTTTCAAAATGGTTTTGCCCTGCATCATGAACAGCGCGGCGGGAACTCCCTTGCCCGAAACGTCCGCTATCGTCATCATCAAATGATTTTCGTCGAGCAAATAGAAATCGTAAAAATCTCCGCCGACTTCCTTTGCCGCATTCATCGTCGCAAAAATTTCAAACTCCGAATGATCTTCCAAAAAATCATGCGGCAACGCGCTCAACTGAATATTCGTCGCAACTTTCAATTCGGTCGCAATGCGTTCTTCAGCCGCCGTTACTTTTTCCAAATTCGCCATGTAATTTTTAAGCTCGTCGGTCATGTTGTTGACGGAATTTGCAAGCTCTTCGAGTTCGTCGCCCGTGTCTATTTTTACTTTTTTGTCGAGGTTGCCGCCGGAAATTTCGCGCACGCCCTCCGATAACTGCTGAATCGGCTCAACAAATTTTTTTGATACTCGCGAACTGCCGATAAACATCCACACCGCCAGCAACGCTACCATTATCACCGAACCAATCAGCATGTTAAAGAAAAGTTGCCCGATACTGCTTCGGAAATCTTCCATTTGCTCAAGAATTTTATCGCGTGCCGCCATTGCCGGAGCTGAAACTGTTGCGTAGCTCATAAGCGTTCCAAAACTCCAACCGCTTGCCTGCATTGGCGCATATGCCAGATAGTATTCCTCATCGTCAATCTTAATGGAAACAATGCCGGTTTCTCCCTCCGTCATTTTTTGCGCCGCTTGAGCCAAGTCAACATTCGCGGATTTCCTTAAATCAATGGCGTCTTCCTGCGCGGAAAATATTCCCTCTTTTTTGGCTGAAAGAATTACATTGCCTTTCGAGTTCAAAATAAAACTAAAACCGTCCGAACCAACTGCCGTGTCCAAGACGATTTTATAAATTTCTCCGATTCCGTATGAAATGCTGATGACGCCCGCAAAGTTGCCATTGCCGTCGTAATAAGGCGTGACGCAAGCAAGCGACGGATTACCCTCCGTGTCATTATAAACGTCGGTAAAAACAGGCGACGATGCATTTTCGCCGATTTTGTACCAAGGGCGCGTCCGAAAATCATAGCTCGTTAAAAACTCTTCATCAAAATCAATAAGCTCTTCGTTAAATGCGGTCTCAACGCAAATAAAATATCCGTTCTTGGCTGCAACCATGAACGACGAAAAATAACTTTGGTATCGACTTCCGAAGGGAATAAGATATGAGGAAATGTTGCAGGAGCGATTTATTTCCTCTGCAAGGGCGGCGTCTATGCCTCGTTCCCTAAGCTCCGGCGTGTAAAAAATGTAAGCCTCGCCCGAATGTATCGGCTGATAATTTGCCACTGCCAAATTTCGCGCCAAAAATCCTGTCGTCGGGGTTTTCAGCTCAAGGTTCATTGCGTCCGCCAAATATTGGGCGTCCCAACTCTGTTTAGTCAATTCCTTGTCTATGTATTGCGCCTTTGCCGTTGCAAGTTCTTGGAGTCCGATTTTTCTGCGCTCCGTGACTGTTTGTTGAATATAATTTGCCGAATACTCGCTGAGTTCCGCGCTTCTTTCGTCGAGTGTGTAGCGAATTGAGATCATGCCAATCAACGCCACGCCGACCAAAACAAGAAATGTCAGCACGCTTGCCGACAATACCAAACGAAATACGCGCTGACGAATATTTGATTTCATCTTGTCACCGACTTAATCATTTTATTTTCCCGTAGTTACTGGAGGAGATATTTTTCCTGTAGTTCTGATACCGGAATCAAATGGAGAACGGTCATCGTAAATTTTTCCGTATGTGCCGCCCGCGACGTTATCCAATTCGTCATCGCTCAAGATTTCGTCGGCGAATTTGTCTTTCTCCGCGCTCGCGTCGATATTTTTTTCTTTTGTCATACTTATCACTCTCCAAAAATTTTTGAACGAATTATTTTCCGCTAACACCATAACTCAACGTATTATTTGGTTCAGGTTTATATTTTCCTGTAGTGCCGCCCGCGACGTTTTCGAGTTCGTCATCGCTCAAAAGTTCGTCGGCGGATTTATTTTGCTCTGCGCTCGCGTCGATATTTTTTTCTTCCGTCATGTTTATCACTCCCAAAGATTTTTAAACGAATTATTTTCCTGTAGTGAGGTTTTTGGTAGCATCATCAAAGTTATCAGTGCTCCGAAATTTTCCGCTAAAGCCGCCCGCCACGTTTTCGATTTCCTTATCAATCAAGATTTCGTCGGCGAATTTATTTTGCTCCGCGCTCGCGTTGATATTTTTTTCTTCCGTCATGTTTATCACTCCCCAAATTTTTCTGCCCTTTATACGTCGAAAATTCGAGTTCGTTACAGATATTACCACAAGAAAGGTTTGCAGGCGGTAAATCTTTCTTTACTTCACGTTTGACATTGGCGACAATTTTTTTTAGAATTTTCGCCGATAATCTTGGAGGTGCAGGTATGCAAAATTTTTTTAAAAGGGAAGCCGTAACCTCGGCAAAAAAATTGATTCGGTCATTTTATGTATTGAAAGATGTCGAAGGCTCGTTGAAGTTTTTCAGCAGAGAGCAGCTGACTTATATCGGCATTGGCGAAAATAATATTTTTAATTCGTTTGATGAAGTCCGTAATTATTTCTATAAATACGTTGAGGTTGTTAATTCCACTTACAAACTAATCAGCGAAAATTATCACATTGACGCCGAATCTTACGACAGTTGCATTGTTGTCGCCAAAATCGGTTTTCAAGCTGATGAGGCGCACCTCAATTATCAAGTTTCCTTGAACATTTCTTTTTACTTCCAATTAATCGACGACAAGCTTTGGATAACGTTAACTCATGTCCATATGCCCGAAAAAACTCCCGAAGAAACACTTCCCAAAGAAACTCTTCATGCCAATATAAAATTTCGTAAGGATTTGCTCCAGCAGTTTGGAAATACAGATTACATCGCGGCTAAAAGTTTCCACTGCAAAGACGACTTGCCCTATCGCTACGTCAATGATTTGTTCCTTAAACTTTTGGGTTGCGACGAACTAAATCTTGAAAATTATTCCTCGCTCGCTAACATTCACCCGAACGACCAACAAAAATATTTTAACTTCCTGAAAAAAATTTTCGCAGAAAAAAAAGCCGGCGTCAGTGAGGGCTGGTGCTGGCATAATTCTTATCGCGTCATGTATCGTTTGGTGAATTGCAAGCGCGAGGAGATAAAAGTTTTGGAGTGGGGAAATCTTTTGTCGCTCAATGGAAATTTCCTCGTCAACAGCTTTGTCACTCCGCTCGACGAATTAGAAATTATTAACGATATTCCCCCCCCCCGATTATCAAATTTCCTCGACGGCTCGCCTAATGAATCTTCTGCTCTGCTTGACGATTGCGGAATCCATATCGGAAATATTTTGCTGATTTATCCGCGCCGCCATAAACTTTTCGTAAACGGTAAAGCGGTTGCGCTCACGCCCATTGAATTTGAATTGTTGCTTATTCTTGCCGCGCATCTGAACAAAACTTTAACAATCAAAGAAATTTATAAAAACCTCTGGGACAAAGAAGACTTGCACGACACAAGCTTTACTTTGAAAACGCACATTAGCAATTTGCGGAAAAAACTTCGTTCGGCGTCCGACCATAAAATTCATCTAAAAAACTGCAAAGGCGACGGCTATTGCCTATCCATTTCGGAGCCTTGAATTTTTCGCTCAAGGTCAATCAATTCTTGTTTGCGGCATTGGCTTGAAGTTGCAAGCGGCGTATTGAATTCGTATTCGCTATTGAGTACGAAATCTGCGCCGTTATTTTTTGCAGGCAAAATTTCTTCAAACTGCAAGCCGATAATAGCTGTTAGCTGATAGCTGTCAGCTGTTAGATTTTTTTCTTGCGGCGTAATGATTTTATCGTTCACGCCGAAAAGTTCGCTCGCGTCAAAGATTTCAACGGCAGGAATTTCAATCGCGATTTCTTTATCGTCGGCAGTATTAGTGATTAGTGGTTGTTGGTTAATGGTTAGGGAATTGGTTGCGGGCGGTTGCATTTCGGAATCTTCGCTTGCGTCTTGAGTTTCCGTGCCCAAAACTTTTTGCACAAGTTCAGCCGTCACGGCGTCGGCGTCAAGATTTTTGGCAGTGATTGTAAAGTCGGCGGTCTCGTCGTCGTCGGATTGGCTTTGATATTCAAAGTCGCTTTTGGTTTTCGTAAGTTCTTCGGTTTCGCCCGCAACTTCGGTGGTGTCTGCAACTTCAACACTGTCGCCGGCAACGTCGCCACTATCTCCGCCGCCTGTCCGCGCAGGTTTGCCGTACATGTCCATATCCTGATTCGCCGTCAACGTGATTTTTTGTCCGTTAATGCGAATGTTGCCCGACTTGGAAACTTTTACAACGTCCTCATCAGTGAAGCCGTCGATAGATTTTATTTTGCCGTTCTTGACTTGAACTTTAAGTTCGCGCTCGCCGCCGCCCATAGTTATAAAATCGTCGTTGAGCTTAAATCTTCCGTTGCCGGTAAAATTATAATCGCCGTTGCCGTCGGTTTTAATAACTACGGTGTCATTGGTGATATTTATCGTGGCGTTCGGGCTGATGTCCGTGAAAAGCGTTTCAGTCAAGTTGCCGTGATCTTTGACGATTAAAATATTGTATTTGGCATCGCCCTTGACGCCGAAAGAGTGAATTGCTTCGGGGTGATTCAAGAAAACTTCGCCGTGCAAGCCCTCAATGCCGATTTTCGTCCAGCGATGCCCGTCGCCCGGCTCTTGACCGATAATAATTGTTTTGACTTCGACGCCGTCGGGTTTGCCGGTTCCGTCGTCAACCAAATCTTTTCCGTAAAGCGTCAAGCCGCCCATAACGTCAGGATTGTTATCGGCGGGGCGTTTATAGACAAAGCCGCCGTCAGCATTCTTCGACCAACCGAGCTTGCCTTTGACTTCGGGCACAACTAATTCATAGCCGTCATCGGGGTTGTCGTCGAGTTCGGCGAGCGCGTATTTTTGTCCGTTGACGATAAGCACGCCGCTCGGAACTTTGAAATGGAAGTTTTCAACCGACGTATCAAAAATCGTTCCGTCCGCCCCAAAACACGGCTTGGGTCCGATTATCTGAACGCCGTCGGGTATGCCGTTGTTGTCGTTATCGTGGAATGCGCCGCCCGTCAACGTGTAATTCAAACTGCCTTCGTTGTAGGTGAATTGATGTTCGGCGACTTTTTTATAAGCGGCGGGATTGGTGCGGTCGTTGCCCTGCGGAAAACCGACATTCTCTTTAAAAAGTTGAAGCTCCTCGCCGTTTTCGGGATTTTTATCAAGGTCAACGAGTTTATATTCGTTGCCGTTGACGATGATATAACCGCGCGGCACGTCGAAATGGAAATCGTGCAGATTTTTTATCCCCATGAAAACCGGTCTGCCGTTCTCAAAAGTTACACCGTCGGGCACGCCGTTGCCGTCCGTGTCATGAAATGCCGAGCCTCTCAGCGTAAAATTCAAACTGCCCTCGTTGTAGGCAAAGCCGCCGTCCTCAGTTTTTGACCAACCCATTTAACTTTGCTCCTTTCTTAGCTGTCAGCTATCTTTATTGCTGTGGTTTCGCTCAAGACTTTTCCAAATCGAATTTCACAAGCCGCAAGCTCCGAGTCGCAAGCAAATTCACCTGTGCCGCGAAAAACTTTCTTGCCGTCTTCTACGATAAAAGAATCCGCGTCGTTAAAGCTCCACTTTTCCGAATTAACTTGCGCAGTCGCCAAAGGTTGCAGGACACCGTTTAACTTCGAGCCGTTCACTGTGCGCGAAAGGTAAATCGGATTGGTTGCGCCCGCCGAAATCGTCACGTCATCGAACGCCGCGCCGATTGATAAAATTGCGCCGTCGCCCGCCGAAGTCTTTTCGATAAATGTAAATCTGCGCGGAGTGAGAGCCGCTTTTTTATTTGGGAATTGCAAAGTAATCGCGGCGTCTTCTTCGACAGAAATTTTCGCGGCGTCGGTGTAGTAAGTCAAAACATTTTGTTCGTTGCCTAAAATCAGCCAGCCGCCCTTCAAAGTTCCGTCGCCGTCGTTATCGACGATTAAAACCGCATTTCTTTGCACGCCGTCAACTTCGCCCTGCCAAATGACGCGCCGAACATTATTTGCGCCGCCCGTTATCGTCAAGTCGCTGAAATTTTCTACAGCGCCGCCTTCGAGCGTCAAAGTTATTCCGTCGAACGCAGAAAAATTTTCCGCGTCTACACTTTTTAAGCCGGCAACTTTAACCGCTTTTTCTCCGCTACCAACAATTAAATCCATTCGTTCATCTCCTTATAAATTTTGCCTTAGAATACCATATCGGAACGGTTCACGTAGCAAAGAAATCTTTACAAACAATTTCCCGCTGATACTCTATAATTACTCAAAAATTTTCGGGAGGGATTCTGTGTTGAAATACGCTTTTACTCATGCCAATTTGACCGTGACGGACTTAAGTCGCTCGTTGAAATTTTACGACGAGGCTTTGAACTTAAAAGAAGTCAGCCGCCGCGAGTTTGACGATTGCTTTATGATTTATCTGCGCGGCGAAGATAATAATTTTGAATTGGAACTGCGCGTCAATAAAAATCCCGTAAAAAAAATAAATCTCGGCGACAATCCAACGCATTTGGCATTCGTCGCAGAGGATTTTTATTTGTCGCTGGAAAAACATCGCGCTATGAATTGCGTTTTGTTTGCCATAGAGGATTTGGAAATATATTTTATCACCGACCCCGACGGCTACAAATTAGAAATCGTCTCAAAAAATTTTTCGAGGAGTAATTAACTATGACAACTGAAAACACTGTTAGCGGTATCTTGATAAACGGAACTGCCGGTAATGATTCAATAGTAAATTTCGGCGATGACGTAACCATTGATTCCGGCTCCGGCAATGACACTATTTACAGCGGACTGGATGACCGAAAAGCCGACCGAGTTTCAATCAATGCGGGCGAGGGCGACAATGTTGTTTCCATTCAAAGCGGCTCGGATTCTGTGACAATTCGCACGGGTGACGGCAATAACTTGATCGGCTCCACTTCTCCAAACAATGCCGTTTTCACCGGCTCCGGTAATGATTCCGTCGTTTTCTATACCGGTTCCGATAACAATACCGTCGAAACGGGCGACGGCGATGATGTCATTCAGGCGGTCGGTCACAACGTCACAATAGACACAGGGGCGGGCAACGATTCAATTCGTACTTTCAGAAACGCTTACGATATTACCATTAAAGCCGGTACGGGCGATGATGACATTACGCTCGGAGGTCCCGTTGATACTGACCATACAAATGTTGTGCAATATGCAGACGGCGACGGCAACGACACCATTACAACCTTTAGCGCGACGGATTCCCTTCAGATAACGTCGGGAAGTATTTCGGGCGCGTCTCTCGTCGGCAATAATGTTGAAATCAGCGTCGGTAGCGGAACAATTACGCTCTTAGAAGCTAACAACATGAATATCAATATAGTTGACGCTAACGGCATTTTGCACCAAACGATTTTCAGCGGCGGCTCTTCAGATGATACGGTTGTAAATGATACGCTAATCGCAGGGACTGAAGGCGATGACTATCTGATAAATGACAAAGGAAAAAATGTCACGATAAACGGTTACGCCGGCAATGACACTATCGACAACACGGGCGACAATTCTATAATTGACGCGGGCGCAGGAAATGATATAGTCTCGGTTGCAGGTGCGTCGAATGTCACGATAAGAACAGGCGACGGCGACAATACGGTTTATAGCGACAGCAACGGTGCCAGCGAACTCGTTTATTTCGGTAATGGCAAGAATACCATAGTCACGAGCAATCGACATTCAACAATTCTGGGCGGCATCGGCGGAAACGTAATCACGTTACACAATGGCTCGTTTGGTAGTTCTGTTAGGGCGGGCAGCGGTAATGATACGGTTCAAGTCGGACACTATGGTATAACTGTAGACGGCGGCAACGGCAACGATTTAATCAATCTTTATCGTGATGCCGAAAATGCACTTATCATCATGGGCACCGGCAACGATACAGTCACGGTTTATAACAACACCCATGCGCAAACTTTTCAATATAGCGGCGGCAACGATTTAATCAACGGTTTTAAGGCGAACGATACTTTAAAAATTGTCGGTGCCACTTCTGCAAACACAATCGTTAGCGACGGCAATCTTATTTTTGACTTCGGCGACGGCAAACTTACTCTTGCGGGCGTTTCGTCTGTCGAAAATGTCGAGTATCTCAGCAAATGGACGACGATTGAAGGCGGCGGCTGGGCTTTCAATTCCGTTGCTCAAAGAGATTTTAATGGATACTATCGCGACGATAAAGCCGCGCAATTTTCAATCAGCGGCGGCAACCTCGAAGACACCGACGGCGACGGTGCTCCCGACAACGTTTCTATCGGCTCGATAATTTATGTTCCGCAGTCGGGCGTTCATACGAACGTTAGAAACCTCAGCGGCAATGTCATTTACAACGGTGACGCGCTCGGCGTTGAAGGCGACGATAGCTATAACATTGAAGCGGTCTCGCCCATTGATCTTTCCGAAACTTTTGCAGGTACTTACATAACCAACCCGCATGTTACTGCAATGCGCCTTATCAGCGACGGAGCGACAATCAGCCCGCGCGGCGACTCCGGAACCGGCACCGTTCCTGCCGATTGGTATTCGTTCGACAATGCCGGCGGCACTGTTACTTTCATGGACGGCTCTTATTGCGTCTACACCGAAAATAAATTTTCCACTCGCAATTACACAAAACTTACAATCGAAAATTCAAATCTCCCTGACATCTTTGACGTATCGAGCGAGACTTCGGCAAAAGAACTTTTATTTGAAAATTTAAGTAACGGCGTCGAAGTAACAACAGCTGATGATTTGATTCAGAAAATCGGCAATCTCAAAGACGGCTACAAGATTACCATTGAGAGTGGAATTAACGTTGGCGAAAAAATTAACTTTGAGACTTCGGGCGATGGCGTTATCGTTGTAAAAACCACTGCCAACACCGACAAATATTCTCTCGACGCTGATTCTGACGAGTGGCAATATCAACGCTACAGCATTTACGGCGGCAATGATTTTACTTTTGTCTTCGGCGAAAATGGCTCGGTCGTCGGCATGGAAAATTTCGACGGTACCTTAACAACCAATGATACGACTTTAATCAAGGGCGAATGGGTTACGCTTTCAAGTGGCGGCTTTGAATACACCGGCAACGCCACCAATAATCCGTCCAAATCGACGACGTTCACTGTAAGCGGCGACGAAATCACGAACACCGATAATTTATCGGTTGATACTAATCAATATTTTGCGGCATTGAATGGAAATCGTGTTGCACTCAGCGGTTTAAGCGGCAACGCGACTATCGATGACATTGAACTGGGCGTTAGCGGCGACAGCAATTACTCGGCGCACTTCACCAAGACAGATGATCAGTCGCCAATAAATATTGTGCTTATGAACGTCAGCGATGGCGCAACCGTTGACAGTAATTATACGGCGGGCGTGGATAACAATGGCTTGATTAAATTCAGCGACGGAAAACACTCGGTTTTAACTTCCGACAATCCGCAAGGTAAGGTTACAAGCATTGAGGCGAGTAACGGCGGCGACGGCTTTGAACTCAATGTAAGCGACGGCATTTTTAGCACAATCGGCGGCTTAAACGACGGCTACGCAGTCACCATTAACGCTGGCGACAATATCGGCGACGAATTGACTTTCCAAACGGACGGCGGCAACGGCACAATCGCGATTGCAGACGAAACTTTATCAGCTGGCGGCGAAAGTGATTTCACAGTTGAATTTGACGACGACGGCAAAATAATTTCGGAGCATTGGGAGACGATTAAAGGCGGCTTTGTTTACAGCGGGCATGCGACCAATAATTATGCAAAAACGGCTGATGTTTCGTTAATTGGCTCGGAACTTAAAGACACGAATGGCGACGGTGCTCCTGACAATATAAGTGTTAATTCGTTCACTTATTCCTCCGTTACGGGCGTTATGGCGTTTATGTCGGGCTTCAGCGGAGAAGTCAGCATAAACAACAGCGCGGTCGGCTTGAGCGGCGATGACGATTACGAAGTTCACTTCACCGCAAAGGTTATCGACAATGCCCCTGCGAATGTCAAAGCCTACGCTGAAATGAAAGAAATTCGCGGCATATCGACCGGTGCAACCGTTAATCCGAACGCAAATGATATTGTCGGCTTCGACTCCAACGCAAAAGTTCACATGGGCGACGTTGAAAACGTTTACCTCTACAATAAAAATCATAAAAGCGGCGGCAGTCCTCATGCGCAACTTGGAATTGACAACAACGGCGCGGGCGCGGATTTAACCTTTAGAAACGACATCTTGACGAAAATTGACGGGCTTGAAGAGGGCTATTCCGTTTCGCTCGTCGCCAGCGATAATGTCAGCGACGAATTGAAATTCAGCGATGTTCCCAGCGGTAATTTTGAGCTTACGTCTAGCATTGATGATACTGTTCAAGTAAGTTTCAAAGGCACAAGTTCAGCGCAGTCGATAACGGGCAGCGGCAATTCAGTTAAGTTAATCGGCTCAAGCAGTGATGATTTGCTTATTGCAGGAGCGACCAATACGACGCTAACGGGCGGCAAAGGCTCCGATACCTTCAGAGGCGGCGCGGGCTTGACGAATTGCGTTATAACCGACTACACCGAAGGCGAAGATATAATTGCTCACGGGCGACCCTTCGCGGATATGAGTATCAACGGCTACACAAGCGGCAACGATTACATTTTCGACGTAGCGCAAGCGGGACGGACAATCACGGTTAAGAACGGCGCAAACAAAATTATCAAAGTCGTTGACGCAGACGGCGAGGAAAGACTTTTCGGCAAATACTTGACGCTCGACGATAACGACCCGGCAACGGTAACTGCTCAAGACGGCGTGTTGACAATCGACGCCTCTGCGCGGACTGAAGACATTGAAATTACCGGCAACAGCGGCGACAACCTGATTATAACAGGCGCGACGAATTCAACGCTGACTGGCGGCGCGGGTAATGACACCTTCAGAGGCAGTGCGGGCATGGAGACTGCTTTAATCACCGACTACACCGAAGGCGAAGACGTAATTTATCACGGGCGTCCCTTCTCCGAGTTCAGTCTCAACGGTTACATAAGCGGCAAAGATTACATTTTCGACGTAGCGCAAGCAGGACGGACAATCACGGTTAAAGACGGCGCAGACAAAGTTATTACCGTTACCAACGTAGACGGCGAGACGAGACTTTTCGGTAAATACTTGACACTCGACGATAACGACCCGGCAACGGTAATTGCTCAAGACGGCGTAGCGACAATCGACCCGTCTGCGCGGACTACAGATATTGAAATTACCGGCAACGACGGCGATAATACGATGATAAGTAGCGCGGGCAACTGCACTTTGACGGGCGGCAAAGGTAAAGATACTTTCATAAGGAGCAGTCGCGGCGGAACTCAAACTATCGTTGTAACAGACTTTGACGAAAACGAAGACGAAGTTTATCACGGAATTCCTTTTGCCAATTTCAGTTTGCTTGATATTGGCGGCGCAGTCGGCGATGATTACGTATTCAATGCCTTTGGTGCCACGATTAAATATCTGGACGGCGCAAATAAAAAAATTAAATTCGTTGATGTCAATGGCGACGTGGCATATTTCGGCAACTATTTGACGATACTCAACGTTGATTCCGGTACCGTCGAGGCGAGTGAAAAAGTTAAAGTTTTGGACGCCACCGAACGCACCAAAGACGTTAAACTTATCGGCAATGCTTTAGACAACACAATTTACGCTGGCAAGGGCAATAGCACTTTGACGGGCGGCAACGGCGCAGATTTATTCGTTTACAGCGCGGGCAATGCTGTTATCACCGATTACACGACAAACGATAAAATTTCACTCGGTGCGGCGATAACTTCAACCTCTCTTAACGGCTCCGATGTCGTCTTGATGTTTGATAATAATTCGCTGACGATTAAAGACGCCAAAGATAAAACTTTGAATTTGATAGATTCTTCGGGCGTTGGCAATGCGACGGTGATTAGCGTTGATACGACGCAATTATTTAGCGACTTAGTTAGCGACGTGACTACGCAAGCAAGCAAGGTTGATAGAGTTGCGGCAAATGCAACCGGCACTAGAGATATAACGATGAGCGGTGGCGAGGCGGCAATAATTGCCAAGACGAGCGCGGAAGTCAACATAACGGCGAGCGCGGGCAGAGATACGATTATAAGTCAAGGCGAAAACGTGAACATAAGCTTGACGGGCGGCAATACGCGAATCTTCCCTCTCGACGGCAAAATTACTTTGGAAAATTACGACGCCTCGACAGGTTCGGGCTTCAGTACGCCTTACGAAAATATTTATACAGCAGTTGCGGACGGTTCGATTGACTTTAACAACGGCTATCTATCATTGGATTCGGCGCAAGTTTACATGGGCAACAATAGCGAGCTGATTAATTTCTACAACATAGCTGGCAAGCAACAAAAAGTCGGTTATGCGTCTAGTAAAGATTCGCTTGACGCGAGCACCGAGACTAAGAATTTACTTTTGGTTGCAAAGCAAAACGGCACAATCAAGGGCGGCACTGGCAACGATACGATTTTTGCACAAGGTGGCAATTTCATAGACAGCGGCGAAGGTTCCAATTTGATAAAATCCATTGACGGCGATACCAACATTGTTCTCAACGGAGAAACGACGGTTGAAGGATTCCATACGGGTTTTGGCAACGGTTCGGACACAGTTTATATCGTGGGCAACCCTGCAAGCGTCAACTTCTTAGAGGACGGCTTGACTTTTTACCGCGTCAATGACAGCTTAACACTTAGCGACGTGAACACGACCGCCAAAGTAAACATTTTCCACGAGCGCAGAGACGTTTTGAATAAGGGCGTCTTCATCGCCGCAGGTGATTGGTATAAAGTTGAGAACTCCGATTTGACAGTGAACACGGGCGAGGAAGTTTATTTCGTAGGAACCTCCGCCAAACCCACAGCAGGCGTAGATTTCAGCAACGTCACAGGCGACCTTAACATTACGCTAGATACCGAATGGGAGATACCCGGTAACACAATGTGGGTTAATGGTATTTATTCGCTCAAAGGCGGCGCGGGCAATACGTCAATCACCGGTTCCGACAAAAACGATACGATATTAGCGGGCACGGGCGAAACCAGCATTAACGGCGGCGCGGGTCATGATAAAATGTTCGGCAACACTGACGCTGATAAAAAAGTTGCGACATTCTTCTACACGCCTGGCGACGGACGCGACTCAATCGAAAACTTTGACTTCATGAGCGACGCGCAAGATGTTACTGCTGATAAAGTTAAATTCGACGACAACAGCGCGATTACTGACGTATTCTTGAGAGGCGACGACGTTGGAATAAGGGTTGATGGCGGCAAGGAATTTTTGATGTTGGAAGGCGCACAAGGTAAGAGCTTCCGCCTTAACGACGATTTAATTGCCAAAGTTGATACAAACGTTGAATTCGACGGCTACACAAATTACTACGTTGGAATTGGTGCGAGAGCCTCATTGACAGTTGGCAAAGGCGCGGGCAATGTCGAAGTTTGGCTTAGCGATGATTCGCTTGATTATCACGGCAAGATTTACGACGGCAACTTTGCAGTTCTCGACGCCTCGCAATCGGACGGCAACAATATTTTGGCAGGCAATGAACTTAGCAACGTGATAACGGGCGGCTCCGGCGAAAATAGTTTGTGGGGCGGCTACGGCTCCGAGAGTGATACGCTCATTGGCGGCACTGGACAAAATACTTTCTACTACGGCGCGGGCAATGGCAACGATAATATTCAAAACGCGCATGACGGCGATACCGTTATACTCGACGATATTAATCTTGACCAAATATCCGACGCAAATATCACAGCTGGCGGAGTAATATTTAAGTTTACCGACGGCGGCTCATTGACTGTTGACGGCACGGCTGACGTTACCTATCAGCTTGCTGACGGCTCGAAATATTCTGCTAACCACTCAACTCACGACTGGGATTCTAAATAATCAGGAAGAATCTGCCATGAAAAAATTTTTAATAATTATTTGCGCGGTTGCTTTGCTGATAACAGGTTGCGGACAAACTCAACAAGCCGTTGCTCCTCAAAAAATTTCCGTAAAGGCTATGAAAGTTTTGCACCAAACCATTAACGTCACTCACGGCTTTCCGGGGCAAGTTCAAGGTATCGACGAAGTTCAAATTCGCTCGAAAGTCAACGGCACAGTCGTCGAAAAATACATTAAAGGCGGCGATAGAGTTATCGAAGGGCAAAAACTCTTCCAAATTGATTCGCGCCCCTACGAAACCGCTTTACTTTCTGCTAAAGCTGATTTGAGCAAAGCGCAATCCAATCTCCGTCGCGCTCAAGACACTTTCAACAGAAACGAGCAACTTTATCAAATGCAAGCCATCGCCGAACAAACTTTGGTAAACAGTCGTGAAGATTTGGACGGTTATGTTGCCGCTCTCGACGCCGCGCAGGTTGCCATTCGCAAAGCGCAGGAAAATCTTGACGATACAATCGTTTACGCGCCCATGACCGGTAGAGTTTCTCTCGACGATGTTGCAGTCGGGACTTACGCTATGGCTGGCAGTACAACTCTGGTAACAATGGGAACGATTGATCCCGTTTACGTCCAGTTCAGCATTAGTGAAACCGAATATCTTAACGTCATATCAAAAGCGATGAGCGAACGCGAACAAAATTTGCCGCGCCCAAATTTTACAATGACACTTATCCTTAGCAACAACGAAGAATATCCCTTTAAGGGCGTGCCCGTCGAAGCTGACCGCGCTTTGTCGCAAAACAGCGGCTCTATCAACGTAAAAGCCGAATTCGATAATCCGCAAGGAATTTTATTGCCGGGTATGTTTGCTCACGTCAAAGTTGTAAAAGAATCCGGCAGAAATACTTTGCTCGTCCCTCAACGCGCCGTTCAACAACTCCTTGATCAATCTTTTGTTCTCGTTGTTGACAAGGACGGCAAATCGCAATCAAAAACTGTTGAGCTTGATGAAAAAGTTGGAAGTTATTATATCGTCAAGTCGGGTTTGTCGGTTAATGACTTCGTTATTGTCGAAGGACTTACGAATTTGCAATCCGGTAAAGATTTAGATGTTACAATCGTGACGGCTGACGAAATGGGCTTTTCTACCGAAGATTCTACACAAATCGTCAACGAAACTTAAGGAGCGCAACGAATATGTCCAGATTTTTTATTCATCGCCCCATTTTTGCCATTGTCATTGCGATTATCATCATGATTTTAGGCTTGCTGGCGATTTTTTCTCTGCCTATCGCTCAATATCCCAAAATTACTCAACCAACCGTCAGCGTTTCTACCAGCTATCTCGGCGCAAATGCCGGCGTCATCAATCAAACCGTCGCTCAAATCATCGAACAACAGGTAAACGGGACGCAGGGAATGGATTATATGTCTTCCATTTCCAACGACAGCGGCTCTTACAGCCTTAAAGTTGTCTTCGACCTCGACACAAACAGCGATATGGACGCCGTTTTAGTTCAAAACAGTGTTTCAGTCGCAACGGCTGCTTTGCCTGCTGATGTTAAAAATGTCGGCGTCACGACTAAGCGAGCTTCCGGCGATATGGCTTATTTTTTTTCGCTCTACTCGCCTAACGGAACTTTTAATCGCACTTTCATTTCAAATTACGCGAATGTTTATATCGTTGACGAGTTGAAACGCATTAAAGGCGTCGGCGATGTCTCCGCTTTCTCTATGGATTACAGTATGCGCATTTGGATTAACCCCGAACGCCTCGCCGCCTTCAATCTGACCATTAACGATATAAAAACTGCCGTCTCCGAACAAAATTCACAAGCTCCCGCCGGAACTATCGGACTTTTGCCCGTCCCAGACAATCAGGAAAAACAATTTACCGGCAAATTGGAAGGGCGGCTGTCCTCTGTCGAAGATTTTTCCAATGTAATTGTAAAAACCACTTCCGACGGCTCAAATATTTATCTGCGTGACATTGCAAGAATCGAAACCGGCGCGAGAAGTGCCTCAATGTTCGCTGATACAAATAATGCGCCCTGCGCGGCTTTCGGCATAAATTTAACCGACGACGCCAACGCCATTGAAACTATCGGCTCCGTTAAGCGCGTTATTGAGGAAATGTCCCAAAATTTCCCCGATGATCTCGAATATTGCGCCGTTATCGACAACACCGAATACATTAACGAATCTCTCAACGAAGTTTTGAACACTTTTAAGGAAGCGTTGATTCTCGTTATAATTATCGTCTTTATTTTTCTGCAAAGTTGGCGAGCGACGCTGATTCCGGTGCTTGCAATTCCTGTTTCACTCGTCGGAACGTTCGCGACCTTTATTTTGCTCGGTTTTACGATTAACACGCTGACTTTGTTCGCAATGGTACTGGCAATCGGCTTAGTTGTCGACGATGCTATTGTCGTTATTGAAAACGTCGAATACCACATGAAAAACGACGGACTTAACCCCGTTGAGGCGACCGAACGCGCTATGGACGAGGTTCAAGGTCCTGTCGTCGCGATTGCATTCGTTTTATCTGCCGTTTTTATCCCCGTTGCCTTTTTGGGCGGCATTACGGGCGTTCTTTATAAGCAATTCGCGCTGACTATTGCCGTTTCTATGGGCTTATCGGCTTTTATCGCGCTGACTTTGACGCCCGCGCTTTGTGCTCTGCTCATGAAACCGCATAATCCCGACGCCAAGAAAAATTTCCTCGATAAACTCTTCGACAGGTTCAATAATTGGTTTGAACGCACGCAAAAACGTTATACAGGCGCGGTCGGTTGGTTTATTCGTCATGCTAAGGTTGGAATTGCCGCTATGTTGATAATTTGTGCTCTCACCGTCGCCGCGTATAAAGTTTTGCCGTCAACTTTCGTGCCAAATGAAGACTCCGGATATTTTATCGCGGCAATTTCTCTGCCAGAAGGCACTTCACTTAATCGGACTTATGAACTTATGGGCACTTTGAGCGACGAAATCCAACAAATTCCCGGAGTTTTAAACGTTATGAAGATTGCGGGCTATGATGCGCTGTCTTCAGGCAGTAAACCGAACAGCGGCGCACTTTTTATCGGTCTGACCACTTGGGGCGAGCGCACCACTAAAGAATTATCAATCACAAATATCATTCAAGAGGTAAACAAACTCGGCAAAAAACACCCCGAAGCTACGATTATGGCAATTCAACCTCCCGCTTTGCCCGGTTTAGGCATGATTGGCGGTTGGAGCATGGAACTTTTGGACATGACCGGCTACAGCGACGAGGAATTGGACGCAATCGCTAAAAGAATCGTCGCGGCGGCTAATCAACGTCCCGAATTGCAAAGAGTTCGCACCACTTATTCCATTAACTCACCGATTTGCAACTTTGAACTCAATCGCGAGAAGGCTAAGCAACTCGGAGTCAGTTTTTCCGACGTTTATACTGCTTTGCAGACGAATTTTGGCGGAAGTCAAATCGGCGACTTCATGCAGTTCGGTCGTAACTATAAAATCATGCTCCAATCCGATGCGCAATACCGTAACGAGGCTGAAGCTCTAAAATTCAGCTACGTTCGCAACAGGGAAGGCGATATGGTGCCGCTCGAAACCCTTTTGCACTCGAAATACGCTACTTCGCCCGCAAATATCACCAGATTTAACGGTTCGCGCAATATCAGCATTCAAGGTTCAAACGCACAAGGTTACAGCTCCGGTCAAGCGATTGCGGCTATGGAAGAAGTCGTTCACGAAGTCGTTCCGACAGGTTTTTCTATCGAATGGTCGGGACAATCTCGCGAGGAGAAAAAATCTTCCGGTTCGACTATGCAAGTTTTGGCTTTGGCATTGATTTTCGTCTTTTTATGCCTCGCCGCACTCTATGAAAGCTGGAGTGTACCTTTCGCCGTGCTTTTGACTATTCCGACAGGGATTTTCGGCGCATTTTTCATTCAATGTGCTTTATTTATGGGATTAGCGGCTCTCGGCTCGCCAAATCCCGGTTTAATGAACAGCGTTTATATGAATATCGGCGTCGTGATGATTATCGGGCTTGCCGCCAAAAATGCTATCCTCATCGTCGAATTTGCCAAAGTTCGCACCGATAACGGCATGGACGCCAAAAAAGCCGCCGTCGAGGCAGCAGGTTTGCGCTTACGTCCCATTATTATGACTTCACTCGCTTTTATTATCGGCTGTTTACCCTTAGCTGTCGCAAGCGGTGCAGGTTCCGCCGCTCGTAACAGCATGGGCACGGCTGTTGTTTCGGGAATGTTTGCCGCAACTTCTATAGGCATTTTCTTAATACCTGTTTTCTTCGTTATTGTCCAATTTTTTGTCTCAAGACTCAATCGCAAACGCAAAAAAGCCGACTGAGTTACAAATTCCAATATTTTGGAAAACGTAAAACGAGCCTTCGCAAGGGCTTTTTTTGCTATAATCGTGAACGAAGACGCCGTGCACAGCTTAAAAAGCAAAATCAGTAAAAAATTAACTCCTATGCGACATGCGCAGGAGTTTTTTTGTATAATTTGGCTGAGGAGGCATTAAATGTCTGATGAAAGCGATTTTACGTCGAAATTACTTGACCGGTTACCGAAAATGACCAGAGGTGTCATATTTATCAAGAGTAAGCTGAATTTTGAGCGCGTCGATTTGTTCTTTCGCGTGATTTATTCTCTGCGCCAAATTTCTTAAACGATTTTCAATTTCTTCTAACCGACGGACGAATTTATAATTCTTGCGCAGGATTCCGGCGGCGATGAGTTCTATTTTTTTAGCGCGTCGGTTTTTTGCTTGATGAGCAGATATTTTTCTTGCAAGAAAGTGAAACGAGACGCCGCGGACCAGTCACGACTTTGGAATATTTTTCGCTTTGATTGATGGCAATAATATTTTGAGCAAGTTGTTGCTTATCTTTTTTTATATTGGCGAATATTAGCGTGTGCCTTTTTATATCGTCACCCACGAAGATATTTTTTGCCATAGCAATAGCGCGTTGCGGTGAAATAATTCGCTTTTGTAAATCAAACTTAAGGTCAAATGTCCTTTAGTATTCTTTCTTCAGCTCAAAATATTGATGGCGAATAATATCGTAAACTTCACGTGTCCCATAGATATTTTCGTTATTATTGCTCAAAGCTTGGGCAAAAATTTCATTTCCGAGATCATCGACAGCGCGTACAAAACAAAAGGAGAGCTTATCTCTCACCAGCTTGTAGACAAAGTCCGTCTCGGAATGCTTTGAGACGGGCTTTTGGCTTTGATTTTCCTTTCAGCGGCGAAGGAAGAAGAACTATATAAAGTTTTTGCGCTTTCTTTTTGCTTATTTTTTCAAATTTAGGCAGGAGAAAATAAGCACTACTTGCACTTTGACTTTAGCTAAGCCGCGATAATTAGTATAGCGCAGGGCGTTCCTTAGCATCAGCAAAGACTCGCTCAATGGTCTCCTTGCGCTTTTTATAAATATCGTAAATTTGAGATATGTAGCGCAGGTGCTCTGCTGCTTCCATATATTTAGTCCATGACGGACGACTACTTTGGTCTTATTTTTACTCAAGGTGCAATTTTGTCGGCAGGAACAATTCTCACAAACGCGCGGGTCGCTTTTGTATTCTAGATATCCTTCTCGATTCGTTGTGCTGTACTTCAAAAGTTGATTCTGCGGGCAAAGATAACAGTCGAAATATTCGTCGTAAACATATTCGGATTTTCTGAAAAAGCAGTTCTTATTCTTGGGGCGGTGTAGGGCACTGCAGGTATCTTTCCGCTTTTAAATATTTCACGAATGACGCCCGGCGTCTTAACAGTTGTCCATAATGTAAATTGCCCGCTCCCAACTCAAAATCTAAGAAGCGCTGTTCATAAACGCTTAAGTAAGGTGTGAATATGGGAAATCTTAATCAAGGTTTTAGCAGAATTAACGCTCAGCTCGTAATCCTTTCTTAGTAGGCGTGAATATTTCCACTCGCAAGCCGAAATATTTGTAAGCCGCGTAGACAAAAGAATCGCGATAACCGCCATCTGCACATATTTTCTCCAAAGTTATATTAACAACCAATATAATCGGTGACTATCTGCCTTTTGACTCCTTTCGTTTTTTCCCATATCAAAGCCTTTCTGCTCAACTGCTCCGGTTGTTTTCACGCTTTGAGAGTCAATTAAGGCTCGCGTCGGTTCTTCACTTAAACCTGGTGAACACTGCTGGAAAATCATGCGGTAAATTACGCCACTGACAGCCTGTCTTTACCAGGTACAGTACTGCATTTACCAATTTGCGTTTTTCCCACTTGCGATTTCGCATATTGACGAACAAGGGAGCAATAACTTTCCATTGCTCGTACATTATATCTGTTTCGTATTTTTTTCTATGAACACACGTTCTTAAAGTGCAAATAAAATTTATAGTTCTCATAGCGCCCCGCGGCGAAATTGGCGGCATTACTCGTGTACTTGACGCTAGGCAATGTAACGATTGTTATTCGCTGGTTTTAATCGCGTTCAAGCTTAAAGAAATTTTCGTACTTGACGACTTGAATAGATTATTTATTATATTTAATATCGATTGGCATGAACAGAACGCAGTTACAGTTTTGCTTGCATTGTTATATTTCGGCGTTAAAAATATTCATCTCGGTCCGCTATTGCTCGCGTTCTTAAGTTCAAATGTCACAAAAGTTTTAGTGGAGAATTTTGGTATCGGCGGAATATCGACGGTTGAAGACTACATTAAAAATATGATTAATTGATTATTATTGACGGAAAAGCTCCGCGTGTGCTAAGATTAAATTGTTTAAAAATCAACTTGGCACGGCGCAGAGCCTTTCCATTTGTGAGTTCTAAACACGCTCGCGCCTGGCTGTCAAACGAAAGCCGGAGCGATTATATACAATGTTATATTTAACTAGGTAGTGTTCACACTAAAGAATCAACAATTAAAACAAAAAGGATAAAACCGGCAAAAAGAACGTCTAACTTGTCGTAACGAGTAAAAATGCGTCTGAAACGTTTCAAACGACGAAAGAATCCCTCAATTTCATTTCGTTGCTTATAAAGCTCTTTATCATAAGCCCATTGCTCCTTGAAATTGCGTTTATGCGGTACTACGGGTTCATAACCAAGTGCGCCGGCAAGTTCCCTCATCTTTTTACCGGCATAAGCTCTGTCCATAAGCAAAAATTGTTTTTGCCCACCAGTCGGCGTGAAAGCAAGTAATCGCATTCCTTGCGGACAATCGTTTGCTTTTACGCTCGACAGCGAAAAATTCAAAATTGCTTTGTCAGAGACGGCAACTGTATGAATTTTGCTGGTAAGCCCGCCGCGTGAACGTCCTATTGCTTGTTTTCCTTTTTTTTAAAGCTCCACAAGCATCCGGATGTACTTTCACTGTAGTTGAATCAAGGCAAACCACCCCAATATCTATTATGCCTTCTGCTTGCAAGGCGGTAAAAATTCTGTCAAGAACGCCGTTTTTGCTCCATCTGTTCATTCGCATGTATATCGTATGCCATTTGCCATACTCCTTTGGCAGTGCCCTCCACTTACACCCATTTTCCGCCACATACAATATCGCATTGAGAAATTGGAGATTATTGATTCTAACGTTTCCGCGTTGCTTCGGCAGATATTTTTCTATCTTTTCATATTGTTCTTGTGTGATTTTCATGACGTCATTTTATCAGCTTTATTTTCTATTTTCAATAGTGTGAACACGCTCTAATTTTATTGCCGCGCATTACATTTCGCCGCGTGAGGCACGTTCTGCCAAGTCGCTGACGATTTGCGGATAAATTTTATCCAATTTCCAGCTGTAGAGGACTAAAATAACCGCCGCCCAAATTACAAGCACGCCGTAGCAATAAATCGAGACGATCATATCGACTGCGCTTTGAGGTTGAACGATATCTGCCGCCGTCGAAGAAATATATCCCGCCATCGTTAATAAACCCGTTAAAATTGCGCTGACTAAGCCGCCGCCAATCTTATTTCCGACTGAACCGCCACTGAATACCAAACCTTCAGGACGGACATGATAACGCCACTGCGTATAATCCACCACGTCACCGAAGAAACCAAATATTACTGAATTAAGCGGCGCAAAGAATAATCCGCGAACAAAACAGCTGAACATTAACCAATTCGCGTCGAGAGGATTAATCAGCACAAAAATTAAATGTCCGCAGAACGCAAGGATAATTCCGTAAAGGCTCATCGTGCGTTTTCCAAATTTTTTTAGCAATGTCGGGCAAATTGTAATCGTCGCGATAACTGTCGTCAAAGTCTCAACTAAGAACAAAATACTAAAATAAGTATCGTCCATCATGACATATTTGCAGTAATAAGGCAAAATTGTACCCGTGAACAGCGCGATTGTCGCTTGAAATGTCCAAAGTCCCGTCGCTAGCCAGAAATATTTGTTCGTGCCGATTGCTTTAAGCCCAACTTTTACCGGAACTTTGTCGCCTTTCTCGCGAGCCTCAAGTTTTACCGTCTCCTCGCATTTATAAAAGCAAATTAACAATAAAATGAACGCTACGACCGCCCAAATGCTCATAACTTTGACCCAAGCCATTTGATCGTCGCCAAAAATTTTTATAAGCGGTAAAGTCGCCGAAACCGATAAAATTTTTCCGAGCGGCGATAATGCCATGCGAACTAACGATAACATGTCGCGTTCGTGTGAAAGCGGCGTCATCAGCGCGGAAAGTGCTCCGTATGGCAAATTTAACGCCGTATAACAGACCGTCGTGCAAAAATTGTACGTCACGAAGATATATGCGAACTGAATTGTCTCCGTGCCCTGCGGAACCATGTACATTAACACGATTGACACCGCAAAAGGTATCGAAGTCCATAAAATCCAAGGTCTGGCTTTGCCCCATTTAGATTTTGTCCGTTCGACGATTAAACCCATGATTACATCGGAAAATCCGTCAAAACAACGCGATAAGAGCATGACTGAGCCGACGATTGCAGGTGAAACGCCCGCATAATCCGTATAAAAGAACGTCAGGATACCCATTGCACCCCAAACGACGTTGCAGGACGTATCGCCGAGTCCGTAAGCCACTCGCGTGAACCACGACAGCGGTTGAGCAGTCTGCGCGGCGGGTTGTGCCGTTGTTGCCATAAAAATTTCCTCCTATCTTAAAAAAATAGTGATTAGCGATTAGAAAATGCCTCCTCTCTAACCACTAACCACCAAAAACTAATCAATTATCTAAATCCGGCTTCGCGCAGATTTTCGCGCCCGATTTTCGCCAGTTTAAGCGGCAAATCAAACGATTTCACAGGGAATAAATCCTGCTCGACGACACACCAGCCGTTATAATTTTTTTCGACGAGTGCATCATAAAATTTCTTAAAATCAATCGTGCCGCTGCCTGGAGCAACCATAATATCTTCGTAAACCGCCTTCGCGAACGACCATTTCTCCTCGTCCATGCGTTTTTTAACGTTCAAATCGCAATCTTTAATATGAATGTACGGAATCCTGTCCGCGTGCTTTTTATAGAAGGAAATCGGCTCGCCGCCGCCGTAAACGTGGTGTCCCGTGTCAAAACAAAGGTCAACCGTCGTATCAGCCAAAAATCTTTCAATGTCAGCCTCCGTTTGGACGTGCGAATCAACATGCGGGTGAAAAACTCCGACAAAACCATTAGCCGCAACCCTGTCAGCGCATTTTTGGACGTTGCCGACATATTTTTTCCATTCGTCGTCGCTAAGTTTCGGATTCATAGCAAGTTCGCCCGTTTCAAGGTCGGTGTACATCGGCGGAAGGAGCACGATATATTTTGCGGACGGAAAACTTTTCAGCAACGCAGAAATTTCGTCGATAGTCTTCAACATTTCCTCAACATTCGCGTTATCAAGGAAATTTCCGCCGACAGTCGCGCCAACCAACGTCAAACCGCGTGCATCAATCGCATTTTTCAAAACTTGCGGCTCTTTATTGGGCATATAACCCCAAGGACCAATTTCACAGCCCTCATAGCCCGCAATTTTCATTTCGTCGAGGCAACGCCA
>JAFRRH010000031.1 GCA_017428215.1 Selenomonadaceae bacterium
CGCCTTAACCATTTCATAGTGCAAGAAATTCGGGGTGGCAATGTCAACGACTTCGACGCCGTCTTCGCGCTTAGCCTCTTCTGCAATCATTGTTTTGTAGTCGGGATAGAGACGATCTTTATCGACGCCGAGATTAACGCCGAACTCGACATTGCGAGCAGGATCCACGTCGAAAGCACCGCAGACCAGTTTAAACGCCGTATTGTCATACAACGCGCCGCGACGATGTTTCGGACCAACATTAGCCGTTCTGCCGCCGCCGATCATGCCCCAACGGAGCGGACGTTCGATTTTCTTTTCGCCAATCAACATTTTGAAAAACTCCTTTCTTTTTGAAACACCGTTAATATTTTTGATGGTTGAATCATAACCAACGAAAGGACTTTCAACAATTAGCCAAACTGTTCAAAAGTTAACCAATCCTGCTCAAAAAAAAAATCGCCCTCGTATTTTTCGCAATGTTATTAACTTAACTCGTTGTGAGGCTCAGAAACAGTCGTCAATCAAGACGTAGATATACAATAAAAATACCTCCCAAGCTCATTTTGCTTGAAAGGTATTTTTTGTTTACAGTATGAGAGGCTTTTTATTGTCTGCGTATTAAATTTTGTCACGAATTTTGATTTATTTCAGCTAAGAATAAAATTTATTTGTTAGAGCCGACAACCAGCTTGCGAACAATATCTACAGGAATAATTGTAAATGCCATAGCCAGAACGAACGCCCATTCAGTCATCGTCAAACCGTAGCAACGGAGTATCGCGCCGCCAAGATATGTCATAGCAATTTGTACGACGACGATTAAGCCCATGACTTTCAAAAAGCCGGGATTGCCGCCGATATTATCGAAAAGATTTATCCTATCCGTTCGAGCGTTGAATGCATTAAACACCGCCAAAAAGATAAAGAACGCAAAGTAGCCTGTCAGAACATAGACGCTATCTCCGCCAAAAGTAATATTTACGCCTTCTGGATTTACATCGCGGAAATGGTCACGGGAAAAATCTGTAAGCAGGAAGACTAAACCCATTGCAAATCCCCAAAGGGAACCCGTCCCTATAGCCGAGAACATATAGGGATTAATAATTTTTTCGTCGCGACGTTTTGGAGCTTCTTCCATAAATCTATCCAAAGCAGGCTCACCGCCGAACGCCAACGCCGCTAAAGTATCCATAACCAGATTGACCCAGAGAATTTGCGTTATCGACAGCGGGTTTTCTAGTCCGAGTAAAGGACATACGAACGAGATTAAAACCGCGCCAACGTTAATTGTAAGCTGGAAAATTATAAACTTGCGAATAGAGTTAAAAATTGTTCTACCGTAGAGGATTGCCTTGCCAATAGATTTAAAGTTGTCGTCGAGGATAACAATTTCGCTAGCCTCTTTAGCAACTTCGGTGCCGCCGCCCATTGCAAAGCCGACATCTGCTTTTTTCAGTGCGGGCGAATCGTTGACACCGTCGCCTGTCATGCCGACAACTAAGTTTAATTCTTGCGCCAATCTTACCAGACGACTTTTATCCGTCGGGAGAGCGCGGGCAATAACTCTAATCTTCGGGAGAGCTTTTTTAACTTCGTCGTCGCTCATTGCGTTAAGTTCGGTGCTCGTGATAACAATGGCGTCGTCAATCTCAATCAAGCCCGCCTCTTTAGCAATAGCCTGCGCGGTCTCTTTTCTGTCGCCGGTAATCATGACAACTTGCACGCCCGCCGAATGAACTTGTTCGATAGCTTTAATAGCGTCGGGGCGCACATCGTCGCGAATGCCCGTTACACCAACGAACGTCAAGCCGCTGTCGGGAATATTTCCGTTGACAACTTCGCCGTCGTAAGTAACAAGTGCAAGCGTTCTTATGGCACGGTTTGCAAGCTCATCAATTTTAGCGTTAATCTGCTCGGTTGAGGAAAGTTTTTGCTGTTGACCGTTTGAATCGTAGTAGTAAGAGCATTTATCCAAAAGACGTTCAGGCGCACCTTTTATCAGCCACAAATTGAAATCGCCGCTGACTTTTGCCATTGAATATTTTTTCGCGCTGTCAAAGGGAACCGTATCAACAACAGTAACATTGGGCGGATTGTCCTTGCCGATTAGAAAACCAAGCAACGCCCTATCAGTCATATTGCCGCCAACGATTTTATCGCCCGCAATCACTGCGCCATTATTAAACCTAACTGACAACGACACTAGCGTTTGAAGTTTATTACTAAGCTTGTCAAAAGTTTCCGTGAAATTCGCCGTGCCGTCAATAAACGTAACGACTTCAAGCAACCCTTTTGTAATTGTTCCGGTTTTATCGCTGAAGAGAATATTTAAACTGCCCGCCGTCTCAATGCCGGAAATTTTGCGGACAAGGACGTTATCCTTTAACATCTTGCCCATATTCTGCGCGGAGACAATCGCAATCATTAGCGGCAAACCTTCAGGCACCGCCATAACAATAATTATAACGGCGAGCATAACCGCTTCAACTAGACTGTTAAGAATGTTCATCCAGTCGGAGCAGAACGCAGACATTTGCGCCCAATCGAAATTATGTTGAATAGCAATTCTTTCAAACATGAACGCAACCGCAATCGCTACACCGCCGATATAACCGAATTTGGAAATTTGCCCTGCCAAGTCGCCGAGTTTTAATTTAAGCGGAGTATCGCGGTCTTCGTCGATTTGGAGTTCGCCCGCGATTTTGCCGTAAACTGTGTTGTCGCCAAGTGTAACTGTCCTCATGACGGCTGAACCGCCCGCTACGACTGCTGCGCGGAAAACTTTGTGATGATTTAAAAAATCCGTACTCTGCGCGGCTTCAGCGTCGGTTGCTTCATCGGGCGCGGGAATTTTTTCTTCTTCCTTAGCCTCGCCGTTCAAAATCGACTGGTCAACATTAATTGAGCCGTCGATAATCACGCCGTCGGCAGGAATTTTATCGCCCGTCTGTAGCAGGACGCAATCGCCCATTGTTATATCGTTAATCGGAATTTCTGTGACGACGCCATTGCGATAAACTTTACACTTAATCAGCGACGCCTCGCCCTGCAATTTTTGGAACGCACTTTCGTTTTTGTATTCGGAAAAAGTCGAAACCAGCGTTGCCAGCAAAACCGCCATTGCTATGCCGACGGATTCATACCACTCCGATTTCCCCATGAACGCAAAAAAAACGTTCAAACACAGCGCAAATATTAAAATTTTTATTATCGGGTCATCGAAATTTCCCTTGAGCTTGTCCCAGAAGCCTTCGCGAGCTTGTTCGGTTATGGAGTTGTCGCCGAACTTCGCCTTAGCCTCTTGAACTTGTGCATCAGTTAAACCTGTAATTTTCAATTTTCAACCTCCAAATTTTTTTTCAAAGCGGAAAGTTGATGATTAAGCTTAGCAATCTCCGCCTCCTGTTGCGTTGAGAAAAGTTTTAAAACACTCGCCGTCACGAACAGATAAGATGTCAGCGCGATATTTTCTTGAGGATTCACAGAGAAAACTTTATCGCGAAAAATGTTGAAGACCTCATCGGGCGAAGAATCATCGTAGACAAAAAATTTTTTTGCAATGACTTCAAGCCGCTCCTGCAGAAAAAAATCTAATATACTATAGCGGTATCGAGGATTGGCTCGGAAGAATTTTTTGCCGCTCATGAAATTATCCAAAGCACTGACAATTTTAATCGCAGTTCGGCAGCTGTCAATCGGGGCGCGTCCTTGATGTGAAAGAGAATCGTCACGAATTCGATACATATAGCTGACAAACGGAACGCGAACATAATTTTTGGCGGCAACGAGGCACTCGAACGTTAACGCCATATCCTCGAAGACGCTGACTTCCGGAAATCTGATTTTGTTGTCGGCAAGAAATTGCCGGCGGAAAAGTTTATTGCAAGCCCACCAGACGTATCTTTTTTGAATGAAGCTCGTCACGCGTTCTCCAATGTCAAAAGTTTCAAGCGTCGGCTCCGTGACGAATTCGCCCGTCTGAAAACTTTGGACTTCGGCAGCCTCACCCTTGAAGACGATATATTTTTCGACGTGAACAACATCGGCATCGAAATTTTCTGCAACGTTGAAAAGTTCTTCGAGTGCAGTCTCCGTCAAAAGATCGTCGGCGTCAAGAAAATAAACATATTTTCCGTGAGCTTTGTTCAAAGCAAAATTTCTGGGTACGCTAGGCGAGCCGCTGTTTTTGGGAAGTTTAATTAGATTAAATCCCCCCCCCCGAATTACTTTGTTTGACGAAACGGTTAACAATCGAGCGTGAGTTATCGGTTGAGCAATCGTCGGCAATAATAACCTCAAAGTCTTGAAAAGTTTGGTTGGCGAGACTCGTCAAGCATTCGCCGATATATTTTTTCGCATTATACATCGGGATAATCACAGAGACAGCGGGATTATTTTTCTTAGCCATCATCTAACTCCTTTAATTTTCAGCACGTCGCGGATATAATTTTCAACGACGAGCAAAACAAAATCTTGCGCGACTTTTGCCGTTTCGGGCACGTATTCTCTGCTATTAGTTACGTTATCGGAAAGGACGCGAATGCCGATAAACGGAATGCCCGCATTTTGACAAATCTGCGCGGCGACGTTGGTTTCCATTTCCTCGCAAGAGGATCCGTATTTTTCGTGCAGGAAATTTACATAGTCAACGCATTCAAGCCAAGTATTTCCCGTGCCGATTACACCCGACACGACGTTAAAATTTTTATTCGCGTTGGCAACTTTAAAGGCAATGTTAAAGAGCGTCGAGTCGGAGAAATATTCCGTGTACGCTTGAAATTTGCCGCTAGTTTTATCGTAAGCGTAAGTTCCGATATTTTCTTGCTTGGTTAAATCAATGCCCACGCCCGCCGCCGAATAAGCACTTCTGTAAGCAGTATTATCGAAACTGCGTTCGCCAATCACTATGTCGCCGATTTTCAATGCAGGGTCGTGACCGCCCGCCGTACCTTGATTGATAACCGCAACGGGATTAAATTTTTTTATCGCCAAAGCCGTTGAAGCCGCCGCGTTCGCCATACCAATTTCCGTGCGCACAATCACGACGGGATAATCTTTGTAAGTGCCAGCGACGAACAAATAATTAAGTTCGCGATAAGCAACGGGATTTTTCAACGCACGAATTAAAACTTCCGTCTCGGTGTTCATTGCGCCTTCAATTATAATCGGACGCTGGCGACTTTTATAATCGCCTTTAGCTTGCGGCAACGTGGCGTAGAATTTTTCGATAGGTGTGTTAAACTCTCCCGCTCCAATGTCAGAAAGTTCAACGCCTAAATCTTCTGCCTGCGCGGGCGTCATCAACATAAAAGCCGCGCAGATTGTCGCTAAAAATTTTTTCATCACTTAAACCTTTTAGCTAAATCAGTTAGCCCCGTGTCTTTGGTGCCGTTGCCAATGGCGTTAAATTTCCACTCGTCACCGCGCTTGTAAACCTCGCCGGCAATCATAGAAAGCATATCAGTATAATCGTCGCTAAGATTAAAGCGGCAAAGTTCCTCGCGGCTGTCGGGGTCGATTATCCGAATGTAAGCGTTCTTAATCATGCCGAAATGTTGCTTGCGTGCGACGGCTTGATAAATATTAACGACGAAAATCAGCTTGTCATAATGCGGCGGCATTTTATCCAAGTCAACAAAAATTTGCTCGTCGTCGCCTTCGCCCTCGCCGGTCAAGTTGTCGCCCATGTGCTTAATACAATCGCTGGGGTGGTGCAGGTTGCCGAAATAAATTAAATCATTTTTGTCGACAAATTTGCCGTCCCTGCACATGAAAACAGAAGCGTCGCAGTCAATGCTATCCGTGTTACCAAACAGTCTGCTGAAGAAACCGCCGCTTTTTTTCTCCGCCGCGTCCCAACCAAGTCCGACCATGAGCTTAGAAAGTTTTCTGCCGTCGGATTTTTTGAGCGAAACTTTTTGTCCCTTTTGAAGATTAACAGCCATGATAAATTCTCCTCTCGTTATCAAAAAGGAGCAGGGAACAGCTAAACTACTCCCCACTCCCTAAATCTTAATCCTTAATTAAACATTGACGCCGTAATTTTTGCCGAGCGAGGCAAGTCCGCCGCTGAAGCCGGAGCCGATAGCGTTAAACTTCCATTCGCCCTTGTTGCGATAAAGTTCGCCGATAACAACAGCAGTTTCAATCGAGAAGTCCTCGCCGAGATCATAGCGGATAAGTTCCTCGCCAGTCGCCTCGTTCACGACACGGATAAAGGCGTTCTCAACTTGCCCGAAGTTTTGCTTGCGCTCTTCCGCCTCGTAAATCGTAACGGTGAAGTCAATTTTCTCAACGTTAGCGGGAACTTTGCTAAGGTCGATTTTAATTTGTTCGTCGTCGCCTTCGCCTGCGCCAGTCAAGTTGTCGCCGAGATGTTCAACGCTACCGCTAACGTGCTTGAGATTGCCGTAGAAAACAAAATCATCATCGCTGTTGACTTTGCCGCTTGCGCCGAGCAGGAAAATGGAAGCGTCCAAGTCGAAGTCCTTGCCGCCGTCATATTTGTTGGTGTCCCAGCCCAAGCCGATTAAAATATTTTTCAAGCCGGGATTCGTCTTCGTGAGGTCAACCTTCTGTCCTTTTTTCAAACTGATTGCCATTAGAATAAAACCTCCCAAATAATTTTTAAGCGCGCTTAATCTAACACAATCTGAAAATAATTTCAAGTCACAAGGCAACATAGCCCGCGAAAGTTATTAAAAAGTTTAACATTTGCTTTCCAGAGCGCAATAAAAAATCCTTGACAGTTTTAATCTTAGCGTTTATAATTGCGCATGTCTTGAAGGTTAAGACATGGGGTTGTAGCTCAGATGGTTAGAGTGCCTCGTTGACATCGAGGAGGTCACAGATTCGAGTTCTGTCAGCCCCACCAAATTTTTTTTTATCTGCTCGCTTAGCTCAGTTGGTAGAGCATCTCCGTCACATGGAGGAGGTCGGGGGTTCGAGTCTCTCAGCGAGCACCACGCAATAAGAATTTTACAAGTTGCCTTCTCAATTTCGAGGAGGTAACTTTTTTTATCCATTACAAAAAAATCCCGCCACGTTGACGGGAAGAAAATTTTGTTTCTGTAATTAGCTCCTAACTAATTCGTAGCCGGCATCGTCAATAACTTTAGCAAAGTCGTCGATAGAAATTTCTTTCGTGGCAGTGACGGTTGCCGAATTATTTTCCAAGCTAACTTCAACCGCCGTTACGCCGTCCATTTTGGCAAGCGCGTCGTGAACGTGTTTTTGGCAATGCTTGCACATCATGCCATCGACTTTAAAAGTTGTTTGCATTTGAATTATCTCCTTTTTAGTAATTAGTAATTGTTGGTTGTTAATTAAAGGGCGTTCGATTTTAAAATATCGCAAGCGCAAGGCATTAAGAACAACGCACACGCTTGACATACTCATAGCCGCCGCGCCAATCATCGGAGATAATTTTATTCCAAACGCGGGATAAAAAATTCCTGCGGCAAGCGGTATGCAAATCACGTTGTAGAAAAACGCCCAGAATAAATTTTGTTTAATGTTAGTCATGACTGCGCGGCTAAGTTTAATCGCGCTAACGGCGTCAAGCAAATCATTTCTAACCAAAACTGCGCCCGCGCTCTCAATGGCAACGTCGGTACTCGCACCAATCGCAATTCCCAAATCCGCCTTCGCCAATGCCGGTGCGTCGTTTATGCCGTCGCCAATCATCGCAACTTTTTTTCCTTGAGCTTGAAGATTTTCAATCGCTTGCGCTTTATTATCGGGAAGGACGCCAGCGATAATTTTTTTTATGCCGAGCCGCTTTGCAATGGTTTGCGCTGTGCGTTCGTTATCGCCCGTCAACATAATAACATTAACGCCGAGATTTTTAAACTCCTTAACTGCCTGCGCGGAAGTTTTTTTCTCAACGTCAGCGGCGGCGATTATTCCGAGAATTTTTTTATCATCAGCAAAGATTATCGGCGTCTTGCCCTCGTTAGCAAGTGCAGAAATTTTTTCGCTAATATTTTTTAAGTCAAAGCCGCATTCCGTCAAAAAGTTTTCATTACCTGCGACATATTCCACGCCGTCAATTTTTGCACGAACGCCTTTACCAAAGACCGCTTGAAAATTTTCTGCAATGTAATCTTTATTAATCCCTAATCCTTTAATTGCCTCCGCCAAAGGGTGTTCGCTTTTACTTTCAAGCGCGGTGGCAATCGCCAAAAATTTTTTCTCGTCAACGCCGCAAGTTAAAATATCAGTTACGAACGGTTTACCCTCCGTTAAAGTTCCCGTCTTATCGAGTACGACGGTATCAATCGCATGCGCCGTCTCCAAAGCCTCGCCCGATTTAATTAAAATCCCGTTCTCCGCGCCCTTGCCAGTTCCAACCATAATCGCAACCGGCGTCGCCAAACCCAATGCACACGGACAACTTATAACCAAAATCGACACGGCAATAGAAAATGCAAATTCAACACTTGCGCCGCTGATAAGCCACGTTGCGCCCGCAATCAACGCAATCGCAATCACGACGGGCACGAAAATTCCCGCAACTTTATCAGCAGTTTTGGCAATGGGAGCTTTGCTTGCGCTCGCTTCTTCAACCAACGCGATAATTTTGCTGATTGTAGTTTCGCCGCCAACTTTAGCCGCCCTGAACTTTACAAAGCCGCTCTTATTCAGCGTGCCACTTGTTACATTATCGCCAACAGTTTTATTAACGGGTAAACTTTCGCCGGTTATCGCGGATTCGTCAATCGTCGTTGCTCCGTCCAAAATAATTCCGTCAGCGGCAAAACTTTCGCCGGGCTTAACTAAAACTTCGTCGCCGATAACAAGCTCCTCAACTGGAATTGTAACTTCTTGCCCGCCGCGCAGAACAGTTGCTTGCTTAGGCGCGAGGTTCATTAATTTTTCTACGGCTTGAGAAGTTTTGCCCTTAGCACGCGCCTCGAAATATTTTCCGACGGTTATCAACGTTACAATCATGCCTGCCGACTCGAAATATAAATTGCGGCTGTATTCGTCTACCAAAGCAAAATTTCCCGCACCAAGTCCTTGACCGATTCTGAACAGCGCGAACGCTCCAAACATTGCCGCCGCCATTGAGCCTAGCCCAACTAAGCTGTCCATATTCGGTGCGCCCGCCAATAAAGTTTTAAAGCCGTTGACGTAATATTTTCGGTTCAAATACATAATCGGCAGGATTAATAAAAATTGTGCAAAGGCGAATGTCACGGCATTTGCTCGCCCGTCGAATAGTTCAGATATGATTGACGGCACGGGTAGCGGCAACATGTTATGCATTGCGATATAAACCGTCGGCAATAAAAAAATTATCGACCACGTGAGCCGCGTCCGCATTGAGGAAATTTCTTTATCAATCGTCCGTTCAGAGGAAGTTTTTATCTGCGCGGACGAAATTTTTTTCGGCGAAGCTCCATAGCCCGCGTTAATCACGGCGTCAACAATTTGCGCGATTGAAATTTTTGCTTCGTCAAATTTAACTTGCATGGAATTAGTTAGAAGATTGACGCTGACATTTTCCGCGCCAACGAGCTTGCCAACCGCCTTTTCCACACGTGCCGAACACGCCGAACAACTCATTCCCGTCACGTCAAAATTTTCTTTAGTCATAATCCTTCAACCTGCATTATAGTTAGCTCCTTAATCCTTAAACGGTTTTTAATCAGCCAAACAGTCAACATGCGTTCGGCGAGAAAACTCATCAATCTGCGCGGCGACCACGACATATCTTGCAAATTCACTGTTCGTAAAGCCTCTTCCGTCGCGTCGATTATAAACGAGAACAACCATTTACAAAAAGCATCTAAAACATTTCGGCGCGTAACGAACATATTGCACTTATAAAGCGTCGTCGAATTCATCACGTATTCAAAGGCGTCGAGATAATCGGGTTGAGCCTGTAGAATATGTTTACGCAAAATATTTTCGCCTAAATTCGCCAGCTCTTTTCCGCAATCGTTAACGATAAATTCACGTTGCGTCAAGCCGCCGCAATAAAGCTCGGAAACAATTATATCGTAATCCTTTAAAATTTTCTGCGCGGCGTCGTTCGTTAAAATTTTTTCGTAGGCAAATTTTGGGTCGTCGGATTCGGTAAAAAACCTGCGGTAATGCGCCAGCCCAAGCGTCGTATGCTTAGTATTTTTCCAGAACCAATACAGCGCGGTTATCTCATTGATGTAAAGATTGAGGCGGCTGATATTGTCGCCGGTGTCGTCGCCAGGATAACCTAAATCCTCTTTGCCCTCGTGCCCCGCATGAATAATTTTGTAACCGTCGGGGAGTTTGCCTTCGTGAGGCGTGGGCTTGTGTGTGACGACATAAACGCAAAAATCTTCGGGCGGCTTGCGTCGCTTGAGGAAATACCAATTAAGTGCGCCGCCGTGCATGCCAACAGCCTCTGCAAATCTATCTGCGTTCTCTAAAATGTGCTTTTCAAGTTCGGAGCCAAGCCGTGCAAAAGTTATAATCTTGTCGGAAAAATTTTCAAGTAAAATGTACATAGTGGCAAAGTCAGCGGGATTGCGTTCGATAATCAATGCGGCGTCGTAGCGTTTAAGTCCGACTTCTGCAAGATTTTTGTAAATGCGCCTATAAATGTTTTCTGTTATCGGCGGCAAGGGCTTATCTGAAATGGCGTCAATCGTCGTGAAGTCATTGCCAAGCTTAGTAAAAATTTGCCCACGAGAAAAATAAGCGTCCACGTCGAGCACCGTTTTAAAGCCGGATTTTTTTAAGTAGTGTAAGAGGCGGAAGTCGGCGTTCACGTCATATAAAAATTCTAGCGGCGTAGTTTTAAATTCTTCGAGACTGACGACTTGCGACGATAGAAATCCGCGATTGTAAGCATTATTTCGGAAGGCGGCAAAATCTTTCATCTTATTGAAGATAAAATAATCAACTGCGCCGCTCTTAAGATATTCTGCCAGTTCGGGCAATTCCTGAACTTTATCATTGAAAAAAATTTTGTTATCCTGCGCGAAGTTAAAATCCTCGCCGGAAATTTCCGCATGTCCGACGATTTTAAACGGACGATTCCCTATACGCGAAAAAAAATCTGTCTCGTCGCCGCAAAGTAAAATGTTCGGTATGAATAGTGATTTATTCTGCATAAAATTTCCTCCTACAAAAAGTTTACAGCATTATAGCAGAGTTTAATATTTTTTGCAGTCTAAAGGCAAGTAATTTTCATGCGAAAAAAATTTTTATGAATTATAATCAACGCGAATTATTTGCGAGGAGGAATATTTTTGGACTTCATAAAAAAAGTCGTCGTGCTAATGATAGTAGCGGCGATTCAACTTCCGTGTTATGCGGCGGAGGAAGATAAAGAACTTTCACTTATCGCGGCGGAACAAGAAAATTCCGACGAAGAGCTTGACGAAATAAATCCGGCATTAACAGAAAGTATATCAACCAAGCCGACGCAAGAAACCGATAAGGAAATTAAAGAGCGCAAAAAGAAACTCAAGCAGACGCGCAAGGAAAAAGAGAAGGCTAACGAGCAAAAACTCAAAGATAGCGCGAAGCAAAAAGATACGCCGCGCAGAGACGAAAAAATTACTATTGAACCGTCGACTCCAAAACCGACACCGCAACCGATAAACGAGCCGTCGACACCTAAACCGACGCCCCAACCAATAAACGAGCCGTCTACACCTAAACCGACGCCGCAACCGATAAACGAACCGTCAACACCTAAACCGACGCCGCAACCAATAAATGAACCGTCGACACCTAAACTGACGCCGCAACCAATAAACGAGCCGTCAACACCTAAACCAACGCCGCAACCGATAAACGAACCGTCTACACCTAAACCAACGCCACAACCGATAAATGAGCCGTCAACGCCTAAACCAACGCCGCAACCGATAAACGAGCCGTCAACGCCTAAACCGACGCCGCAACCAATAAATGAGCCGTCAACACCGAATCCAATAACCGAACTGCCAACTCCACAAATAACGCCGCAAGTCGTTGAGACAGTCGCATTGCCTAATCAAAAGCTCGTTTATGCTAACTTTATTGAAGTCGCCCGCGCAGTGAAATTTATTCCGCTGTACATGTCGCGCAAGTCGGGCTATGAAATAACAGCACTTTACGCGGGGCAAGGTATAGCCGAAGTTCGTTACGGGCGCAGGTGGGAGCCAACAGTTTCTTTAAAGATAAGAACTCATAAGCGAGCAGAAGGCGAAGAACTTCAAGATATAAGCGGCGTAACGGGTGTCAAGTGGCGTGTGGATACTTCGACTGGCACGACGATTTACATTGCTAAAATTTCCGAAACTCAACAGGTCGCGGCGTGGGCAGTCGGACATTATACTTTTTCCGCGCAGGCTGAAAATTTATCTTATGCGGGCTTTCACTCGCTCGTTGCCGATGAGCTTGTAGAACTATCAACACATTATTACTTAGACTTATAAGGAGATGTTTAAATGATTAAACGCTACACTTTGCCCGAAATGGGAAAACTTTGGTCGATTGAAAATGAATGGCAAACAATTCTTGACGTGGAACTTGCCGCGTGTGACGCTATGGCAGAACTCGGAGAAATTCCCGTTGACGCCGCTAAAAATATTCGCGCCAAAGCAAATTTTAACCTCGAACGCATTCACGAAATCGAAAGCGTAACACACCACGATATTATTGCGTTTTTAACTTGCGTCGGCGAATACGTCGGCGAGGACTCGAAATATATTCACAAGGGTTTGACTTCCAGCGACGTTAAAGATACTGCGATTTGCTTGATGATGAAACGTTCAGCGGAAATTATCCTTGACGACTTGAAAAAATTTCGCGAAGTTTTGAGACGCCGCGCAGTTGAATTCAAACACACGGCTTGTATCGGCAGAACACACGGTATCCACGCGGAGCCGATGACTTTTGGGCTTAAACTTTTGCTTTGGAGCGCGGAAGTTGAACGGGATATTGAGCGCGTCGAACATGCTAAAAAAATCGTCAGCGTCGGAAAATTGAGCGGCGCAGTTGGCACCTATTCCAATATCGACCCGAAAATTGAGGAGCTTGTCTGCAAAAAATTAGACTTAACGCCCGTCCGTTTGGCAACACAAGTTATCCAGCGCGACCGCCATGCCGAATACATGACAACTTTAGCAATCGTCGCGAGCACGTTGGAAAAAATCGCTACTGAAATTCGCAACCTGCAACGCACCGACATTCGCGAGGCTGAAGAATATTTTTCGCCGGGACAAAAAGGCTCCTCCGCAATGCCGCATAAACGCAACCCGATTAATTGTGAGCGCGTTGCCGGTATGGCGCGGCTTGTCAGAGGAAATGCAATCGCCGCAATGGAAGACATCACCCTTTGGCACGAACGCGACATTTCGCACAGCTCCGTTGAGCGCGTGATTTTGCCCGACTCCACAATTAACGTTGACTACTGCACCAGAAAAATTACAAATATCGTCGACAAATTACTTGTTTATCCCGACGCAATGTTGCATAATATGAATCGCACGGGCGGTTTGATTTACAGTCAGCGGCTCATGCTTGAAATTGTCGGCAAGGGCGTTTTAAGAGAGGACGCTTATAAATGGGTTCAGCGCAACGCCATGAAACGCTGGCTTGACGGCGAAGACTTTCAAACGAACGTTAAGCGCGACCCCGACATTACGAAATATCTCAGCGCGGCGGAAATTGAAGATTGTTTCGACTATAAATTTTTCCTGCGCAATGTTGATATGATTTTTGAACGCTTTAATTTGTAGGAGGTTTTAAGATGATTAAGGGCGATTTACTTTACGAGGGCAAGGCTAAAACTGTTTTCTTGACCGACAACCCTAACGAGCTTTTGGTTTATTTCAAGGACGACGCCACTGCGTTTAACGGAGAAAAGCACGACACCATTGACGGCAAGGGCGTTATCAACAATAAAATCAGTCAATTTTTCTTCAAGCAACTCAAAGATCGCGGAATTAAAACTCACTTTCTCGAAAATGTCGGCGAACGCGAAATGCTCGTTAAAAAACTTGACATGATTAAGTTGGAAGTCGTCGTGCGCAATATCGTCGCGGGGTCTTTGGCTAAACGTCTTGGCTTGGAAGAGGGCACGCCGCTCACCGTTCCTGTCGTCGAATATTATCTTAAGAGCGACGAACTCGGCGACCCCATGCTCAATCGCTATCACATTATGGCTTTGGATTTGGCTAAAATCGACGAACTCAATCAAATGGAGCACGTGGCGTTTTCGATTAATACAATCCTGCGCGACCTTCTCCACGCCAAAAATGTAGACTTGATTGACTTCAAATTGGAATTCGGGCGCGGCGAATATGGCGAAGTTATTTTGGCGGACGAAATTTCGCCGGATAATTGCCGCTTCTGGGATACCGTCACTCACGAAAAACTTGATAAAGATCGTTTCCGTCAAGATTTGGGCGGCGTCAAAGAAGCGTATAAAGAAATGCTTGACCGCTTGACTATGTAAAATTTTTTCGAGGGATAAGGGATTAAAAATTTCCCTTGTCCCTTGTTTAGTTACGGAGATGAAATTTTTGAGCAAACGAGTTTTGGTTACGGGCGGCGCGGGATTTTTAGGTTCGCACCTGTGTGACAGGCTTATCGCTGACGGGCACGAGGTCATTTGCCTGGACAATTTTTTTACAGGCAAGAAAAAAAATATCGCGCACCTTTTGAGCAATCCGAACTTTGAACTTATGCGCCATGACGTGATTCAGCCTATTTACGCCGAAATTGATTGGATTTTTAACTTTGCATGTCCCGCAAGTCCCGTACACTATCAGCGCGATCCCGTCCGCACAATTAAAACTAACGTTATGGGGGCGTTAAACTCTCTTGGTTGTGCTAAACAGAATAATGCACGAGTTTTGCAGGCGAGTACTTCCGAAGTTTACGGCGACCCAAAAGTTCACCCGCAACCGGAAAATTATCGCGGTGCAGTCAATCCGATTGGAATTCGCGCCTGCTACGACGAAGGCAAGCGTACCGCTGAAACTCTTTTCTTTGACTACCACAGACAGCACGGGCTGGATATTCGCGTCGTAAGAATTTTTAATACTTATGGACCGCGTATGACGGCTAACGACGGGCGTGTTGTCTCGAATTTTATTATGCAAGCTCTGCGCGGCGAGGACATTACAGTTTATGGCGACGGCAAGCAGACGCGCAGTTTTTGCTACGTCGATGATTTGATTGACGGGATTGTAAAGATGATGAACGTCGAAAATTTCACGGGACCTGTTAATATAGGCAATCCCGGCGAATTTACTATGCTGGAGCTTGCCGAACTGGTTTTGAAGTTAACGGGGAGCAAGTCTAAAATTATTCATCAGCCGTTGCCGAGTGATGATCCAACGCAACGTTGCCCTGTCATTGATTTAGCTAAAGAAAAACTTGGTTGGGAACCGACGGTTAAGCTTGAGGACGGCTTGAAAGTCACGATAAAATATTTTAGGGAGAATTACTTATGACGCAACTGACCTACAAAGATTCGGGCGTAGACATTGACGCGGGCAACGAATCAGTTCGATTGATAAAAAATTTTGTTCGTTCAACTTACCGCGAGGAAGTTTTAGGCGACATTGGCGGATTTGGCGGATTATTCGCGCTGAAAGATTACGACGAGCCGATTTTAGTTTCAGGCACGGACGGCGTCGGCACCAAATTAAAAATCGCGTTCATGTTAAATAAGCATGACACAATCGGGCAAGACGCGGTTGCCATGTGCGTTAACGATATTTTAGTTCAAGGAGCCGAGCCGCTATTTTTCTTAGACTATTTAGCAGTTGGCAAATTAAATCCCGCGCAGGTTGCTGAAATTGTTCGTGGCGTGGCTAATGCTTGCAAGGAATCGGGGTGTGCGCTTATCGGTGGCGAGACGGCGGAGATGAGCGGCTTTTATGCGGAGGGCGAATATGACATTGCGGGCTTTGCTGTCGGTGTCGTCGAGAAAAAATCTTTGATAACACCTGCGCGGGTTAAAGTCGGAGATATTTTAATTGGATTGCCGTCAAGCGGATTGCATTCAAATGGATTCAGCTTGGTTAGGAAAATTGTTTTCGAGCGCATGGGCTTTAAGGGTGACGAAAAAATTTCCGAGCTTGATAAAACAATCGGCGAGGAATTATTGACACCGACGAAACTTTATCCGAAAATTTGTTTACCGATTATAAAAAAGTTCGGCGATAAAATTCATGGGCTGATTCACGTTACGGGCGGCGGTTTCTACGATAACATTCCGCGAGCCTTGCCCGAAAATTTTGGCGCGACGATTGACGCGGATACTTGGAGCGTTCCGAAAATTTTTAAACTCTTGCAGAGTTGGGGCAATGTTCCGCGTCGTGAAATGTTTAGAACGTTTAACTGCGGCATTGGCATGATTTTAATTGTCGACGAAGAGGCATTACCAGACATTGACGCGCACCTTAACGAGAACTTCGAGGAGTTTTATAAAATTGGTCGCGTTGTCGAAGGGAGCGGCGTTGAAATTCTAGGAGGTGATTTTAGTGATTAAACTTGGCGTGCTGTGTTCGGGACGCGGCACAGATTTACAATCGATAATCGACGCAATAGATAGCGGCTACTTGGCGGCAGAAATTTCAATCGTGCTGACTGATAAACCGAACGTCGGAGCATTGGCGCGGGCAGAGGCGGCTGGCATAAAAAATATCTGCGTTGACAGGAAAAAATTTTCAAGCCGCGCAGATTTCGAGACGGAACTTTTAAACAATCTTAAAGGCGTTGACTTAGTAATTTTGGCGGGCTTTATGAGAATTCTTAGTCCAGATTTCGTTCGCCAATTTCCAAATCGTATTATGAATATTCACCCGTCGCTGTTGCCGGCATTCCCCGGAGCGCACGCGCACAGAGACGTTTTAGCTTATGGCGCAAAAGTTTCTGGTTGCACGGTTCATTTCGTCGACGAGGGCACAGATTCCGGACCGATAATTTTGCAAGCGGCGGTTGAAGTTTTAGAGGACGACACGGAAGAAACACTAGCGGCACGAGTTTTGGAGCAAGAGCATAAAATTTATCCGCTGGCGATTAAGTTGTTCATTGACGGGCGACTAAAAATCGTCGGACGTAGAGTTGAAATTGGAGGCGGCAAAATGAAAATCAAACGTGCATTAATCAGCGTATCGAACAAAATTGACGTGGTAGACTTCGCTAGGAAACTTAGCAAGTGCGGCGTCGAAATTATTAGCACGGGCGGCACGGGCAAGGCGATTCGTGCGGCGGGCGTTCCCGTCACTTACGTTAGCGACCTCACGGGCTTTCCAGAGATTATGAACGGGCGAGTTAAGACGCTCAATCCGAAAATTCACGGCGGCATTTTGGCTGTACGCGACAACCCCGAACATATTCAGCAGATGAAAGAAAATGACATTGAGCCGATTGATTTAGTCGTCGTCAATCTTTATCCGTTTAAGAAGACAATTCGTAAGCCGAACGTCACTCTTGAGGACGCGATTGAAAATATCGACATTGGCGGTCCCGCGATGATTCGGGCGGCGGCGAAGAATTTTAAGTTCGTGACCGTCATTACCAATCCCGAACGCTACAACGAAATTGCCGCGCTGATTAAAGAGCAGGGCGAAGTTCCTCTCGACATGCGTAAAAAACTCGCGGCAGAGGCATTTGCTCACACTGCCGACTACGACGCGGCTATCACCAAATATCTTTCCGAAATTTAAATAAATTTTCTAAACAAAAATCCTCCGCTTGCTTAAGTGGAGGATAATTTTTTAATGCCCGGATTTTTTAAATCGCCCGCCGACAATGTCGTTGACAGGGTAAATCGTTACAAAGGCGCGTTCGTCCATATCCAAAACAATTTGTTTAAGCTTATCGACTTCCAAACGTGTCACGACGCAATATAAAATTTCCTTACTTTGCCGCGTATAGCCGCCCTCGCCGTGTAAAAGCGTTACGCCGCGTCCAAGTTTAGTATTTAGCTCGTCGGTTAGTTCGTAGGGAATATTCGTGACAATCATCACCGCGTACATTTCGTCGAGACCTTTAATTACAACGTCAATCATCTTGGAAATTACAAAATACGCGAACAGCGAATACATTGCCTTATCCCAGCCGAATAAAAGTCCCGCGCCGCTCAAGATAAACAGATTTATAAACATGACGACTTCGCCGACTGACCAGATAGTTTTTTTGTCAACGATAATCGCTACAATCTCCGTGCCGTCAAGTGAACCGCCAGCCCGCATTATCAAGCCGACCCCCACGCCGTCAATTATCCCGCCGAATATCGCCGCTAAGAACGGGTCATTCGTGACTTTCGGATATTGTCCGATAACTTCAGACCAAACGCTAAGGAAACATATTGCTATAATCGTTGCGACGACAAAACTTTTGCCAATCTGTTTGTACGCCAGCCACAAGAACGGAATATTAAACGCAATCAGAAAGACGCCCAACGGCAAATCCGTAACATATTGCGCCATAATCGATAAGCCGACAACGCCGCCGTCGATAACCTCATTCGGAATTAAAAAAAGTTCAAGTCCAACCGCCGCAATAATCGCGCCTATGCACAGCTGAATATATTTTTTAACGTAAGCGGAAACATTACTGCGCGGAATTTTTTTATCGGTCAATGGAATCACCTCAACGCGATTATAATTTATCTGTCAAGCTTGTGCAACGAAATTTATTGTCAACGCAGGAATTTTAGCGGGAATTTGGAATTAGGCATTAGAAATTTTTTTGGGAGGCGATTTAATGCTAAAATCTTACGACGTGTCAGAATTGCGCACGGGCATGAAAGTCGGACGGGCGGTTAAAGACTTCGACGGTAAAACGCTTATAAAGGAAAATGTCAAGCTAACCAGTGAAATGCTCGACAGCCTGCGCGGCAAAAATATTTTTTCGGTTTATATTGATGTGACGCCCGAAGACTACGCGCCGACAGAAGCCTCTCAAGAACACTTGCTCGATTTGGATTTTATAAGGTGCTATAAAAAATGTTTTACCATTACGCAAAATCTTTACTACGGATTTGCCAATACCGGCAAGCTTGATAAAAATTCAATTATCGAACTTATTCGCGCCGATAATATCTCCGAACTGTGCGACGACGGCGCAAAATCTATCTCGCAAATTCACAACATGAAACGCGACGGCGATTATGTTATTCATCACGCGCTGAACGTC
Organism: Selenomonadaceae bacterium; assembly: GCA_017428215.1. Classification (GTDB taxonomy): domain Bacteria; phylum Bacillota; class Negativicutes; order Selenomonadales; family Selenomonadaceae; genus Quinella. Next base: position 19,123 of record JAFRRH010000031.1, read on the forward strand.
GGAATTCTGTCTGGAATTATGGCGCGTTGGCTTGATTATCGCGCTACGCAAGTTGGCGAACTCGTTATGACCGGACTTTTAAGCGAAATTGGCAAGATGAAAATCTCTAAAGGTATCCTCAACAAAACTGAAAAACTTGACCACGACGAATTATTGGAAGTTAGAAAGCATGTTGTCTTCGGATATGCCCTGCTTAATGAATCACCGTTTAGAGCTTTGAAAAATGTTTTACTCGGCGTCTTACATCATCACGAACGTTGCGACGGCTCCGGTTATCCAAGTCAGCTTAAGGGCGACAAGATTAGCGACTTTGGAAAAATTATTGCGATACTTGACATTTACGACGCAATGGCAACCAATCGTTCTTACGCTAAAAGAAATTCGCCGTTCGATATTATAAAAGTTCTTTATGCGGACGTTTTGGCGGGCAAACTTGATACGCGCTTTGGCGTCGTCTTTATGAAGAAACTTTTGCAAGCGATTAACGGCAACTGGGTTGGACTTAGCGACGGACAGCGCGGAAAAATTGTTTATCTTGACGATTCGCGGGTTACAGCTCTGCCGATTGTCCAAACTACCAAAGGCGAATTCATTGACCTCAATCGCCGCACCGATATAAAAGTTGACGCACTCCTCACCGCGCAGGAGGCAACTTAAACGCATGAAAAAATTTAAAGTGGTCTCGACGTTTCAACCGACAGGCGACCAACCTCAAGCAATAGAATCACTCGCGGAAGGTCTCGACGACGGATTAAAATCTCAAGTTTTACTCGGCGCGACGGGTACAGGAAAAACTTTTACGATAGCTAAGGTCATAGAAAAAATTCAGTTGCCGACGCTGGTTATCGCCCACAACAAAACGCTTGCCGCGCAGCTCGCCGCCGAATTCAAAAGTTTTTTCCCAGATAATTACGTTGGCTATTTTGTCAGCTACTACGATTATTATCAGCCGGAAGCTTACATTGCCGCGACCGACACTTACATTGAAAAGGACGCCTCCATTAACGACGAGATCGACCAAATGCGCCACTCTGCGACGTGTAGTCTTTTTGAGCGGCGCGACGTGATTATTGTTGCAAGTGTCTCGTGCATTTACGGTTTAGGTTCGCCAGAGAGTTATTATAAATTGCTGTTGCATTTAAAAGTTGGGCAAGTTATTCCGCGTGATAAAATTTTGCGGCGGCTGATTGAAATTCGCTACAATCGCAATGACATAATTATTGAGCGCGGCAATTTTCGAGTTCGTGGCGACGTTATCGAAGTGACGCCAGCAGGTTATAATGGGCGAGCGTTGAGGATAGAACTTTTCGGCGACGAGATAGATAAAATTTCCGAGTTTGAAATTTTGACGGGAAAAATTATCGGGCGTCGCGACGAAGTTTTTATTTTTCCTGCGTCGCATTACGTCACCGATGTTGAGGACTTGGAGCGGGCGGAAAAAGCTATTCGCGCTGAAATGTCCGCGCAGGTTGAAAATTTTACAGCGCAAGGCAAATTAATCGAGGCGCAACGAATTGAGCAACGCACGCGCTTTGATTTAGAAATGATTCAAGAAATGGGCTATTGTTCGGGTATAGAAAATTATTCGCGGCACTTGACAGGACGCAATGAAGGTGAGCCGCCATTCACGCTGATAGATTATTTCCCAGAAAAATTTTTAACGGTAATCGATGAATCGCATGTGACGTTGCCGCAACTTAGAGCAATGTACGCTGGTGACAGGTCGCGGAAATCTTCGCTGATAGAAAACGGCTTCAGACTTCCGAGCGCGAGAGATAATCGCCCGCTGACTTTCGACGAATTCAACGAAAAAATTTCGCAGATAATTTTCGTGAGCGCGACTCCTGCCGAATATGAACTTGCCGAATCCCAAAACACAGTTGAACAAATAATTCGCCCGACGGGATTGCTTGACCCGCTTGTTGAAGTGCGCCCGATTGAAAATCAAATTGACGACTTAATCTCGGAAATAAATTTGCGCGTCGAAGCAAACGAGCGAGTTTTAATTACGACGCTAACAAAAAAATTCGCCGAAGAATTGACGGACTATCTAAGCGGTGTAAAAATTCGCGTAAAATATTTGCATTCGGACGTTGTAACTTTGGAGCGCACAGAAATTATTCACGACTTGCGAGCGGGAAAATTTGACGTATTAGTTGGGATAAATCTTTTGCGCGAGGGCTTGGACATGCCGGAAGTTTCATTAATAGCAATCTTGGACGCTGATAAGGAAGGCTTTTTGCGTTCGGACACGTCATTAATACAGACAATCGGGCGGGCGGCGCGAAATGTTCACGGCAAAGTAATTTTATACGCGGAACGAATTACGGATTCAATGCGTCGGGCTATGGACGAAACGTTACGGCGCAGAAAAATTCAGGAAGAATACAACGCAAAATTCCATGTAACACCGCGCACGATTGAAAAGCCGATAGCACCGCTGATTGAATTGCCGTTGAAAAAATCTGACAAAAAGCCAAAATCGACGGCAGAATTGATAAAAAAATTGACACCCGCGCAGAAAAAAAATTTAGTCAAGAGCTTAACGGCTCAAATGCGGGAGGCGTCAAAGAATTTGGAATTTGAACGAGCCGCCGAACTTCGCGACGTGATTTTAAAATTGGAAGAACACATTTAAAGGTATGCGTATGAAAATCCTCGTGATAAACCTCATGCACTTGGGCGATTTAATGTTGGTGACACCGGCTTTAACTACGCTTAGAAAAAATTTCCCGACGGCATATATCGCATTGCTTGCCGATAAAAAACTTGCCGACCTCGTGCAACTCAATAAAAATCTTGACGATTGCATTTTAATTGACAAGACGATTGGCGACATAATCAAGACGATTCCGCGACTCCGCGCAGAGAAATTTGACCTCGTGATAAATCTTCACCGTAACGAACGGGCAAGCGCATTGGCGGCATTCAGCGGCGCGAAAAAAATTGTTGGCTACAGCAAGCCTGGATTTTCTTTGGTGTTCGATAAAGTTTTGCCTAATCCTTCGGTTGCCCGCCATATTAAACACGGCTTTAAGACGGAATATTTACCGGGCACTCAACATCAAGTTCATTCGCACTTTGACGTTTTACAACAGGCTTGCGGCGTAGAAAAAATTTTCGATAACGGCTTGGAAATGTGGATAAGCGACGCCGCCGAGCGCAAGGCTGAAAAAATTTTCCATGACAATTTCGGAGATACAAAAGTTGTAGCGTTCAATATCGGGGCGAGCTGGCTGACTAAACGTTGGCTTGATTCTTACTTCGCCGAATGTGCCGACATTTTAATTGAGCACGGTTACGGGATTGCATTTTTGGGCGGAACTATGGACAGGGAAATTGTTTCGTCTTGCGTGGAAAAAATGCGCCATAAAGACAGCAACCTCTTAAAAATTTTCACAGGCAAATTTTCGTTGGCGATGCTTGCGGGCTTTTTGGATAATTGCGTTTTGTTTTTAACGACGGATTCTGGTCCGATGCACGTCGGTGTTGCGCGGAATATTCCGATTGTCACGATGTTTGGCGCGTCACCAGTGCCCGGCTTTTATCCCTACGACGCTAAAGATATTTTAATTAAGGCACCAGAACCTTGCCACCCGTGCGGTAAACATATTTGCCCCCGCACAGGCGACGATAATCTTGCTTGCATGAAAAAAATTCCCGTCGCCGTCGTTATGAAATATGTTTTTGAACTTTTAGAAACTTACGGCGAGCCGGCAAAAAAAATTCCCCGCGTTAACGGGGCGTATCATTGTCGAGTTGTTGATTTGGCGAAGGTAACTTGATTTTTTTGTCAAAGAACTGACTACAAATATAGAGCATGCATAGGCATAAACACATGCATAAAAAAATTTGCCCCTCAAGTTTCAAGGGGCGATAAATTTTTTACGTCGAGTTAAGTTTTATTGCGCGGGAGCCGGTGCTTGAGCTGGTGGAGCTTGACCAGGTTTTATCGCGTCGTCGAACTTGGTATCTGTGAAAGGTTCCGTCGGCATAGCTTCAATCGCCAACGCGCCTCCTTTAACTGCGGCTGTTGCACTCTCAATAGCCCTATGCGCGGCGTCAATCGAAATGCCTAACGACTTCATGCACTTATCGGGATTGTGGAAACCCATTGAGCTTTCAGCGGATACCCAATCCCAATACCACTGAGCCTCGCGGACGAGTTGACGAGACTCGGCAAGTTGTTCGTCGGTAGCTCCTGCCAAGTGAGCGGCTTTTATAACTTTGTGAGCGCGAGCGGTCGTTTGTCCAGCTATGCGCAAAAGTTTAAAAGTATTGTCGTTAATCGTCTGCACGCGGTGCAACATAGTTTCATAGGATTCATCATGGCATTTTGCACAAGCCGAATCGTAATGCTTAAGCGGGTTAGTCATCCAGTGCGAAGTGTATTTCTGTCCGTCCTTGCGCATATAGGGCATATGGCAATCGACGCAGGTAACGCCGTTAAGCGCGTGAACGGAATCTGTCCAAACTTCAAAGTCGGGGTGCTGAACTTTCAACATTGCGGCACCGCTGTCGGGGTGAATCCAGTCGTAATCGAATTTTGGATCGTGACCGTCATGATAATATTTCCATTCTTCTTCGGGACCAAGACCATTGGCGAACGGCATATGAACGCGTCCGTCCTCTTTCTTCTTGAAATAATATTCGTTGTGGCATTGACCGCAGACATAAGCGCGCATTTCGTTATGCGTGGCGTTGTTTACGTCAATTCCAAGTTCCGCCATTGACTCAACAAAACCTTGATTGTAAATGCGCAGTTTCATCGTGTCGGGGTCGTGGCAAGTTGAGCAACCAAACCATTCATCATCTTTAATCGGAGCGACAACTTCGTCGAACGGCTTAGAGGCAAATTCCCAGCCGCTTTCCTTAAAATAAACGTCGTACATGTAGGAGCCTTTGCAGACGATACACGAGCCGAGCTGACCGGGACGGCGTTTAGAATTCAAAATATCTTCGCCGGCGTACCAATGCCCTCTGTCATCGTCGTATTGAATCGAGAATTTGTAGCCTTTGAACAGCTCAATTTGTTCGGGCTGTTCCATTAAGTGAGAGTTTTCAATCTGTGCGCCGCCGAAGCCTGTCGGACTGGGGTCGCCTTCCATATTTTTCTTGTAAGTTTCAAATTGCAACGGGTAAGCTTTAGCGTAGCCCATGCGAGTTAATTTTTGGTCTTCGGGAATTGGAACCAGTTCAAATTTTGTAGCGGGTTTGGCAATAACTCTGGCGAACATCAAGCCAAAGAATGCAACGCACAAGACCAATGCGCCCGCGATATATTTTTGCGTCTTACTCAACTGTTATACCCCCTTCCAAGTGATTCGTACCGTGCGCAACTTTGCTGTGACATTTCAAACAGTCGTCTTGAGTGCCTTCGGGTGCGCTTTCTACATAAGACATAGTTGCGCCATGACAACGCACGCAGTTTTCAGCGACCATTTTGCGAGCGTCTGCGTCGAGTTTAATTCTGTTGGGATAGTCGCGCATTGCCTCATGAGCTATATCGATGATACCTGTGCGTCCCTTTTCAAACAGATAGTGTGCGGTGTTGTCGTGCGGCAAGTGGCATTCGACGCAATCTTGATTTCTGTGGCTTGACACTGCGAAGGTTGCCGCCTCGTGTTTCATTGAGTGGCATTGTCCGCAGAAAGCCGGATTGCCCGTCGCGTGAAGTGCACAAGTCACAACTCCGACTGCCGCCACACCTAAGATAAAGCCGCCCGCCAAACATTTCAGCGTGTGCTTTTCAATCCAATCTGTTATGCACATGTCCCCTCCTCCTTCCTAAGATTTTTTGTCTCAATCGTTATCATTATCGTTTGGTGTTCCGTCTATTACATTTTTGATAACGCCGCCTACAACACAAGCCGCGGCGAATCCAGCAACTAGCGGAGCGGCACTAACGACAGCTGCAGTTGCACCAGTCGCCGTAATACCGCTTAACGCAGCTGTTGTAGCTTTTATTACTACGCCACCTACCGCAAGTTCGCCGGCGGCAACGCTTCTGACTTTCATTCTTTCTTTGGTTGCTGAAGCCGTTCTCTTGACCAAATCAACGGCGGTTCCTCTCATTGCGCTTGTCGACGGAATTTTAGCGGCAAATTCTTCCGCCTTCCCGAAAACGACATTTTTTATTTTGGGAGATTTCTTAGCTCCTACCATTTCATATTGCGGAGGAAATTTTATCGGCAACAATATCATTTCCTTTTTACTGCTATCAACGTTCCTATACAAATTGCCGTGACGCTAAACCATAACAGCCAGATAAACGGTTTAGTGCTTATCGTTGCTGTTATCGGCATAGCGGAAAGTTTTTCATAAGTTGGCAAAATTTCCAAACGTGCCTTTTCTAAATCGCCAGATATGCCCGTTAATCGAACACGCCGTTTGCCTTTAAAAACTTCTATTGACTTTGACGAGCCGCCGTCGGGTGTCACAGTTATCAACGGGTGAATTATTTCCTCAACTTCGCCGTCAGTTACCGTGATTGCCGCCGTCGCTTGAATCGGTTGATTATGTTCGTCGTAATCAATATGCGCGTCCTCGAATACGTAGCCAAGTTCGCCGTCCATTGCGAACAGTCCCTTAGTTAGAAGTAATTCTTGAACGCTGTCGATTTGCGGAGCGTGCGGAGCTATATAAACGTCGCCCGAAAAATTTTTCAAAATTGCCGGTTCACGAGCCGCGGCCTCGCCATTGCCGCGCAGTTTAGTCAAAGCCTTAACAACTTCGCCGTCAACTGTGTAGACATAAAATTTTTGCCGCTCGTCCTCTTGAAAAACTTGCCCCTCGTAAATGACTTCATGCCCCGCGATTGAAACTTTAGCTCGCGGCTGAAATTCCTGTGTGACGGTCTCGCCTTGTGCGGAAATTACAATCGCCGCTAACATTGCCAAAAATCCGACGTGTGCAATTTTCCCGCCTAAACTTATCATGCGTCCGAATTTTACAAAGGTATAAATCATCAGCGCAGCTAAGGTTAAAGCTATCGGCGAAGTACTCTTGATGTAAAAATCTGCATCGACTGCCGCCGCCTGTCCAACTAGTTGCGTCAACAGCGGCATTGACATTCCTATCCAAACTATCGTCGCGATAAATATCATCAATAGGCAACTCAACAAGATTATAAATGATGATTCGCCGTAAGATTTATATAGTTCGCCTTGCGGAAATTGTTTTGCCTTGACGAGGATTATCACAAGTCCGCCGATTAAAACGATCGCATTTGCTAAGGCTATCGTCATGCCTATGTTTGTACCTGCGAACGAGTGAACCGAGAAATCGCCCAAAATCCCCGACCGCGTTAAAAATGTTCCGTAAATTACTAGCGAATAGGTAAACGTCGCCGCCACGTGTGCTTGAGCTAATACTGCGGATTTTTTTCGTGCAAGATTTATCAAGTGTAAAAGAACTGCCGCTAAAATCCACGGCACCAGCGAGGAATTTTCTACGGGATCCCAACCCCAGTAGCCGCCCCAGCCTAAAACTTTATAAGCCCAATAGCCGCCGATAAATATCCCTGCGCCAAGAAAACTCCACGCGATGAGCGTCCACTTGCGAGCCTCTTCAAGCCAACTGCGCGACGACGCCTCCGTTAAAAGACTTCCTAAACTCAACGCAAACGGTACAGCCAACAGCGCGTATCCGACAAAAATTATCGGCGGGTGAATCGCCATCCAAAAATCTTGTAACAGCGGATTTAATCCAATGCCTTCGTAAACCTGCGCGGAGTGTTCAGCAAAAGGCGACTTCGCTAAGACGAGTAAAACTAAAATGCTCTGCAGTAAAAAATAAATTCCCAACGCCGCCGCCGAAGTTCGCCTGAACGTCAACACTGCGCCAATTAGCGCATGAATTAACAACCATAACAGAAACGAGCCTTGTTGTCCCGCCCAAAACGCCGAAATTTTATAAATCGTCGGTAGCGTCGTTGAGGAATAAGCCGCGACGTATTCGACGCTGAAATCGTTTTCAAAGATCAAAATCCATAGGAGCAAACTTGCCGCAGTGATAAACGCCGCCGAAATTAGCGCGATTATCTTCACCAGCCGAGCCGACGGGATTTTTTGCGCGAAACAAATTGCCATCGCCGCTAGTGCCGCCGTCAAGCCGCCGCCTAAAAGTAAATTTCCCGTCAAGCCCTCACCTCGGTTGTTGCCCTTCGTACTTCGACGGACAGCCGCTTTAAAAGCGGCGGAACAGTGTACGCGATTTGCCGTCCGACGCTTTCAACTAATCGCCGCGTTTTTAAAGCACCGTCAAATTTAAGGTTTTTGTCCCTCATATTTAGACGGACACTTGATTAAAAGTTTTTTAGCGTGAAAAGTTTCGTCCGCCGCATCATACTTGCCGACTGCGACAATGTGATAAGCCTCGTCGAATTGGTCAGGCTTAATGCCGTCGAATTTAACGCGCATAGTTTCGCCTGTCGCCTCATCTTGAAGGCTAAAATTAAATTCGTCGCCAGTCTGCACGGGTTCAAAATTTTTATCGAGAAGACCTTTAACTTGCACGCCGTTTGAAGTCGCTCGCGCCTCTGCAATGCTCACATAAGGCGTTACACTTTCAGCAAGATTCAAGCCCGCGTAGGCAACAAAGCCGACCAGCAAAACAATCAAAAAAAATCCCCGCACAAGTTCCGCCTCCTTTCGATAAATTTTGTTGATTATATCATTGAGAATTTTGGCGTGCTGTTGCGCGGGCAACTAATTTCTTGACAAAAAATTTTATAATCGTTTAATATTTTATTGATACACTTTTGGAAATTGTTTTAAAGGAGCGTGAAGATTATGCCGGCTGTTATACTTTATTTGTTCGTGATTATTCCGGGGATTATTTTAGCTGTCATTAAGCTGTTGCCTTACATTTTAAGAATTGTTATTTACGTGGGCGCAGAAGTCTTCAAGGTGCTTTATTTCCTAGCAGAAAAATTTTCATTTGCGATACCGTGGATAATTTCGGCGGGTTATGCGATTGGAATTGGTTTCTACGCTTTAGGACGACAATTTTTCACGGGAGAGAACGCAAGGGATTTCTTGGAAGAAAAATTGCCACCTCGTGAAGTTCCACGAGATAGCTTTTCATTAATGCTTATTGAATTAATGCTCGTCTTTCACGAAAAATTTTAGAGAGTTTCAATCCAAACTAACAGAACGGAAATATCAGCCGGCGACACTCCGGAAATCCTCGACGCTTGCCCGATTGAGCGCGGGCGAATAGCGGAAAGTTTTTCACGAGCCTCGACGCGCAGATTTTTTATCGCGTTGTAGTCAATTTTGACTGGAATAATTTTATCTTCCAGGCGGTCAAGCTTAGCGGCGAGTTCCGCCTGTTTTTTTATGTAGCCTTCGTAAAAAATACTGATTTCAACCTGCGCGGCGGCTTCAGAAGAAATTTCAGGCAAGTCAAAGGCGGCGCGAAGTTTTTCATATGTAACATTTGGTCGGCGCAAAAGTTCGGCAAGCGGCATTGTGTTATGAATTTCTCCCAAGTGTAAGCTTGAAAGTTTTTGATTAACTTCAGTGCTGGGCGTCAATTTAATTTCGTTGAGGCGTTGAGTAGCAGAAAAAATTTCGTCGCGCTTAGTTTCAAAGATTTTTTTACGTTCAGGCGAGGCAAGTCCAATTCTTATTGCGTGCGGCGTCAATCGTAAGTCGGCGTTGTTTTGTCTCAAAAGTAGCCTATACTCTGCGCGGGAAGTCATCATGCGGTAAGGCTCGTTGGTGCCCTTCGTAACTAAGTCGTCAATCAGCACGCCGATATAAGCTTCGGATCGTTTCAAAATCAGCGGCTCAAAATTTTTCACGAACGCCGCCGCATTTATCCCCGCGATTAATCCTTGTGCCGCTGCCTCTTCATAACCGCTGGTGCCGTTCGATTGACCAGCCGAAAAAAATCCCGCGATATTTTTAAATTCCAATGTCGGCTTGAGTTGCAACGGGTCTAAGCAATCGTATTCAATCGCATAGCCCGCCCGCATAATTTTTGCCCGCTCAAGTCCGGGTATCGTGTGCAAAAATTCTATCTGAACGTCCATTGGCATTGAAGTTGACATGCCCTGAACGTAATATTCTGTCGTGTTCAAACCTTCCGGCTCTAAAAAAAGTTGGTGACGTTCTTTATCGGGGAAACGAATAATTTTCGACTCAATCGACGGACAATAGCGCGGACCAATTCCCTCAATAATTCCGTTCGCCATAGGTGCGCGGTGCAAGTTGCGACGTAAAATTTCGTGCGTCCGTTCGTTCGTGTAAGTTAAGTAGCAGTTCACGCGATTAATCGGCGGCGTCTTTGTCATAAACGAAAAATTTTGCGGAGGTTCGTCACCGCGTTGAATTTCCATTTTATCGAAGTCCAAAGTTCTAGCGTCAACCCGCGCAGGTGTGCCAGTTTTAAAGCGCATGAGTTTGACGCCGAGATTTTTCAACGCACTTGAAAGTTTAATCGCGGCTCGTTGACCGTTGGGACCGCCGTCAAAAATACTTTCGCCGATAATTATTTTCCCGCTTAAGTAAGTTCCACTTGCTAAAATTACCGCGCTCGCTAAAAAAGTTTCTCCCGTCTCCGCGCAGACGCCGACAACTTTATTATCCTCGACCAAAATATTTTCAATCAGCAACTGTTTTAAATCCAAGCCGTCAACGTTCTCGCAAAAATTTTTCATGACAGCTTGATAAATTTTTTTATCAGCTTGAGCACGTAGAGCTTGAACGGCGGGACCTTTACCGGTGTTAAGCGTGCGAAATTGAATACAAGTTTGGTCAGCGGCAATTCCCATTTGTCCGCCGAGCGCGTCAATCTCCCTAACCAAATGACCTTTAGCGGGACCGCCGATTGACGGGTTGCACGGCATCATAGCTAAATTTTCCAGCGATAAAGTTGTCAGCAAAGTTTTGCAACCCAGCCGCGCAGAAGCCAATGCCGCCTCAATTCCCGCGTGCCCTGCCCCAATTACTATTACATCGTATTTATCGGCTATAAACAAATTTTTTCCTCCCGTTACGTAAATTTACTTAAATTCTCCGCCGTGACGAATTCCGCGAATAATTTCTACTTGGAAATTTTTTCTTAAGATCTTCCCATTTGTAATAAGCCCAACCTCTTTGATAGCCGCAAACTTCAGCAATGTGCAGACAATCTTCATAAGATTTGGCGTGTTCGAGTGATTTATAAGCAACCCAGCCAACTTGATAATCTTTAGCTTTAGCAATCTCCATAAATTCTTCCGGCGTCGTCGGCGCATGAATTACACGCGGTTTAGGCTTTTTAGGCGGCGGCGCGATTTTCTTTTTGATTTGCATAAAAACGCCTTCGTGCTCCGTTAAGCGTTCCTCTTCGTCCTCTTCGGTGACAAATTTATAACCGCATTCAGGACAAGTATACATGCCGAACGGAACAACCAAGCCGCATTCCGGACATTCTTTAGTAGGTGCCGGCAAATGAATTTTAGGCTTATTAGGATTGAGCGTCCAATCGTGATGTTCATTGGGCAAGCCGTGCCGCAGATAATTTTGCACGTGGTCAATAATAATTGCGACTTTATTTGGATCCGTCGGGTCGGGGCGCATAGGACGCATTGCTTGCTGAATAAACAGCGTTAAAGATTTTGTCGGACGAGCGAGGATAACGGCTTGCATATTCGGCACGTCAAAGCCTTCGCTGAAAAGTTCGGCATTGCAGAGGACTTTAATCTTGCCCAAGCGAAAATCCTCAACAATGCGTTCGCGAACTTTGCTAGGAGTTTCGCCGTCAACATGTTCAGCAACAATTCCAGCCTCTTTAAAAGACGCGGCAACTTTCATTGAGTGCCTAACGTTGACGCAATAACAAATGGCAGATTTACCGCTCGCGATTTTTTTATAATTGGAAACGATACCGCCGATAATTCGATTGTCACTCATGACTTTAGCGAGGTCGGAATTAACATATTCGCCGAATTTAACTTTGACTCTCTTAAGGTCGAGTTTGGTAGCAGAGGCAAAATAATTAAAGTCGGTGAGGTTGCCAAGCTTTACGAGGTCGTCGACGGTTGGACCTTTAACCATTGCAGAAAAAACATCGCAAAGAGTAATGCCGCCCATGCGCTGTGGCGTAGCCGTCACACCGAGCAAATAAGCGTCGGGATAAGCGTTGAGAATTTTTCTGTACGTATTAGCTAAAATGTGGTGGCACTCGTCGCAGATTAGAAAATCGGGTGAGGCAACTTTTTTAAGGCGGCGAGCTAAAGTTTGGACACTGGCAATTTGAACGGGTAAATCTAATTGGTCTTTGAATCCGGCAGAAATAATTCCGTGCTCAATTCCAAGTCTGTCAAAAGTTTCAGACGTCTGTTTAATAAGTTCGTGGCGGTGAACAAAAAATATTGCCGTTTTGCCACGCCGCGCCACTTCGCGAATCATCCATCCAGTCATGATAGTTTTTCCCGCGCCGCAAGGAGCCACTCCGACAACGCGCTTGTGATTTTGCATGAATTCATTTCTGACATCATCAATAAATTGTTGCTGGTAAGGTCGAAGAATAATATTTTCCATAGTAATCACGCCGTTCCGTTTAATTGATTAATTTTAACGTCAAAGCCGCTATTTAGTCAAATAAATATTTAAAATTTTAATGGGATGTTGTGACATTTTTACCAGTGTGATAATTTATTAGCCGTAAAAACCCACATTAAAGTTAGCTTTGTAAAATTTTTGTAGTATACGTGCAGTCTACCGTGATAAATGATCTTAATCATTAAAGTAATAAACTCGTTGTAAGGGTAAAAACCTCAAAAACTTAAGTTAAAGCTAATTCTCTTTGAAGTTTCTTTATTAAACCCTAACAACGAGTTAATCAAATTAAAAAGTTGTTTATGTTGTACCTTAAAGAATTGAACGATAAATTTCAGCGATTTGTTCCTTAGTAACGTCACGCGGATTACCAGGAGTGCAAGCATCTGCAAGGGCTGATTCCGCCAAAAAGTCTATATCTTGCTCTTTAACGCCGAGTTCGGACAACTTAGTCGGTATGCCAACGTCTGTGCTGAGTTTTGCAACGGCATCGATTGCGGCGGCGCGATATTCACCTTGCGTCATATCGTCAACGTTGGCAACACCCATAGCGCGAGCAATTTCTCTGTAGCGTTCGCCGGTGGCAGGAGCGTTGAATTTCAAAACGGGAGCGAGCAAGATTGCACAAGCTGTTCCGTGCGGAATGTCGTAAACCGCGCTTAACGGGTGAGCCATAGAGTGATCTATACCTAATCCAACATTTGAGAAGCCCATACCCGCGATATATTGTCCAAGTGCCATAGCCTCACGCCCTGCAGGATCTCCTTTAACGGACTTTCTAAGGTTTTTAGAAATAATTTCAATCGCCTTGAGGTGAACCATGTCGGTAAGTTCCCAAGCGGCTTTCGTAATGTAGCCTTCAATCGCGTGGACAAGAGCGTCCATACCAGTTGCCGCGCAGAGCTTAGCCGGCATTGAAGCGCACATTTCCGAATCAACGACGGCGACGACGGGAATATCTTTCGGATCCACGCAGACAAATTTGCGATTCTTTTCAACGTCGGTGATAACGTAATTGATTGTAACTTCGGCGGCAGTTCCCGAAGTCGTAGAGACGGCGATAATCGGCAAGCATTTATTCTTAGTCGGCGCAACGCCCTCAAGACTGCGCACATCTGCAAATTCGGGATTAGTCATGATGATTGCGATTGCCTTACTGGTATCGATAGCCGAGCCGCCGCCAACTGCAACGATTATATCCGCGCCGCACTTCTTGCAGAATTCAACGCCGGTTTGAACGTTCTCGATTGTCGGGTTAGCCTTAATGTTGTCGTAAATCTCGAAGTCAACGCCCGAAGCCGTCAAAAGTTCCGTGACCTTAGTTGCAACTTTGAACTTGATTAAATCTTTGTCGGTGACGAGCATAACTTTTTTGCAAGCGCGACTTTTGATTTCCGCAGGGATTTCTTTAATTGCGCCAGGTCCAAAATAAGAAGTTTCGTTTAAAATAATTCTGTTAACCATAGCAATTCCTCCTAATAAAATACACATAAACTAAAAATATAATGCCATAAATTTTTATCTGTCGATTCGTTTAATATCTGCGCCGAGACTTACAAGTTTTTGAACTAAGTTATCGTAACCGCGATCTATGTGGTGAATATAGCCAACTTGCGTTTCACCCTCTGCAACGAGAGCCGCCAGCACAATCGCGGCACCTGCGCGGAGGTCAGTAGCTTTAACTTGACAGCCCGTCAATTTCTCCTGCCCTTCAACAACGGAAGTACGCCCGTCAATTTTAATTCTCGCGCCCATGCGTCGCAGTTCGTCAACGTGCATAAATCGATTTTCAAAGACAGTTTCAGTTACCATGCTCGTGCCCTGCGAAATTGTCAGCATAGCCATAAATTGCGCTTGCATATCAGTCGGGAAGCCTGGATACGGTAAAGTTTTTATGTCAACAGCACGCGGTCGCCTGTTGCAAATAACTCGAATTCCGTCAACGTCCTCGATAACTTTAACGCCCGCCTCCTTTAGTTTAGCGATAACGGGCTTTAAATGTTCGCTGATGGCGTTGGCAATGTAAACGTCGCCTCGTGTCATTGCGGCGGCAATCATGTAAGTGCCCGCCTCGATTCGGTCGGGAATTATCGTGTAGTCGCGGGCGATTAACTTCGGTGCACCTTCAACTTTGATAACATTGGTGCCCGCGCCGCGAATTTTTGCGCCCATGATGTTTAGATAATTTGCTAAGTCGACAATTTCCGGCTCCTGCGCGGGGTTTTCAATAACCGTTTGACCTTGCGCCATTGACGCCGCCATTAAAATATTTTCCGTTGCACCGACGCTTGGGAAGTCTAAATAAATTTGTGCACCCTTTAAGCCTTCAGGAGCAACCGCCTCAATGTAGCCGTGTCCAATAGAAATTTTCGCGCCGAGTGCCTCGAAGCCTTTTAAGTGCAAATCAATCGGACGAGTTCCAATCGCGCAACCGCCAGGCAATGAAATTTTCGCACTTCCGAGCCGCGCCAAAAGTGGTCCCATTATCAAAAACGATGCCCGCATTTTTCTAACTAAATCATACGGCGCAGTTATATTTTCAATCGTCGAGGCGTCAACGAATAATTTATTATTTTCCGGTTCGTGACGAACTTTAACGCCGAGTGTCCGCAATACTTCGCTGATTGTTCGCACGTCGTCAAGGTTCGGCACTTCGTCCAAACAAGTTTCTCTATCTTGACCTAAGAGCGTCGCCGCAATTACAGGGAGCACAGCATTTTTCGCGCCGCTGATTTTTACGGTGCCGCTTAATCGATTTCCACCTTTTATTACCAGTCTTTCCAAAATCTCAATCCTCCTGTTGCGTCAAACTTTCTCGACGCTTAAGGTAGTGCGCATGACGTTATCAATTATGTAGTTCGTGTCAACTTTGCTATCGACTTTTTTGGAGATTATGCCTTCCTTTTTAAGTCTAGCCTGCGCCCGTTTAGCTTGAGCGATTTCCTTACGAATTTGTTTTTCAGTTTTGGGTTCGCTTGAGCCGCCAATTTCGACGACTAATTGATTATTCTTGCCGGTCTTGAGGAAGTCTTTAATTTTTTCCTCGTAACTTTTATTTGAATCCGCCGTAACAAGTCCCGCGCTCGTCATTGCTTGATTGACGGGAACGAGTGCACCGCCGTGAATTTCCAAAGCTAAATTTCCTTGATGAGCCGTCAAAGGTACGGTGTAAGGCAGAATAACTTTTTCTGTCGGCTTGCGGTAGGGTTGCAACTCAACAGTTAAATTAATCGTTTCGCCGGGCTTAACAATCTTTTTTTCGGGCGTGATAGAAACGATTGACGCCGTGCGACGCTCCGTCTCAAAAGAAATATTAACGTCAACGCCGAAAATATTTGATTCCTCTTTGGTGTTGGAGCAGACGAGATTAAGAGCTTGCATGAGTTCAAGAACAGCAACTTGTCCGACGTCCGAAGCGTTATAGAACATATTTTTCCGCGTCAATTCGCCGCCAGCAACCGCATTAGTTTTAACATTAAAATCAATTTCAACAGTGCTTTCAGCTAACGAATCAGCCATTTTACTAAGCGCAGTATAAGCAATCGACGCGCCGAGCTTTGGAACGAGATTTTCATTGTAAGCAATCGTCGCGTTATAGGTTTCCTGCTTGTCAAGGGCGTTATCTGTAACCGTAACACTTATCGGCACGACGGCTGGAAACGTTCCCAAAATGCCGGCAACGCCAGAATCGCGGTCTTGATTAACGCGCCCGATAATGTTGCCAATGCCCGCAAGTTTAACGCCGTTGGTCGTGACACCGCTAACCGAGCCGATAACAGAAGCGTCCGTCATGAAATAATTTACGTTGCCCGCATGTGTAAACGGATGTCCGAAAGCCAAAATCCTCTTGCCGTCAACAGCGGTAACAGTGCCCGTCGCGCCTAATGAAAAATCACCGTAAATAATTGCTACACCCAATGCCGAGCCAGGCTTAAGGGTTGCGTCAAGCTGAATGCCGCGTTCAAGTACAGTGGGAGGCGACTGTAAATTTTTCAAGCCCAATTCCCGCAATAAAAATTTTGCACCGTTCGCATCGAAGCCGCTCAAATACAAAGCGTCGACTTCTTCAACCTCCGGCGTATCCTTGACAGGTTCAACAGTCGGTTCGTTTTTATCTGCGACTTCAATTTTTTTAGTCTCGTCGGATTCGGCAGTTGATTCGTCTTTAGTTTCAGGCTCGTCGGATTTAGTTTCTTCCTCAAGCTTAACAGTTTTAACATAATTAACTTGCGCCTTAGGGTCGGGCAAATTCCAAAGCTCAATCATACTTTCAATCGGCGTAATAAAGACGGCGTAGGGATCCATTTCCTTAAGAACGGCGGCGAGTGCACCAATAAGTTTGCCGTCAACATAAACGGGACTGCCGCTCATGCCCTGCAAAATGCCGCCCGTGCGTTCGATGACTTCGCCCGACGCCTTCGCGATAATCGTACGCTTAGAGCCTTTGCCCTCGTCCGTCAAGCCGATAATTTTTACGTCGAAGTTTTCAATTTTGCCGGAGCCGTCTACGACTGTATAAGCCTTGCCGGTCATGCCGCTCCTTAATTGGTCAAACGGTAAAATTTCAGGCATTGCCCAAGTCGTGCGCGGTGAGACCAATAACATCAGCGCGACGATTAAAAATAATTTCACAAACAACTTTTGCAAGTCTTTCAACTCCATTCCGGAACGTAAAAGCTTTTAATCAATAATTAATCTGAAACATAATAAATCATTTTAACAAAATCGTCAACGCGATTAGTTGCGGCAAGAAATATTTACCAATGATATGGCTCATGTCGATTGATTTTGAAGGCGCGATAAATTTGCTCGACTAATATTAGCCGCGCCATTTGATGAGTAAACGTCATTTCAGATAAACTTAATCGGAAGGACGCCGCCCGCCTAAGTTCCTCGCTCAAGCCGAACGCCCCTCCGATTGCAAATGTTAGATTATTTACGCCGTTCAAATTCAATGTGGCAATTTTTTTTGCAAAGTCCTCCGAACTTAAAGCCGCGCCCGAAACGTCAAGCACGCACAGCCACGAATCTTTTGGTACGAGCGACAAAATTTTTTGCCCCTCTTCCTCGACCGTGCGACATTCGGCAATTTCGCGGATTTCAATCGTCGTGAACTTTTTTAAACGTTTAATGTATTCTGCTACGCCGTCTACTAAAAATTTTTCTTTAAGCTTGCCGATAACAATTAAATTTATCCTCATTGATTCGACGGTTGCGGCATTTCTTCTAAGGTGACTTCAACAGTCTCTTGTTTGCCGTCGCGGTCAAGCAAAACTTTAACTTTATCGCCGACTTTATGCGCCGCTACCTCATTGCGAACGTCAGCAACCGAATTAACTTCTTTGCCGTCAATGCTTAATATAATGTCGCCGCGTTGGAAATTAGCACGACCGGCAGGCGAATCAATCGCGACTTGGAAGACGTAAACACCCTTTTCAATCGACAGCTGATAACCGTAACGAGCGGCAGTTGGCTTGTCAAAAATTGTCACGCCGAGATACGGACGCGCCACATAGCCTTTATCCATTAGCTCGTTTACAATCGTCTTGACGGTGTTAATCGGAATTGCAAAGCCCATGCCCTCGACGCCGTTGGTTGCAAGTTTAATGCTGTTAATGCCGATAACTTCGCCGTCCGCGTTGACGAGTGCACCGCCAGAATTGCCGGGACTTATCGGGGCGTCAGTCTGGAAAAGTTTAACGCGCCTGTCGTTTAAGTCAAGCGTCCTATTTAACGCGCTTATAACGCCAACAGTTACAGAGCCTTGAAACTCTAATCCCATAGGGTTGCCGATAGCGATAGCCGGTTCACCGACGACGACTTCATCAGAATCGCCGAGTTCAGCAACGGGCAAATCTTTAGCGTCGACTTTAACAACAGCAATATCCGTCATCTCGTCAGTACCAATTAAAGTTCCGTTAACCGTGTTGCCGTCCGATAACGAAACGATAATTTCCTTTGCGCCGGCGATAACGTGATTGTTCGTGATAATGTAGCCGTCGCTCTTGAAAATGACACCAGAGCCAACGCCTTCCGTCTCAAATGTTCTGTCAAAAAAATCACGGGCAATAGCTTTATTTGTAATGCCGACGACAGCAGGACCAACAGTCCTTGCCACGCGCACGGCGGGAGTATTTCTCGCGTCAGAAAGTTTAGCGTTGCTTTCCGGTTGATTAATGGTTTTAGGAGCCGCCTCCGTGTGTGACGTTTGAGATACAGTTTTTTCGCCCGCCGTCTTGTCGTCAGAGCCGCTAGTACCAGTTAAATCGCTACAACCGCTGAACGTCAACGCCGCTACTACAGCCGCCGCGCAGATTATCTTTGTAAACTTTTTCGTATTCATGCTTAACGCACCTCCGCTGTCATTGTAAATTTTGCGCCGCCGATTGTCAATTCAAGTTTTGGTTAGAATTTCGTTGGCAAAAGATTTTGAATTTATTAAAGAAAATCCGTTGACTTTAAGCTTAGATTAACTTAAAATTAGCGGCGGAGGTGGGTTAATAATGTTAGATAAAAGATTAGACCCCGAACAGGCTAAGAAGGTTCAAGAGTCAAAGTGGTACCCGAAATATCACGTGGCACCGCCGGTTGGTTGGCTCAATGACCCGAACGGCTTTTCGTATTACAAGGGTGAGTATCACATTTTCTATCAGTATCATCCGTATTCCGTGAACTGGGGACCCATGCACTGGGGGCACTCCACAAGTAAAGACCTTTGCCACTGGGAACATCAACCGATAGCCATTACTCCTGGCGCATTTTCCGAAGGTCACGAGTGGTACGACTGGGACGGTTGCTTCAGCGGTTGCGGCTACGAGTTTGAAGGCAAGCTCTGGCTTATGTACACGTCGCAAAGGTTCAACGGTCCGGGCGGCGTCAATTCTTCCGCTGAGAATCCTTCCGGTTATAATCCTTCCGGTAGTGCTGGCGGCGGCAATGTTACCGAGCGTCAGTGCTTTGCTTATTCGGAAGACGGCATTAACTTCACGAAGTACGAAAAGAACCCCGTCATCGACATTCCGAACGATCACCCGATTATCGCTAATATCGACTTCCGCGATCCTAAGATTTGGGATCATAACGGCAAGTATTACTGCGTAATTGGCAACAGAATTCGCGATCGCTCCCGTACGCAAATCGTCCTGTTCGAGTCTAGTAACTTCTTTGATTGGACGTTTAAATCTGTCGTTGCCATTTCTAAGCCAGATTACTCCGAAGGCACTATGTGGGAATGCCCCGGCTTTGCGCATTTCGGCGACAAGTACGTCATGATTACTTCGCCGCAACATGTCCCGTACAAAGGCTACATGTTCCACAATATTCACCAAGCTGGCTACATGGTCGGTACACTCGATTACGATCAGGGTGTATTCTATCGCGGCGACTTCTTCACGTTCGATCACGGCTTCGACTTCTACGCAACAACAATGATGAAAAATCCCGAAGGTCGCTACTTCATTATTGCGTGGCTTGCTGCGTGGCAAAGTCCCTTCCCCGAACAAGCTGACGGCTGGGCAACCATGCTTACCATTCCGCGTGAGCTTGTCTACAAAGACGACAAAGTTTATACCATTCCGCCCAAAGAACTCGAATGTATGCGCGGCGAAGGCGTCCACTTCACGGATCTTGCGCTCGAAGAGACAACGAAACTTGACGGCGTTAAAGGTACTTGCGGCGAATTGCTCTTTGATGTTGACGTTAATGCTTCCGGCAACAAATTTGACTTTGAACTCTTCAGCAGTGACAAAGAAAAAACTCTCGTCAGATACTACCTCGAAGAGGGCAAACCTGTCCTTGAGCTTAACCGCGACCAGACGATTGAGGGCGGTAAGGGCGTTCGCAAAGTCATTTTGCACCCCTTCGACGGTCTGCTTAAGTTCCGTATTTTCCTCGACAAATCCGCGATTGAAATTTTCGTCAACGACGGCTCCGAAGTCATGACGACGCGCGTTTATCCGCAAGAAGGATCCGACAATATCGTCTTCATTCCGCAAGCTGAAAAATTCGTTATCAAATCGCTCGACTACTACGAATTCTAATTAATAACTTTGCAACAAAAAACCGCTCCGAATTTTGGGGCGGTTAATTTTTTTCGAGGTGATAAAATGATTGTTCCGCAGAGTACAAAAGCTTTGCTCGCCGAATCGCTTAAAGATTTGTCGCAATTCAAGCCCGTTGATAAAATCACAATTAAAGAGCTTACAAAAAATTGCGGGCTTACGTCGCCGACGTTTTACAATCACTTCCATGACAAATACGACTTAATGGCATGGATTTACAATCAGAAAGTCGAGGCGTCAATGAAAAATTTTGGGAGCGGTGACACGTTAGAAGATGTAATTTGCAAGTGGATGGAAATAGTTTTGGAGGACGAAAAATTTTATTTGAACTTGTTAAAAAATGCCGTCGGGCAAAATTCTTTCCGCTACACCACGAACGATCACGCGATTAATCTTTTGGCGGATTGGATAAAGGCGCGACATAATTTTGCCGAGTTGCCGCCGGAGATTTATTTTTGTTTACGATTTTACATGCGAGGCATTTCCGAATTCGTTAACGATTGGGCGTTGGACAAGTGGGAATGTTCACCGCGAGAAATGGCAAAATTTTTTATCGAGGCAATGCCTGCGCCTCTCAAGCCGCTCCTTTTACAAATTTAATATTTTCTAAAATTGATTTATGGATTTGCCGCTTTAATAATTGAACGCCGTCTGAATCCGTTATAAACTTGACAAAACTTTTTGGAGGGATTTTTTATGCCAATGGTTAAAGATTATCTTTACAACAAATTTAAACACGGAATCGAGGCGGGCAAACTTCAATACGGCGTTGGACAAGAAACGACTTCTGCGGAGGTCGCGGAGATTTTAGCAACGTCGAATTATGATTGGCTGTTCGTTGACGGCGAACACGGCGGGCACACTGTCACGACGATTTTGGACATTGCTCGCGCTATTGCGGCTTATGACATGACGCCCGTCGTTAGAATTCCACAAGCGGGCACAGGCATTATCAAACAACTTTTGGACGGCGGCATTCAAAATATTATTATCCCCAAAGTCGAGACGGGCGAGGAAACCGAAAATATTATGTATTGGGCGAGCTACGCGCCGAGAGGCAATCGCGGCTTTGGAGCGTCGGCTGTTCGTGCAGGTCGTTTCAATCGTCATCCTGATTATTTGGAACGCAATGTTGAGGAAATTTGTATCTTGCCGCAGATTGAAAGCGTGCGTGGTTGGGAAAATCTTGACGCCATAACCAATACGCCGGGCGTTGGCGGAGTTTTTCTTGGACCGATTGATTTGGCTGTAGACATGGGACACGGCATTAATATTTTCCACCCCGAAGTTGAAGCGGCTATGGACGACATGATTAAACGCATTCACGCGTTGGGCAAACCCGTTGGCACAATCGCCTTGACGACTGAACAGGCAAAACGTTTCGTAGATTTAGGCGTGAGTTTCCTTGCAGTGGGCGCGGACACCGGTTTTTTGACTGTAGCGGCGGACAATACTCTAGACACTTACAAAAAATTTATTGAAGGTGTTGATTAAAAACCTGCGAGCTATTCAGAAGTAGATTACGTAGACGCCCCGAACGATTAAAAATATCTGCCTAAATAAATTTGCCGCTCCGAGTTTTGGGGCGGTTAATTTTTTTATCATAAATGCCAACGACAAAAACCTCCCGCCCGTTTTGGACGAGAGGATAAATTTATTTGCAAAGAAAAATTTTTATATCGCTATCATTGTAAACTATTCGACTACATGTTATTATTCAGAAAATAGTTGACTCGTGTTTTTTTAAGGAAGGAGCGCGATTGAGATGTCAGAAGAAAAATACGTTGCGCCGTTTTACTACTATATGGTTACTGATGACGAAGGCTCAATATCTATAACTAACAACCGTCAGAATTATGTTATGGGAAAATATAATGATAAAGGAATCAATTGCTCTATCGGTGAAAATTATAAAGATACTAATATTCCTAAAGGTGGTTACCTTAGATATCCTCGTTACGAGGATTATTGGGATTACGTTAAGGAAAAAAAAATATGCCAAAGATAAATGGGTCTACACGTGGGTGGACGGTTTGTATTCTTACTGGGATGGTAGTGGTTATTGGTACTTAAGGCAAGTGACCGGATATTACTGGGAATATGTTCTCGATGCTGAAGGCAACAGTCCGACAGTTTCCGGGGACGGTGCGAACCTTTCGGGCGGCGCGAAGAACGATACCATTTCAAACTATGCAAACGCTGTGACGATTGACGGCAAAGAAGGCGACGATTACTTAACTAGCTCTGGCGGCGCAAATGTCAATATCAACGGCGGCGATGGCAATGACTCAATCGAAAGTTCATCGGCAGTAGAATGGAACGAAAAAACTCAACAAAACGATTATCACAAACCCGATAATTCAGTACTCGACGGCGGCGCAGGTGATGACCACATTGTAAACGGTCATTATTTTGGCAATGGAAATTATGATGTCGGTGGCGATAATGTTACCATAAACGGCGGCGCAGGTGATGACCACATTACAAGCTATGGTGACAATGCCAAAATTGACGGCGGCGAGGGTAATGACCACATTCATAGCTACGGTGACAATGCCAAAATTGACGACGTCAAGGGTGATAACTACGTTCATAGCATCGGCGATTCTCTTTTAATCAATAGCGGAAATGGCGCAGACTATATAAGTAGCGGTGGAGATTCTGCAATAATAAACAGTGGCAGCGGCAACGATACTATTGACAATGGTAGTTTTAACGCACAAATTAACACTGGCACGGGTAACGATTTTGTCATAAATTACACTAAGGCAACAATCAACACCGGTGCCGGCAATGACGTCGATTATATTTTTAACATAGGTGGCAAGGCTTTAATCATTACAGGCGCGGGTGACGACACTATCAATAATGGTGGTGAATCGCCGTCTCGTTATTGGTCGAGCATGGCTGGCAACAACGTCACAATCGACAGCGGCATAGGCAATGATTCAATCTATAGTTACGGCTCCAATGATACTTCAATTAACGCTGGCGCGGGTAACGACAGCATTACGAATGTCAGAGGATTTGTTTATAAGCGCGACGAAAACAACAATACTATTCGTGATGAGAATGACAATCCGATTGAGATCTGGTACGGCGATAACGTTACGATTGACGGCGGCGAAGGCGATGATTACATTCAAAACGAGGACAACAACTCTTATCTCAATGGCGAGGCAGGCAACGATACGATTTACAGCTTAGGCGATTCTGTAACGATAGACAGTGGCACGGGCAATGATTCTATTTATGTAGATAATGGAAGCTCCAATGTTTCTGTTTTAAGTGGCGCGAACAATGACATAATTATAAACTACAGTAGTCCGAACAGCACAATCGACGCTGGTGCAGGTAACGATTCTATTTACAATTACGCTTATAACATAGAAGGTTACCTTTGTGACGGCGGGGTTACGATTGACGGCGGCGACAACGACGATTATATTGAAAACCAAGGTTACTATGACGACATGTATTCGGGAGAAAATTACAAACCCGAAATTATAATTAACGGCGGCACGGGTAATGATACAATTCTCAATAAAGCTCGTTGGGATTCTTATTACTATTACGATGATGTCGATAGCTATCCGAATATCAACGTTACAATCGACGGCGGAGCAGATAACGATTCTATTGAAAACGGGCTATACTTTGTTTCAATTAATGCCGGCACGGACGAGGGTTGTGATACTGTCTCAAATTCTGGCTATGGAGTTACAATCTTGACGGGTGCGGGCAAGGATTCAATCGCAAATTCAGGTTCAACTGTCACCATAGACGCGGGTATTGGCAACAATACAATTAACAACGGGATTTTGGAAGGACACCACGAGACCGAAGGAACGGGAGCAGATGCGACAATTAATTTCGTTGTGGACAGACAATATAGCGGCGGTAGCTCCGTGACGATAGCGGCGGACAAGGATAACGATTATATTTTCAACAACGGCTGCGAAATCTCGATAAACGCGGGCGACGGCAACAACACTATCAAAAACGGAAATCTTATCGGACATAAAAATCCCGGTTATAGAAAGTACAGTGCAAGCGATTTTTTCTCTGTCGAAAATCTTTTTGTGGAAGATGCAGTTGTAAGCGGCGGTAGCTCCGTGACGATAGCGGCGGACAAGGATAACGATTATATTTTCAACAACGGCTGCGAAATCTCGATAAACGCGGGCGACGGCAATAACTCCATAAGCAACGGACGCTTTGAAGGTCACATGTTGAATTTTAGGGTAGACGGCGTAATAAGTCAGGCATTGTTCATAGATGAAACTGTATCGGGCGGCAACAACATTACGATTAAAGCGGGCGAAAACGACGATACTATTAACAATTTCACCGGCTCGAATATCTCGATTGACGCGGGTAACGGCAATAACAAAATCAGTCTTATAGGTGGCGGCGAAAATATCACCGTCAAAGGCGGCACCAGTGGAGATTCGATTTACCTTTCCAATACTCCTCAACAAAATACTCCGGTTTCCAAAGACAGCAAATATGATAGTAGTTATTACGGCTCAGGCGTTTCAATAAATGCTGTCGGTGGCAAAAATCTTGTGAGTGTTGCAAGCACGTGGAGCAATGTCACGGTTGAGGGCGGCGATACAGCAGACGGCGTTGACGTTATTTTAAACGACGGCGAAAATGTTTTGCTAAGAGGCAATGCGGGCAATGATTACATTAAAAACACAAGCGACGGTGCGATTATCTTCGGTGGGGATCACGGTGACATTATCGACAACTATGGCAACAAGGTTTTTATCGAGGGCGATAATGTCAAAGGTGCGGGCAGTAGCAATATTGGCGATTATATTTTCACTGATAAAGGCAACGACGTAACGATTGACGGCGGCGCGGCTTCCGATACGATTACAGCTTTGCACGATGTGCGCGGTTCGATTTACGGCGGCGCAGGTAATGACCAGATTATTTTACAGCGGCTTTCGGCGGAAGATATAAATAAGCTGACGGTTGGCGTATTAAATCCCGTCTTACAACTAACAAGTTTGAAAACTAACGTTCCTATACCTACAAACCTTGTGGACACAATGCTTGCGTTGGGTGTCTTAGCCGCAGGAGCAACCCCGCTCGGCTGGGCACTTTCGATTACAAGTGTTGCCAAAAGTATTTACGACAACATAAAAGACTTTACAAACTTTAAGGCTTATCTTGGCGACCTATCCTCAACTAGCACTGTTAGCGGCGGCGCGGGTGACGATACAATCATCAGCGACGGCGTTGCTCCGCGTATTTTTGAATACTCTAACGGCGAAGGCAATGACGAGATTTATAAATTCACTGTAGAAAATCCGCTTAAATCCGCGCTTAATCTGATGACTAACGATAATTTTATGTCGACGCTTGACGTTAAATCTGGGCGCATTACTGACATTGCGGTTATCGGAAATGACGTAACGTTTGTAGTCGGGAGCGGCTCGGTTAAGCTCGTTGACGGCGCAAATAAAAAATTTAAGCTCATAGAGGACGAGGAGAAAGGCTCTATATTGACGCGGGCTTACGGCATAAACGACAAGACAGGCGAGGTAATTTGCTACATTTTTGGCTCGGAGGCAGAAGACGACCTGCAAGACAATGTTGGCATTAAACGAGATAAAAACTTCACAGCTTACATAAACTCTGAACCCGGCGCAACTAAAGACACAATAGTTGGCAAAACTTTTAGCAACGTAATTTACGGCTACGATGGCTCCGACAATCTGCGCGGCAATGACAAGAACGATACAATTTACGGCGGCGCGGGCAACGATTTTATTTTCGGTAATGGCGGCAATGATTTACTCTACGGCGACGCGGGCACAGATGAAATTTATGGCGGCGACGGTAAAGATACAATTCATAGTTACGAAGGTGATACCGTCGACGGCGGCGCAGATGACGATTACATAAAAAACAACGGCTCGAACGTTTCAATCGTCGGCGGAACTGGCAACGATAAAATTGTAAATCACAAATCATCAGAAGTGACAATCGACGGCGGCGACGATAATGATACTATTGAAGTTTACGGCAATAACATAACGGTCGAGGGCGGCACCGGCAACGATTCAATTCGTTTAGGTTCTACTTCTACGTCCAATTATACTTTCGGAATAAAAGTAAATGCGGGCGCGGATAAAGACACCATTAAAAGTTACATTTCATATGCCACAATCGCGGGCGAAGCAGGCGACGATTTAATAAGTCTTTCCTCCGCCGCGCAGAAAAATTTTATCGAATACAAAGACGGCGATGGGCACGACGAGATTTATGGTCTCACCGACGACGACACTTTAAAAATTTCGTCGGGCAATGTCAGCGCGGTTACTGTCGAAGACTCGGACGTTATTTTAAAGATTGGTGAAGGCTCTTTGCGCTTTAAAAAGTTCAAAGGCAAGGAATTTAAAGTCACCAATCCTAAGGGCGAAATTTTTAAATACAAATTGTCCGCCGATAAAAAGACCAAAGAAGTAACTGGCTCTATTATCGGCGGCAAGGGGCAAGCTACCATTTACGGCACGAGCGGCAAGGATAATCTTTATGGCGACATTAAATCCGATTTGATTTACGGTAATGGCGGTAACGATTACATTTACGACAACAAGGGAAGTAATACGATTTACGGCGGTACGGGCAATGACCAAATTTATGCAAACGGGAAAAATAATCTTATTGTTTACCATTTCGGCGACGGCAATGATACAGTTAGCGGCTGTGGAACAATTAGAATTTTAGGCGCGAATTATTCCACATTGAAAAGCGGGAACGATTTAATTCTTGCAGTTGGCGATTACTCTGGATTGAAATCTGCAACTCAAATGTTAAACGGTACCATAAAGCTAATCGGCGGCGAAAAATATTTTAAAATTGAGGGCACTTGCAACGGACAATTCTTCCCTGAAGGTCTTTCCAAAAATGGCGCGGGACTAAAAGTTTCCGCCGAATTCAAGGACAAAACGATAG
Organism: Selenomonadaceae bacterium; assembly: GCA_017428215.1. Lineage (GTDB taxonomy): Bacteria > Bacillota > Negativicutes > Selenomonadales > Selenomonadaceae > Quinella. The sequence goes on from JAFRRH010000031.1 coordinate 46,706, forward strand.
ATTTAACTGATTTTGACAATATAAAAAATGTCGACGCCTCGTCTGCAACGAAAAAACTTGCGATTAACGGAAATAAATCTAACAACAAAATAGTAGGCGGTCAAAACGCAGATACTTTATCGGGCGGCAAGGGCGACGATAAATTGACGGGCGGCAAAGGAAAGGATTTATTCGTCTATACGTCGGGCAAAGATACAATCACCGACTACGCGACGGGCGATAAAATTTCTATTGGAGCGGGCATTTCTAAAACCAAAACGAGCGGCAATAATGTCGTTTTTACTGTCGGTAAAGGTTCACTTACTGTTCAAAAAGCAAAGGGCAAAACTCTAAGCTTGATTGATTCGGCGGGCAAAGAATATTCAACGGTTGTCGGCGGCACTACTTTAACACTTACGAACGATAAAGAATCCGTCGTTAAAGTTAACTCGTCTGTAGAAGTTATTGACGCTTCCGAACGTAAAACTGCCGTTGAAATTACCGGCAATGCTAAAGCCAATATCATAAGCGGCGGAAGTAAAAATGATACGATTTACGGCGGCGCGGCTAATGATTCTATACTTGGCAATGCTGGCAACGATAAACTTTACGGCAACGCAGGTAAAGACACTTTGGTTGGCGGCAAGGGTAATGATTCGCTGTGGGGCGATGCCGGCGCAGATACCTTTATTTACGCGCAAGGTGACGGCAAGGATATTATTTACGGCTTTGATAATAAAGATACTCTAACGCTTGACGGGCTTGATTTCAAAACTTCCTACAGCAAAAAAAATAACGCCGTCTCGTTTAAATTTGATGACGGCTCTGTTACTCTAAAAGAATTTTCTGCTACAACTTTTCACGTTAACAACAGCATTTATAAAATCACAAACGGCAAATTTAAAGCTTGTTGAGGACACCTGCGAATAAAGTTACGTTTGATTCAATATCGCGAATTAAAAATAGAAACGGTCTGTCAGCAATAAAATAAACTCTGCGCGGCGGTTCAAAGTTCGGCGCGGCACCCGCCTCTACCATAGTAATTTCCGTGACGGCGGCGGCTTCGGTGCCCTGTTCGTCAACTTTTATTTTGGCGCGATGTTGAGCGTTGCCGATTTTTAGCGACGTTTCTTTGACGATATTAAAAAATTCTGCGGCGTCGGAAAAAGATTTTTTTATGCCCATTGCCTTAAAATTTTCGACGAGATTATTTTCAATGTCCATTTCAAACTTTGGCAAGCGAACGACAACCTCTCCAGTAAACGCGGAAGTTTTACTTAAGCCGTTCAAAAAATCTGCGCGGGCGGTGTAGTTATTCCAAAGCTCGGCGACATTCAAAGCGTTATCGTCACTCGGCATAATCAAATACATTGTGGCATTCGCGTTGTAAGGGAGCTTAATAGCTTTAAAATCGTCGTTTTCAAGGTAAGCAATTTCATGGTCAAAAACTTCGCGCATCATATCTACTTCGGAGATTGAGCCGTCGCAGTTTCTAAAATTTTGCGGATAAGTTTTGTGCACCTTAAAGGGAATAGCCCACGTGCCTTTAAAGTAGACGACGTTTAATAAATCGGTGACAGTATCAGCGGTGGCAATGGATTTATAATTGGGAATAAAATTTTTAGTCTTCTCGCTAACCCAGCGGGAAATTTTTTGTTTTTCGCCGTCAACGTCGCCGCTAAAATTTGCCTCGCGAACGTCAGATTTATAAACGTCAGTCACAATACGTTTAAAATTTTTATCAAGCCCGCGTCCGATAATTTTTTTATCGATAAGCAGAAGATTCGCCTCTGCAAAGTTATCGTAATTCTTCGCGATAAACTCGGAAAAATTTTTGTGACAATCGTTGAGATTTTCGAGGTTATCGGCTTCCAACGCGAATAAAATTTCCTTGAGCGTGTCATCACTTGCGCCGTTCGCCAAAATACTTAACGCGGCATTGATTCCATACGGTGAGTAAAAAATATTTTCCTTGTGATCAAGCGTCGCGAAATATTTCCAACAGAATTCGTCAACACTCGTTGAGAGATTCCGCGCAGGTTCAATGTTAATAGGCTCCTCCGCCGCACAACCAACGCCAGATAAACTCAACATAAAAATCACCGCCATAAAAAATTTTTTCATATTAATCACCCCAAACAAAAGCCGCCCGAAAATTTTAATCGAGCGGCTAAATTTATCTGCGTAGAAAATTTTTATCCTTTAGAAGCTTTAAGTTCTTGAAGTTTCGGTCCCATAATGCGCTTGTAAGCCTCGACGCCCGGTTGATTGAATGCGTCAACGTTGAGGAGTTCGCCTTCGTAAGCAACCGACATTGCCAACAAATACATCAGTTCGCCGAGATGATACTCGTTGAGTTCGGGCAGAGTAAAGCAAGCGTTAAAGCGTTTGTTAGACTTGAGAGCGTCCGCATTCGACTGGCGAGCAACTTCCAAAGCCTCGCTCATCGTCACGCCGGAAATATCCGCCAATTTCTTTACGTCGGGGAAAACATTCGGGATAACTAAATCGTTCGCCCATTTGTCAACTTTAATGAACTGAACGACTTTATCCAACGTGCCTTCCTGGTGCTGTTGCGTTTGAGAGTGCATATCCGTCGTACCAACTGCAACAAGCGGCGTGCGACCTTCGCAAACTTCCTTGCCTTCTTTGTCGAACTGCTTGCCGAGCGATTCAGCCAACAGTTGAATATACCACTCGGACAGCGACTTAAGATAATCGCCATAGGGCATCATGACTTCGATATTGCGCCCGTATTTTTTGTAAGCGATAACTTTCAGCGCGGCATTGAGCATTGCGGGATTTTGGAAAATGTCCTCGTTCTGGCAAGCCTTATCCATATCCTGCGCACCTTGCAAGAAAGCTTCAATGTCCATGCCGATAACAGCCGCCGTAGAAAGTCCGACTTCGCAAAAAACTGTAAAACGTCCGCCAACGCCGTCGGGTACAGCAAAAGTTTCCCAGCCATTGTCAACTGCGATTTGCTTAAGGAGGGTCTTCTTCTCCATATTCGGATCGGTGACGGCAACGACTTCAACTTCAATGTCGTCGCATTTTTTCAGCTCGTCGTACATAACCATAAAATTGCTCATGGTGTCGAGCGTGCCGCCGCTCTTGGAAATGCAAATCAGCATGACTTTGAATTTATGTTCGATTTTCAAATTCGGGGCGTGGCTGTGAATAACTTCGGTTTTATCGTGCTTATATTCGCCGTCGTGCGAGTGTTCATGTCCAAGTTCATGGTGCATAGCGTGATGATGTGCCGCCGCCATAGCCTTAAGGTGATTGATAATGTCGCCTGTTCTGCGCGGGTCAATGTTTTGTCCGCTGAAATAAACTTTTGGCAAGCCTTTACGCTGTTCAGGCGTCCACGTGTTCCAGAATTCGCCGCAGAAAATATCGAACAGAACTTTATTGCCCAAGAAGGAACCGCCAATACCGAGCGAAACTACAGCGTCAACGTTATTGCGGATATGTTCCGTGAAGTCGTGCAGACGTTTGATTGACGCGGGCGAGTTGAGATTAAGTTTGCCGTTCTCTTCGGTGATATAGGGCAGTTTCGAGAAATAAACTTTTTCGGGTGCGCCGTCTTTGCTGAGGTGAGCTTTGATAAAGCCGTCTTTGCGCATAACTTTCATAGCCTCGTGAGCGGCGTTTATCGCGTCTTTGCATTCGTCGAGGTCGGCTTGAGTAACTTTGCCTTCGCCGAACAGATTATCATAGTCGAAGCTGAAGCCGGATTTCAAAGTAAGAGCCATTAAAAATTCTTCCTTTCATTCCAAAACCATTAACCACTAACCTACCAATTAAGTATTACGAATCACACAACGGAGGCGACGATTTCGCCAGCCTCTTTTTGAATTTGCTTAAGGTGATCTTCGCTTACGAAGCTTTCCGCGTAGACTTTGCACATATCTTCGGTACCAGACGGACGAGCCGCAAACCAACCTTTATCAGTTACGACTTTCAAGCCGCCGATTGATGCGCCGTTGCCGGGAGCTTTGGTGAATTTGCCTGTAATCTTTGCGCCGGCGAGAGTGTCAGCTTTAAGATTTTCGGGAGCCAATTTGCCGAGAGCCGCTTTTTGGTCAGGCGTGGCAGGCGTATCTTTGCGGGCATAATAGAACGTGCCGAATTTGTCGGTAAGCTCTTTGTGGTGTTCAGAAGGATTCTTGCCGGTCTTCGCGGTGATTTCGACGGCGAGCAAGTCCATAATGATGCCGTCTTTATCAGTCGTCCAAACGCTAGCATCTTTGCAGAGGAAGGACGCGCCCGCAGATTCTTCGCCGCCAAAGCCCATTGAGCCATCAAACAAGCCATCAACGAACCACTTAAAGCCGACGGGAACTTCACACAGTTTGCGACCAATATCCGCCGCAACTTTATCAATCAGCGAGCTAGAAACTAAAGTTTTGCCGACCATAGCATCCTTGCTCCAGCCTTCGCGGTGCGTAAACAAATATTTAATTGCGACTGCCAAGTAATGATTCGGGTTCATCAAGCCTTGCGGAGTAACAATACCGTGACGGTCGTAGTCGGTATCGTTGCCAAATGCAATATCATATTTATCTTTCAGTGCGATAAGATTAGCCATAGCATACGGCGAGGAGCAGTCCATACGAACTTTGCCGTCATGGTCAAGCGGCATAAAGCTAAACGTGTAATCGATGTTGGGATTGACAACTTTAATCGGATTTTTAATTTTGTAGACTTCGTTAATCAAATCCCAATAGAAAATGCCGGAGCCGCCAAGCGGATCTGCGCCGACGTTCAAGCCTGAATTAATAACGGCGTCCATGTCGATAACGCGGTCAAGTGCCTCGACGTAGGGTTTCATGTAATCCATAAAGTGAACGTTGTCCATTTTAACGGCTTTTTCAAACGGGACGCGCTTAACAACTTTATCGACGCCCTGCGCAATAATTTCGTTAGCGCGGTTCTGGATTATCTTAGTAGTTTCCGCGCTTGCAGGACCGCCAGTCGTCGGGTCGTACTTAATGCCGCCGTCAGTCGGAGGATTGTGGCTCGGCGTGATAACGATACCGTCAGCCTGTTTAGCCTCTTTACGCTCGTAGTTGTGCGCAAGGATAATACGACTTACAACGGGAGTGGGAACGGGTTTGAAATCATCTTGGAGAATAATATCTACGCCATTAGCCGCGAGAACTTCAACGCAGGAACGAAGCGCGGGTTCGGAAAGGGCGTGAGTATCTGCGCCGATGTAAAGCGGTCCTTGAATTTTTTCGGCAGTGCGATATTCGTAAACCGCCTGCGCGATTGCGAGGATATGTTGTTCGTTGAAACTGCGGAGTTTGGAGCTACCTCTGTGCCCCGATGTGCCGAACGCGACGCCTTGAGTTTTATTCTCCGGGTCGGGTGCGAGAGTGTAGTAATCGCTGATTAACGACGGAAGGTTAACAACAGTTTTGCTCATAACGAGTCCTCCTTTAGATTAAAGAATTTTATACACATGCTCAAACTGAGCGAGTTAGTCGAATAAAGACATCTGTTCTCTTTTATCAATTTTACTTACAATCTCCGAGCGCGCATACTGCGAAATTTCGCCGGGCTTACTGATGTAACAAACCGTCGCAGGTTTTAATGTCCCTTTAACTGGAACCATTACATAATCACCAATTTTCAAACCTGTAATTTTGCCTATAAAATAATCAAACTTATCTGGCGAATTTCTATAGAATTTCACAGAGACGAATTTTCTTCCCGTCGGTTGTTTTTTACCTTCCAATTCTTTCTTTAGCTTTTCAATCTCTTTATCTTTCTCGCGAAGAAGTTGTTTTAATCTTTCACGTTTAATATTTAGCGTTTCAATTTCGATTTCTTTCTCATAAAGCTTTTTATTTAATTTCTGAATTTCATTGACATACTCATTCGCAAGAGACGTAATCCTTTTAATTTCCTTATCTTTTTCACTAATATTTTCATGCAATCTCCGAATTACGTTGTTCAATAGATTCTCTTCGTGAAGTTCATGATTTTCTTCTTGCAAATTTTCAATTTCATTTTCTTGGAGAGAATGTTTTGACGGCAAATAGCCTCCTATAGATTTTCCTTCGCGAAGCTTACGATTTTCTTCTTGAAGTATGCGAACATTTTCATTTAGTTCCAAAATTCTAGTATTATTTCTGTGTGTTAAGTACATAAACAAACAAAGTGCACAGAATAAAATTGTGCCAGAAATCGCAAGAAGTACTTCCATTGCAAGTCACCGTCCCTTATTCTCGAATGATGGCAAGCAATTCATCGCGTTTAGTTTCCATTAAAATTTTGTCGCCGCGTGATTCGACGTTGAGGCGGATATAAGGTTCGGTTTGCGAGCCGCGCAGATTGAAACGCCAATCGTCAAAATCAATACTTAACCCGTCAATGTGATGAACTTTGCCGTTTGCGCCGTAAATTTCTTCTATCTTAGCCATAATCTCTTTAACCTTATCGACGCCGGAAACTTTGGTATTAATTTCGCCGCTGACAGGATATTTAGCAATTCTATCTGCTACGAGTTCGGAGAGCGGCTTATCCGTTTTACTTAACAATTCCAAGACGAGGAGCCAGGGAATCATGCCGCTATCACAATAATAAAAGTCGCGGAAATAATGGTGCGCTGACATTTCGCCGCCGTAAATCGCATTCTCAGCACGCATCATTTCCTTTATATAAACATGTCCCGAACGGCTCATAATTGGTTTGCCGCCGAGATTTTCGACAATATCAATCGTGTTCCAAATATCGCGCGGATCGTAGATAATTTTTTCGCCGCTATTCTTCTTGAGGAAAGCTTCAGCGAGAAGTCCGACGATATAATAGCCTTCGATAAAGCCGCCGTGCTCGTCAAATAAAAAGCAACGGTCAAAGTCCCCATCAAACGCAATGCCGCAATCCGCGCCACTCGCCACGACAGCTTTAGAAGTTTCTGCGCGGGCGTCTTGGAGCAGTGGATTTGGAACGCCATTAGGGAAATAACCGTTGGGATTGTTGTGAACTTTTACAATATCGAAGGGCAAAAATTTTTCAATCTCATTGATAACGGGACCTGCCGAGCCGTTACCAGTATTAATAACAACTTTAAGCGGCTTAAGATTTTTTACGTCAACGTAGGAAAGAAGACATTTTATATAATCGGGCAGAATATCAATCCTGCGGACGGTGCCTGTAGCTTTTCTGAACGACCAATCGCGAGTTTCGTCCTCGACTGTCGCCTTGATAGCCAACAAGCCCGTCTTCGGCGACATTGGACGCACGCCCTTGCCGACGAATTTCATACCGTTATATTCCTTTGGATTGTGGGAGGCGGTAATCATAATGCCGCCGTCGAAGTCGTGAAAGCCCGTCGCGAAGTAAATCATTTCGGTGCCGCATTGCCCAATGTCGTAAACATCGCAACCAGCCTCCGTTAGTCCGCGAGCCAATGCGTCAAAGAGCGTTGAGCCGGAAAGTCTGATGTCATGCCCGACAGCAACTTTTTTTGCGCTGAACAATTCGGAAAAAGCTCTGCCGACACGATAGGCAAGCTCTTGATTTATACTTTCGGGATAAATCCCGCGAATATCATATGCGCCGAAACCGGAGGTGTTAATCGCCATATTCTAAACGCTCCTTTACTAATGATTTATTAATTTTACTTTCTTACTTTCTATACGCGGCGGATTTTTCCTGTCGAAATGCCAAAAAATTTTTTAAATTCTGGAGTACCATTTACGGCTTGTTGCAAAAACTTAGGTGCTATGTTATCATGAAAAAAATTATAGCAGGAAATATTTTTTAAAATGGCAATTTACGAGGAGATTATTATATGAGTTCAGTTGCTAAAGATGAAAAAAATTGGGGTAAAGAGGCAAAAAGTTGGATATTTTCAATCGTGTCGGCGGTGGTAGTCGCGCTGTTGATTCGTACTTTTATTGTAGAGCTTTATGTTGTGGACGGTCCGAGCATGCAACCTACATTGCAGGACGGCGAGCGGCTGGTTGTGAACAAATTTATATATCATTGGCGCGACCCGCTTAAAGGCGAAGTTGTCATCTTCCGCTATCCTAGAGACCACAGCCGCGATTTTATTAAGCGCGTGATAGCCGTTGGCGGTGACACAATCGAGATTAAGGACGGGCATGTTTACGTTAATGACGCACTTGTCAACGAAGATTACATAGCCGAAAAGACGCGCACTGAATATCCTAAGGCGACTGTTCCCGAAGGAACTTTGTTTGTCTGCGGCGACAATCGGAGAAATTCTTTAGACTCGCGATTCCCTGACGTTGGCTTTGTACCTTTGGAACTGGTTAAAGGAAAGGCGGCGTTAATTTTCTGGCCGATTGATAACATTGCGTCTTTGCCATGAGTAGCAATTTTTATGCGGCAGTCACGATAATTTTATGGGGAGCAATGCCCGCGCTCACCAAAGATTTATTAAACGCCTTGCCGCCCTTCGAGACGTTGGCTATTAGCAGTTTGTTTGCATTTTTATTTTTGTTAGCGGTTAATTGGCGGGCACGTTCCTTGAAAAATTTATCGGCGGGAAAAATTTTCACGGCGGTTTGGCTCGGATTTTTGGGATTATTTTTGTATTCGGCGTTCTTTTATTACGGCTTAGAGCGAATGACTTCGCAAGAGGCGTGCATACTAAATTATCTGTGGCCGCTGATGATAATTTTATTTTCCTGCCCGATACTTGGGGAAAAGCTCACACGGCGTAAACTTTTAGCAGTCGGCATGTCGTTTGCAGGAGTTGTACTTGTAATGTTCGGCGGCGTCGAAGAAAATTTTTCAGCGGAAAAGATTTGGGGCGCGTTGAGTTGCGTGGTAGCGGCGGCGTGCTACGGATTATTCTCGGTGGTGAATAAATTTTGGCGGCTTGAACAAAAATTGGCGATGATGATAATTTGGGCGACAACAGCAATCTGCGCATTCTTGTCGGGATATTTATTTGAAACTTGGTTATTGCCGAGCGTCGGACAATTTATCGGCTTAATCTGGCTTGGCGTTTTAATTGACGCGGTGGCGTATTTGACTTGGGCATTGGCGTTGGAAAAGACTTCAAACGTAGCGCGGACGGCTAACCTTGCTTATCTGGTGCCGATATTGGCGATTGTTATCTCGACGTTTGTTTTCGGCGAAAAATTATCGCTTGCCGTGATACCCGCGCTTGTCTTAATAATCGGCGGAATTTTAATCAACAAATGACGATTGGGAGGGATGTAAGTTTGTTAGGAAAAAATATTATCGGCATGGAAAATTTTTCGGCGGAAGAAATTCGCTTGGTGCTAAACACCGCCCGCAAGATGAAACAAATCATTCGACGCGGCGGCGAAAAAAAATTGCCTAACCTGCGCGGCAAGTCGATTGTGAATTTATTTTATGAGCCTTCGACGAGGACACGCACTTCCTTTGAGCTGGCTGGAAAATATCTTGGCGCAGACGTAGTTAGCATAAACAGCGGCACAAGTTCTATCGTCAAGGGTGAAAGTCTTCGTGACACGTTGCGGACGATTGAGGCTATGGGCGTTGACGCGATTGTCATGCGGCATAAAGCAGAGGGCGCGGCAGATTTTGCAACCAAAGTTGTTAAGCCCGTGATAATCAACGCCGGCGACGGAGCACATGCGCACCCCTCGCAAGCCCTGTTGGATTTGTTTACGATTGAACAGCACAAAGGACGCCTCGCAGGTTTGAAAGTCGCGATTATCGGAGACATTTTGCACAGCCGCGTTGCTCGTTCGGACGTTTACGCTATGATTAAAGTTGGAATTGAGGTACACCTCGCGGGACCAAAAACTTTACTGCCGAGATTTTTTGAGTTCGACGGCGTGAAAGTTCACGAGGAAGTTGACGACGCAATTAAAAATGCCGACGTTATAAATGTCCTGCGAATTCAACTGGAACGACAACAGGCGGGATTATTTCCGTCAACGCGGGAATATGCGCGAGTGTTCGGCATAAACGACGACCGCTTGAGATTGGCAAAAGACGACGTGTTAATCTTGCACCCAGGACCGCAAAATAAAGGCTTAGAAATTTCGTCGGAAGTCACCTACTGCACGCGCTCGGCAATTCAAGAGCAAGTTCAAAACGGCGTGGCAGTTCGTATGGCTTTACTCGACTTAACATTAAATGGAGGGAATTAAACATGAAATTTATACTTGGCAAAGACTGCACATTGGCTTTCAACAGCAAGTTCGTTAAGACGATTTATATTGAGCAGGAAGCTGGCGAGGCTGTTAGTGTGACCGCAGAACTTATTGCTCACCCCAGCAACGAACGCGATACAAGTTATGATTACAACGCTACTCTGGCGACATTCGATAAAGGCAGCTTGAAAGAAAATTTTTCTGCGGCGCAAGCTTATTTGGCTAACCTCGTTAAGGAGTTAAACGGAGGACGAAATGACTAATCAAACGTGGCAGATTCAGAAGTTGGCGGCAAATATTTCAAAGACGCTTCTTCTGCGCGGCGGACGTGTGATTGACCCTGCTAATAATTTTGACGGCGTGGCGGACGTGTTAATTATCGACGGGAAAATTGCGGCGGTTAAGCCCGATATAAAAGTTTCTGCCGATTACGAATACGACGCGACGGGAAAAATCGTTACTCCTGGATTAATTGATATGCACGTTCATTTTCGCGAACCAGGTCAAGAGGCTAAAGAAGATTTTTTAAGCGGCTCTAAGGCGGCAGTGGCAGGCGGCTTTACGACGGTTGCAACTATGCCGAATACTTCGCCGATCGTCGATAACGCGGCATTGGTTCGGTCTATGGTTAAACGCGCCGAAGATGTTGGCATTATCAACATAAAAATTATCGGAGCCGTCACTAAAAATCAGCAGGGGCAGGAGCTTGCTGAAATGCGCGATATGATTGCGGCTGGAGCGGTTGCCTTCAGCGACGACGGACATTTTGACGACAACGCGAAAATTTTTATGAACGCTCTGGATTATCTGCACGACACCGGCAAGCTTATCATTTGTCACGAGGAGGAAACTTCACTGGTTAAGGGCGGCGTCATGAATGAAGGCAAAAATTCCGCAATTTTGGGCTTGAAAGGTCGTCCGACGGTTGCAGAAGATATTGCCGTTGCTCGCGATGTTCTTTTAGCGGAATATACTGGCGGTCGCGTTCACATTGCGCATATCAGTTCGGCACGTGCGGTTGAAATTGTTCGCAATGCTAAAAAACGCGGCGTTAAAGTCACTGCGGAAGTTACTCCTCAACATTTAACTATGACTGATGATTTAGTTAATCCCGCTGACGCCTCCACGAAAATTAATCCGCCGCTTAGAACTCAAAAGGATTGCGACGCTTGTTTAGCGGGTTTACTCGACGGCACGATTGACGCGATTGTTACTGACCATTCACCGCACGCGCCCGAAGAAAAAGACCGCGAATATATTTACGCGCCGAGCGGCTTTCCTGGGCTGGAGACTAGCGTTGGCGTTTTATTCACTGAACTCTATCATAAAAATAAAATCGACTTGAAAACTTTAATTAGCAAGATGACAGCCGCGCCCGCGCAGATTTTTGGATTGGACGCGGGAACTTTATCGATTGACGCGCCCGCTGACGTTACGATTATTGACCCCGAACTCGTCTGGACGGTTGACGCTAAGAATTTCTATACCAAAGGAAGTCATTCGCCGTTTATCGGACGTGAGCTTAAAGGGCGTGTTGTCGCTACGATTGTTCACGGCAACTTAATGAAACTCAATCAATGGTAAAAAATTTTCCCCGATTAAGCGTCGGGGATTTTTTTATGGAAAATTTTTTGTCGACGTTAAAAATCATTAATGCTATAATAGGCAGAAGTTTTGCTGAAAGGGGGTTAAGGCTTGCAGAGACAACGAACTTTAAGGAATAAAGTTTCTTGCGTCGGCGTCGGGTTGCATTCGGGCAAAGAGGTTAAACTTGAATTGAAACCTGCCGACGTTGACAGCGGAGTAATTTTTTTGCGAACGGATTTGCCTAATCAACCAAAAATTCACGCGACTGCCGCCAATGTGACAGCCACTCTAAGAGCAACGACGCTGGCTGAAAATGGCGCAAAAGTTTTCACGATTGAACATTTGATGAGCGCGTTGAACGCTTGCCGAATCGATAATTGCGAAATTGAAATCAGCGCGGAGGAGCCACCCGTTTTAAATGGCAACTCGATTGACTTTTTTAATATGATTCAAGCGGCGGGCGTCGTCGAACAGGATAAGGAACGTAAGATTATTCAGCTCGAAAAGATTTATCGCGTCGACGGCGAGGAGGGTAAAAGATTTGTTATGGCGTTGCCCTATGACGGTTTCCGCGTGAGTTTTGTTTCGATTAATCCGCACCCGTTAATTGGAATTCAATACGGCGACTTTGAAATAACCGAAGAAATTTACAAACGGGAAATTGCACCTGCGCGGACTATTGCCTACGAAAAAGAAATTGACGCCTTGCGCAAAATGGGGCTTGGACTCGGCGGCACGATAGAAAATGTTATCGTTTACAACGACGCGGGCTGGCTCAATAAATTAAATTATCCCGATGAACTCGTTCGTCATAAAATTTTGGACGTTATCGGAGACATGCGCCTTGCTGGAATTTTTAATTGTCATATCGTGGCGGCGGCGTCGGGGCATGCGCTTAATACTAAACTGGCGAAAAAAATCTACGCAGATTTCGATTAAAGGAGCGATATAAATGGTATTGGAAATTGAAGACATTATGAAGATTTTGCCGCACCGCCCGCCAATGCTCTTGGTGGACAGAATTTTAGAAATTGACCCGTTCAAGTCAGCAACCGGTTTGAAAAATATCACTATGAACGAGCCGCAATTCGCCGGACATTTCCCCGGACATCCGATAATGCCTGGCGTGTTGCAACTTGAGGCAATGGCGCAAGTCGGCGGCGTGGCTATGCTTTATCCCGAAGAACATCGCGGAAAAATTGCACTGTTCGGAGCAATGGACAATATCAAGTTTAAAAAAATGGTCGTGCCAGGTGACACACTCGTAACCAAGGCTGAAATCGTCAAAGTGCGCGGGCTGTTCGGCGTACTGCACACGGACGGATATGTTGATGATAAACTCGTTGCTGTCGCCGATTTTACTTTCGTGCTCAAGGGAAGAAACGAGCTGTAAGCCTTAGGAGTGGAGGAAATGATAGAACTAGAGAGTAAAATTCACCCAAGCGCAGTCATATCAAGTAGCGCACGAATCGGAGAGAACGTTACAATCGGTCCTTACTGCGTGATTGGCGACGAGGTCGAAATTGGCGACGGATCTGTTATCGGTCCGCACGCGGTTATTGATAAGTGGACAACGCTTGGCAAAGGTTGCAGAGTTTTTCAATTTGCGTCGGTGGGTGCCGAGCCGCAAGATTTAAAATTCAAGGGCGAGCAGAGTTATACAATCATTGGCGACAGGACGACAATCCGCGAGGGCGCAACGATTCACAGAGCAACCGGCGAAGGCAACGAAACCCGTATCGGTAGCGACTGTTTGTTAATGGCGTATATTCACGTGGCGCACAACTGCACTCTTGGCAATCGTGTTATCATGTCGAATTTGGCTAGCTGTTCGGGACACGCCATAGTTGAGGACAGAGTTGTAATCGGCGGCATGGCGGGCGTTCATCAATTCGTTAAAATCGGACGCAATGCAATGGTCGGCGGCATGAGTAAATTAGTCCAAGATGTCGTGCCGTATACGTTGGTTGACGGTCACCCCGCTAAAGTTGTCGGCTTAAACAATGTCGGTATATCGCGGGCGGGTATTCCGCTTGACAGTCGGCGGCTCATCAAACAGGCTTATAAAATTTTATATCGTTCGGGCTTGAGCTTGCCGGAAGCGATTGCCGTTATAGAGCAAGACGTTGATTCTTGCGAGGAAGTCGAACACTTCTTGAGATTTTTAAGAAATGCGGAGCGCGGCATTTGTCGCGAGCGCAGAGATTTTGAAGATAAATAAGGATGTGAGGTTAATGGAGAAGCTCGGAATATTGGCGGGAGCAGGGAAATTACCCGTCGAGTGTGCACGCGCCGCCACTAAGCTCGGCTATGAAGTTTATGCAGTTGGATTGCTGGCAAATAGTGATACGCAAATTGCACAATTCGCTAAGGATTATCAATTTATAAGCGTCGCACAACTTGAGGCGATTTTAAACTATTTAAAAGCTAATCAAGTGCAAAAAGTTACAATGATTGGCAAGGTTACGAAAGAACTTTTATTTAACGGCGCAGTTCAGCCCGATGCAAGAATGTTGCAGTTGATAATGTCCCTGCCTGACAGAAAAGACGATACGATAATGATAGCGTTCGTGCGTGAACTGGCAAAAGCTGGTATTCAAGCGTTTGACCAAACTGCACTGATTAGAAAACTCATGCCGCGCAGAGGAACGATAACTAAGCGCGAACCGACGGAGCAAGAACGGCAAGATATGGAATTCGGTTTCCGCATTGCCAAAGAACTTGGACGCCTTGATATTGGTCAAACGGTTGTCGTTAAAAATCGGGCAGTCATGGCGTTAGAGGCTATCGAGGGAACGGACGCTTGCATAGAACGCGGCGGACGGTTGGCTTATGGCGGGGCAGTCGTCGCTAAAGTTTCAAAGCCGCAACAGGATAATCGCTTTGATATGCCGACAGTTGGTTATCGTACGATTGAGCAAATGGCGCAGGTCGGCGCGACGGCTTTAGCTATTGAGGCGGGAAAAACTCTTTTAGTCGAGCGCGAGCAAATGGTTTCGTTCGCCGACGCTAAGGGCATTTCAATCGTTGCCATGTAAAAATTTTTAAGCGGGCGGCTTTAAGCGTCTGCTTTTTTTTGTTGCAAATTTCATTGTCAACGGGCGCGATTTATGATTTAATAAGCGTGACAAAAATTTTTAGGAGAGTGATTGCCATGAATTTAAAAGAAGCGTTTCAAGCGCAGAACAAAATCGAAAAGCTCTTCGACTTCGTGAGCGGCTACCTTGACGACGGGAAAAATTTAGTCAGCATTACGGAAAAACATTTGCGCTCTAAGGCGGCGGAAGGTCAGCCCGACGAAAAAATTAATATCGTTATCGACAACAAATTTCCGCCCGATAAAGTCATTGACTTCTTGCTTATGTTGATTGACGAGCGCGAAAAACTTGCAAAGGCGATTCACGCGGCTAAAAGTTCCATGCAGTTTGATTTGGATAGCGCAGTTGACGTTAACAAAAAACGCCACCTCGCCGTTGACACCTTGCGCGAACTCCGCCAATTTAAAAGTTCAAGCTTACTGGAAAAAAATGCGGGCGTCGGCTACGTCTTCAATAAGGAAGGCAACCAGACAACTTATCGCTACGACATTGAGCGCGTCAAGACGATTGACTACGATCGCAACCGCGTCCGCGACCTTATCGACAAACTTCAAGTGCAAGCCGATAAAGTTTCCAATGAGATTGACTTCGCGCTTATTTCGACGACCGTAAAATATAAATTGCCCTTCGACATGAACGCCGGCAACTTGGAAGTCATCGAAGACTACGTAACTAATAGCTAACAGCTACCAGCTAAAACAAGGTCTCGGCGGAGGGCAGAAGTTTCGAGCGAAGTCGGTTCAGGTGCAGATGAACTGAGAGGCTGCACAGAAAATTTGCGAATGATTAATCGCTAACCTAAAGGGTGTAAGAGGGAACTGTTGCACCGTAAAAAAATTTCGTCAAGCTAAACGTTCGTTCGCAAGCTCAATCAGTCGATAGCTCTTTAACTTGTCAACTCGCAATATCATCAAACGTAAACACGCCTCCACAGGTGAATTGCATAAATAACCTTATCCGTTGCGTCGCCTTGCTTGAAGTTTTGAGCGGGCGGCAAATAGACGACGCCGAAATTTTTGTCTTCCGCCGAGACCTTGAACATTTTTAATCGCGGCGAACAGCTAAAATTTTTGTAGCGTAAATCGCGACCGCTGTTTGTCAACTTTTTAAAAGTTGCGCCGAGATCTTGAACATTTTTAATCGCGGCGAACAGCTAAAATCTTTATAGCGTAAATCGCGACCGCTGTTTGTCAACTTTTTAAAAGTTGCGCCGAGACCTTGAACCTTTGAACGTTATAAAAATTTTTAAGGACAGGAAGTGATTTTATGGACGCACTTATACTTTCGCGTTTGCAGTTTGCAATAACAACTATTTACCATTTCCTTTTTGTACCTGTGACTTTGGGCTTATCAATTTTCGTTGCACTGCTTGAGACGTGGTATATATCAAGCGGCAGTTACGAAGAGCGCGTTAAGCTCAAAAAACTCGTGAAATTTTTCGGGACAATTTTCCTGATAAATTTTGCAATGGGCGTCGTGACTGGTATCGTGCAGGAATTTCATTTCGGTATGAACTGGTCGGAATATGCGCGATTCATGGGCGACATTTTCGGCGCACCGCTCGCACTTGAGGCTTTAACTGCATTCTTTATCGAATCAACATTTATTGGGCTGTGGATTTTCGGTTGGGACAAGCTTAGCGAAAAACTTCACTGCCTGTGTATTTGGATTGTTGCGTTCGGTAGCAACCTTTCCGCGTTCTGGATTTTAGTAGCAAACTCTTTTATGCAACACCCCGTTGGTTACGCGATTGAAAACGGACGCGCCGTAATGACAGATTTTGGTGAACTCGTCACTAATCCTTACGTCGTCGGCGAATATTCCCATGCCTTTTTTGCCGGTATAACTACGGGCGGTTTTTTGGTTATCGTCGTGAGCGCGTGGAAAATTGCAACTGATGAGGCGTCGCGGGAAATGTTTATAAAGACGATTCGCCGCGCAGTTCTCTATACTTTGGTCGGAGTTATGGGCGTTATGGGTTCTGGACACATGCACGCGCAATATCTCGCTGAAGGTAATCCGATGAAACTTGCGTCGTTTGAAGCTTTGTGGGAGACAGAAAATCCCGCGCCGTTCGCAGTCGTCGCCGATATTAACCAAGAGGCGGGACGCAACGATTTTGAAATTTTAATTCCGAATATGTTCAGCTTTATGGTTCACAATTCTTTTGACGGCGAAGTTAAAGGTATTAACGACTTACAACGCGAAGCCGTCGAGAAATACGGTAGCGGCTATTACATTCCAAACGACGTGCGCGGCATGTTCTGGAGCTTTAGAGCAATGGTCGGATCTGGCGGCTTGCTATTATTGATTGTCCTTGTAATGGGTTGCTTGGTTTTCTTATGCCGCAATAAAATTCGTGAACATTTATGTTGCTTAAAATTAATGCCGCTGTTGTTACCAATCCCGTTTATCGCGAATTCGGCGGGCTGGTACATAGCGGAGGCGGGGCGTCAACCTTGGATAGTTGTCGGCTTGCAGAAAACGGCGGTCGCAGTCAGCCCGAATTTATCGGCGGGCGAAGTTTGGATAACTTTAATCGGTTTCACGGCAATTTATTTATTCTTGGCTTGTCTGGCAGTCTTCGCGGCGGTTATGTTCATTCGTCGTACACACATCACGGAGGAGGACTGAGGATCGTGGATTTAAATATCGTTTGGTTTATATTGATAACGGTGCTCTTCACGGGATTTTTTATCCTGGAGGGCTTTGATTACGGCGTTGGCATGATGATGCTTGGTCGCCCGAAAAATGAACGCTCGCAATTTGTCCGCGCAATCGGTCCTGTTTGGGACGGTAACGAAGTTTGGATGATAACTGCGGGCGGCGCGACATTTGCAGCATTTCCGCACGTCTACGCTACGATGTTCAGCACATTTTATATCGCGCTGTTTTTAATGTTGCTTGCGTTGATTATGCGCGGCGTGGCATTTGAACTGCGCGGCAAGCTCCAATATTCCGATTGGACAAATTTCTGGGACTTCGGAATTATGTTTGGAAGTTTCGTACCGGCTCTCTTATGGGGCGTGGCAGTTGTTAATCTTCTGCGCGGCTTGCCAATCGATTATCAAATGCATTACGTCGGAAATTTCTTAGACTTATTAAGCCCGTGCGCTTTACTCGGCGGAATTTTCTTCGTATTGTTATTCGCATTTCATGGAGCCAACTTTTTATCAATTAAAATAGCCGACATAGCACTTGTACAAGATTTACAACGAAAAAGTTTCAAACTCGGACTCGCGACACTCGTAGCTTACGTAGTATTTGCGGGCTTTGCGGCGGCGGATACTGACATTCTCGCCAAATTAAGTACGGTAATTTTCTTGGGCTTGTCGATTGGCGCGTTGATTGCAAGTTGTGCAGGGGCGGCTTCGGGCTGTGGTTGCAAGGCGTTTATCTCGTCGACGCTCGCTATAGCTTTCTTGACAATCGGATTTTTTACTGCGCTCTTCCCGCGAATCATGGTTTCGAGTATTTCGCCCGATTTTAATTTGAACATTTATAACGCCGCCTCTACGCCGCATACATTGACGCTTATGACGATTGCCGCGGCGATTTTCGTACCGATTGTTTTAATTTATCAAGCTTGGACTTACAGAATTTTCAAGGAGCGCGTGACGCCCGCTGATGTGCATTACCATTGAGCATTTTGCATATAACAAAAAAGCCTCCTCCGCATTTGGAAGGGGGCTTAATTTTATTGAGAAAATCCTTAGCCGGCAAAAAGTTTTAAACCTGTCGAAGGAGGTAATTTATTTTACTCTTCCATTCTTCCTCAATTTCCTTGTGGAAACGGTCAAGTTCTCGCTCGCAAAATTGCGACGTATATTTTCCGTCTTTACATGCGGTACGAGCAACACGCCGATAGAAACGTTTGGAATTGTCGCCGTCGATATAATAAGCATATTTCTCAATCATTTTTTCTTTATCAGGACCGAACCAACTGCTGACTGTAACATATTCATAAGTTTTATTGGTCTTAACACAACCGTAAAATTCGCTCGCCGGCTCCAAATGTCCTTTAATTCTGGATGCCAGCCAATCATTTGCGTGTTCTTGACGGTCGTTAATATATTCGGTATCCTTCGTGCGGAACGTGAAAAAATTCGACGGCAGAGAAATTTTTTTGCCTGTATAACTTTCCAACTCATTGACGAAGGAGCGCAAATCCGCAATCAACCGTTGATGAACGCCGTATTTATAATTGCCGCTTGTTTCGGCATAACGAGCAACGCGATTCATTTTGCGCTGTTCATACATAACGATAACTTGTTGGGCAAGTGCCTCCGCCTGTGAATAAATTTCATCACGAAAAGCACGTTCACCGGCAGATTTTGCCGAACTCGACGACTTATAATCAAAATCATCTTCTCCAGACACTCCGCTGAAAGAATTTTGCCAAATTTCCATTGCATATTGGTCGCTATCTTCCAACATAAAACGATAATCACTTTTAGGCGGCGGCGTGAACGTCAGCGGCTGTTGCATTTTAGATTTTAATTCCGCGAGCTTTGCACCGACGTTTACAAATTCTTCAGTCAAGCTCAATGCTTTTGCCGGACAAAGCTCCACGACATTTCTAACTTTGCCGACTTCCGAATCAGCGACGACGCCTGCGCCGATAACTTCTACTTTGCCGGAAGAATCTTCTTGCAAAACATTGCACTCAAGCGCACACATGCCGCAAGCAATGCATTTATCTTTTTGAACTTTCAGCTTGTACATAAAATCACCTCATCTGACGGCTTGCATTTTTTTGATATACTCGTTGCCCGTGCTCAAAGTTTTATTTATCTGCGTGCTCAATTTTCCGTTTGAATCGAACAGCGGGGCTTTTAAAATGTCGGAAACTGCCACCGCGAAATTGCAACAGTTCATAATGTCATCAATGTCCGCGTTGCTGTAATATTCCACATTAAAGCCATTGCGGTTAATAATTTCGCTCGTGTGTTGAATGCTTTTCAAAAGGAGCGCGTTCATTTGCGCCAATAATTTCAGCACGGACTCCGCCTTATCGTTAATACCCTCAAATGCAATTCGTTCAGTATCAATGTTATGTGCGATAATTTCCGCCTCGTCGCTACGTGTATAGGCAACGTCAAGATTAATTCGGGCTTCTTTTTTTATCGCGCCGCTAATGCCGCTGTATTCCAACGAAAAAAGAAACGTGCCGAGTGTTTCTTTAGTAGACATGTTAACACCAGAAACCGAAATCATTTGATTCATTGAAGATAAATTTTCGGGGCGCAATGCCAAGTTGCGAATTGCCTCAGCTGATAGACGCTTGCTAAAGTTAATCTGGACAACCTTTTCATGCACGGCGACAAATTTTGGAAGTGTGCCGCTCATTATACCTTTTTTGCGATTCGCCAACTTAATCAGAGTTGAATCCAATTTTTCGCACTGCGAATTACGTTTTCTTATCGCCGCCTCGACCATGCTGAACGCCTCATAATTTACGTTGCGTGCCTCGCGCTCGTACTTATCGGCTTGCCACATATCCATAAACAAACCGACCGTCGGCAAAGTAAATCGGACAACAGAAGTAACTGACATAAAATCCCTCCTACAAGTTTACAACAATTTTTCTGCTCCTAAAATCTCTGCGGAAGTCTTCGCGATTGGCGAACGCAACTTTACTGCCGAAGTTTTGCAAAATTTTATCCAAGCCCTGCGCGATAATTTCCACGTCGTTTGAATGCGTGCCCTTTGAAATCAGCTCGAAGCCGTCTTGAACATTTTTATCCCATTTGTACTTTTCATCGGCAAAATATTTTTTCATAACGCCGCGTTGATGTTCCATTTCGGCAAGGGCGTCCGTTTTTATTTTGTAAATGATTTTTCGTCTATCCGCCGCCGCATTAATCTTTGAAGCGTCCCAAAGTTTCAACGTGGCATCAATCGCGGCGATTAATCCACTGCAAGCTACAGCAGTAACTGTGGAACCAATAACCGCACCGACGACCGGAATAGGAATTAGCGTTTGACCGATGACTGCGCCGTAAGTGGCTCCAATTTCCGCGCCAACAAAACCGCCAACAGTTTCAATCGCCAACGTCAAGCCTTTTTTGCCGACTTCTTTAATAAATTGCTCTTCATCAATTTTGCCGTCCAATAAATCCAAGACATTATCTTTTATCATGCTACCAAAGACCAACGCCTTAGCCGCGACATTTGAATTAATTCCCACGTTAAGCAAAACTTTCTGCGCCGCATTGCCGCCAATCCGTTTAGCCTCTTGAATAGCAATTTCTTTACCTTTCTCGACGACGACCTTTTTAACGACAACTTTTGTCTGCGCGGCTATAGCATGGATTGCCTCGTCAAAATTTTTTTCGCCCGTAGCAAAGTCAAATATCGTCTTCGTACTGGAGGAAACAATTTCAACTGCCGCCGCGTTCAAATTATCGGCATTTGATTTTTTAAGACGATTAGTTGAGAGTCTAAGGTCGCGAGTAAGTTCTTTTGAAATTCTTGGCGGCAAAGTTACTTCTGCCAATTCGTAAGAAACTTTATAACTGCGTTCCAATGCCGCGTCGCTGAATTTAATAAGCTCGCGACTAACGGGCGGCGCAATTTCTTTGGCAACTTTATTCGCCATTTTGCATTTTAAATTGTCGCCATAATCTTCGTAGGACATAATGACTCAACCTTTGCTGACTTTAATTTTACCTTTGCCGTATTCGACGGTGTAACGTTTGCCGCAACTCGGACAACTGCCGCTCGTGCGTTGGGTGCTTGCCGTGTCGACCGTGTAGGAATTGAGTTTTCGCCCGCAATGCGGACAATTTACGCTCTTTGAAACCGACATATTAATCACTCCTCAACTTTTTTGTTGGAAAAAATTTTATCTGCCTTCTCGAATTGCTCAAGCATTTTGTCCATATCGTCATTGAGCTTTTTGATTTCCTCGAACGTTTCTTTCATGTCGCTCCAAAAATTTTTCAAATCCGATTTATAAATGCCGTCAATGTCAGTGAGCAACGCCAATTCAACATTTAAAACACGAGAAATTCTTATGAGCATGGGAAGAGAAATACTTTTGTTAGCAGAAGCACTTTCGATGTGCGACAGATAATTTTTGTTAATGTCAAGTTTATCGGCAAGTTCAGCTTGTGTCATATTTCGTAACTTGCGAAAACCTGCAATACGCATTCCAATACAGCGCATTTCTTCGCGACAGTCTTCCTTCATGTGATTGCCTCCCGAAATTGTTTATTTGAAAGACATTTTATCAAAAAATTTTATTTTGTCGCCTACCTTGAATCTGAATTTCTGTACACAATAGGTACACTTTTTTGTTGACTATAATCTTTTTGTTAAAGTTTCATTAAATCATTGACTGCCGCAAAAATTGATGATAAAATTCTTTCAAATTCAAAGAAAATAAAAAGTGTATATTTATAAAAAAAGCCCTCGTGCAGATGCGCGGGGCTTAAAATTTTTAATCAGTCTTCGTCGGCGTGAGCCCACTTTAAAAAAGTTTGGGGATTAATGCCGAGAATTTTTGCGGCTTCGCGAGCAGAAATTTTTCCAAATCGCCACTCGTCACGAATTGAAAAATAATTTTCGGGACGTTTCAGCGGCGGACGCCCGAATTTTACACCGCGAGCTTTGGCGGCGGCAATTCCCTCAGCTTGACGTTGCTTGATAAAATCGCGTTCAATCTGCGCGAACGCCGACATAATTTGCAAAGTCAAATCGGCAATGAGCGTGCCGAGAAAATCTTTTTTATTGCGCGTGTCGAGGAGCGGCATATCCAAAACGACAATCGCCGCGTGTTTTTCTTTAGTTATAACGCGCCATTGCTCCAAAATTTCCGAGTAATTTCTTCCGAGACGGTCGATATTTTTGACGACGAAAACATCTTCGGCGCGAAGTTTGCGCAGAAGTTTTTGATATTGCGGGCGATTGAAATCCTTGCCGCTTTGCTTATCAATAAAAATTTTATCCGCGCCAAAATTTTTCAGTGCGTCGAGTTGCCAATATTCATTCTGATCTTTGCTTGAAACGCGAGCATAGCCGTAAACAGCCATAAAATTTCCTCCTTAACTTGTGAGTTTGTAACAAAAAAAATTTCCAGACCTAACTCCAATTTTGACAAGCAATTAGGCATTTGTTAAACTGCGCAAAAATATTTGACTTATGGAGGGAGTTTTTTGAAGGCTTTATACTTAGATTGTGCGTCGGGAATTAGCGGAAATATGTTTCTCGGCGCGTGCTTACAACTTGGCGTGCCCGAAAAATATCTGCGCGGCGAACTCGATAAACTCAACTTGCCCCGCGATTTTGAAATCGAAATTTCTAACGTCAGCAAAAACGGAATCGGCGCGGCTTATGTGGACGTAAAACTTGCTCGCGACTTTGAATCAGAACTCGAACGTCCGAATATTCGACACCTACACCGCCACGAGCATATTAAAAATCATAGCCACAGAACTTTTGCCGATATAAAAAAAATTATCGACGCTTCGGAGCTGAATACGACCGTTAAAACTCGTGCGCTGGCAATTTTCAACGTGATAGCTAAGGCGGAAGGAAAAGTTCATCAACGCCCCGCCGATGAAGTTACCTTCCACGAAGTCGGCGCGATTGATTCGATTGTCGATATTGTCGGTTGCGCCGTTTGCTTAGATTATCTTGATGTGGAAAAAATTTTCGTCTCGCGAATCAATACAGGTATTGGCTTTGTTAAATGCGCTCATGGTTTAATGCCGATACCCGCCCCTGCAACCGCCGAACTTTTGCAAGGGTTTAAATCTTATCATTATGGCGCGGAGAAAGAATTAACGACACCAACGGGCGCGGCGATTGTCAACGCACTTGCCGAATACAGCGCGGACTTGCCCGAAGATTTTTCGTCGGAGAAAATTGGCTACGGCGCAGGCAGTTGGGATTTAGATATTCCAAACGTGTTGAGGATTTATTTAGGCGAATTCGGCGGGCAAGTTGAACGTCATTTAGTTAAGCTTGAGGCGAATATCGACGACATGAATCCGCAAATTTACGGCTGGCTTTACGAAAGACTTTTCAACGCGGGAGCCTTAGACGTGTGGACGACGCCCATTTACATGAAAAAAAATCGCCCCGCGCAGATGCTTAGCGTTTTAGTTGACGCTCAACACAGGGAGACTTGTATAAAAATTATTTTTGAGGAGACGACGACGATTGGATTGCGTGTGATTGAAATTGCAAGGCGCGTAGAGGCAGTTCGCAAGATTGCTAAGGTGGAGACGAGTTTTGGCGAGGTTCAATGCAAAGTCAGCGCGTATGACGGCAAAATAGTTTCGATAACGCCCGAATACGAGGATTGCCGCCGCTTAGCAGAAAAAAATTCCGTACCACTTAAAGCCGTCTGGCAAGAGGCATTGACTAAGCAAGAGGCGCGGCTCGGCTAAAAAATTTAGCGTGCCAAAATAATTTCCTCAATGCGGGCACTTTCCGCCTCCCGCGAATTTATCGCACCCATTTTTTCCATTGCGTCGATAACGACAAGTTGTCTTTGCTTAGCAAGATGAAAATCTACATAGGGCGAATAAAGGCTTGGCGCGTTCGGAAGTCCAGCGAGCATGGCGCATTCGGCAATCGTCAACTCGGCAGGTTCTTTACCAAAATAACCTTGAGCCGCGTCGTAAATCCCATAAAAATTTGAGCCGAAATAAATCGAGTTCAAATATATTTCTAGGATTTTATCCTTATCAAAATTTTTTTCCATGTTCATAGATAGAATCAGTTCCTCTGCCTTGCGCGTGAAAGTTTGGTCGCTGGTAAGGAAAAGATTTTTGACAGTCTGTTGAGTGATAGTCGATGCGCCCTCTTGAATTTCGCCCGCCTCGACGTTAACGAAAATTGCGCGAGCAATACCAATTATGTCAAAGCCTTTGTGCTTGTAAAAGCGAGTGTCCTCTACAGAAATAACTGCTTGCGTCATGAGGAACGGTATTTTATCGATTGTAGTGTAGTGCGGAATATTTTTAACTTGTTCGTCGACGGCGGGTTTAACGGAACTCATTCTGTCAAGCGTATCTAAAAATCCAAGTTCCTCTTCTTGCCGCGCAGATTGAGATAACGTGTCGTCGGGCAAATTTTCTTTGTCCTCAACCATAGAAACTTTTTTATCAGCGTTGTTATATTTCGCTGGGTCGAAAGGCTGATTGTTAATTTCGTCGAATACAGTTTTTATCTCTGGCACGCCGCGAGGTTTAATCTGATCATCTTTGCTAAAAATTTCGTCGGCAATGATATTAAAATATTCGTCGGGATTATCGCTCTTCATGTACAAAGTTACGGCGAACGATATAAAAAACGTCAACACCATTGCGACGATAAACTTTATTATCTTGAAAATTATTCGGAAAGAACGTTTTGGCTTGGGCGGATTATCGTTACTCAAAAAAAAATTACTCCTTTCAAATCGCATTGTGTAAAGTATATCATAAAGAAAAATTTTTTTATAGCCCAAAGGTCAATCTTTTGTGATATAATCAAAAAAATTCTTGCGAGGTGAAAATATGAAGCGAATTTTTTTAGAAAATGTCACGAGCGATTTAGTTACGATAAGTGGCGATGATGCGAATCATTTGGCGCGGTCGCTAAGGGCAAGGCGCGGAGATAGAATAACTGCTGTAGACGGGGCGGGGAATTGCGCTGTGATTGAGCTGATTGATTTTGATAAAGAAACGATTAAGGCGCGGCGTGTCAGCGATATAAAAAAAATTGTCGTCGAAAAAAAAATCGTCCTTGCTGATTGTCTGCCAAAGCAAAATCGATTCGATAACATAATCGAAAAGGCAACAGAACTTGGCGTCGCGAAAATTGAGCCGCTCATTTCAGATAGAACTATTGCCCGTCCTGGAGGAATTCGCGCCCAATCTAAGCTGGAACGTTGGCGGAAAATTGCTAAGGAAGCTGCTGAGCAATGCGCCCGCGATACCATTCCGGAAATTGGAGAAATTCGCGAGCTTGACGAGTGGTTGAAAGAAATCACGCCGCTTGACAAGGATACATTATTGCTTTTTTGTTGGGAAAATGAGCAGGAAAGAACCGTTCGCGAAGTTTTAACGGCTTGGAATGGAAATATAATCGTTTTAATCGGACCAGAGGGCGGCTTTTCTGAACGCGAAGTTAACGCGATAAAATCTGCTGGCGGAGTGAGTGTCACTTTGGGTAAGCGCATTTTGAAGACGGATACCGCTGTCATTTCCGTATTGGCGATGATTAATTATGAGCGTATGTAAAGTTTTCTTCCAAACGCTGGGTTGCAAAGTCAATCAATACGAGACGGAAGCAATGCAAAAACTTTTCGAGGCGGCTGGTTGGCAATTAGTCGAGGAAATTTCAGCGGCAGATGTGGTCGTCATTAATACTTGCACAGTTACGGCGGTAAGTTCTCAAAAGTCGCGGCAGATGATTCGTCGAGCGGCTAAGGAAAATTGTATTTTGGTCGTCGTCGGTTGTTATGCGCAAAGCGAGCCGGAAGAAATTGCAAAAATTGACGGCGTGGACGTTATAATCGGCACAAAGGATAGAGTTCGTATTGTCGAGCTAGTCGAGGCGGCGATTAATAAACGAGAAAAAATTTCTCAAGTCGGGAGCGTCGCCGATATTAAAACTTTTGAGGAGCTACCGCACAGTCCACACCGCACGCGAGCTTTTCTTAAGATTGAGGACGGTTGCAATAATTTTTGTTCGTACTGTATAATTCCCTACGTTCGCGGACGGGTTCGCAGTCGAACTCTTGAAAGTATTCGTGCCGAATGTTTAAAATTAAAATCTGCTGGCTTTAAAGAGATTGTCTTGACGGGAATTCATATCGGAGCCTATGGTCGGGACTTTCAAAATAAAATAAATCTCGTTGACGCGATAAAAACGGTTTTGGAGTCGGCGAATCCGCTAAGATTGCGTTTAGGTTCGATTGAATCAGCGGAAATGACTGACGAACTGATTGACTTAATAAAAAACGACGGGCGCATTTGCAATCACGTACATTTGCCGTTACAATCTGGTAGCGACGAAATTTTAAAGGCAATGCGTCGCCCTTACACGACAAAAAATTTTTCGGAGCTGACTGCGCGGCTTGTCAAAGAAATTCCGGAAATCTCAATCGGAACAGATTTAATCGTAGGTTTTCCCGGCGAGACGGACGAAAATTTTTCGGAGACGCTAAAATTTATTCAAGGGCAACCATTTAGCAAAATTCACGTGTTCCCATATTCAGCGCGGAAAGGGACGTTAGCGGCTACATTGCCGAATCAAATTCCTCCGCAGATAAAAAAAGCCCGCACAGGTCAAGCATTGGAAGTTTCGAGAGCTAAATCCGAGAATTTTTCTAGTAAGCTAATCGGAAAAACAGTTGAGATAATCGCTGAAACTTCAGAGGGCGGAATGGTTGACGGCTTGACTAAAAATTATGTCCGCGTGTATACTCCCGATGAAAATATTCAGCTCGGCGAGATTATCAAAGTTAATATAGAAAAACTTCACAAGGACGGCGTTATTGGTACGACAAAAAATTTTTTTGCTAACGTGTAACAAAATCGGATTTCTGACGTATAATAGGCAGAAAGAAAATTTTAACCAAACAAAAAGGAGATTGATAACAATGGCAAAGGAAATTTTGAAAGACGAAATCCTCAGCGACGAGGAACTCGACAACGTGGCAGGCGGTACTTACGCTCAAACCTTCGAGGACATGAACAGATTCAGCAAAGAGACCGGCTTCCAATTTCACGGTAGCGACAGCGACAAGCGCGAACAGCTCCGCGACATCCTCTTCCGTTGCGGCATCAAGATTAAAGATCACGGCGGCTTCAACGACAACGAGTACTTCCTCTTGGATCGTCAAGGACAGAAAATCCGCACTCTCAACGAAACCGAAGCCATGAACACCGCGATTCACAACTACAGGCACGGAGATTTTATCTGCTAAAAAATTTTTCAACAAAAAAGCCTCGGAACAAATCGTCCGGGGCTTTTTGATTTCCAAAATAAATTATTTTCGCCAAGCTGTTACAAGTTCACGGGCGGCAAGTCTAGGATTTTCCGCGCCTGTAACTGCCGACACGACGAAAAATCCGTTCGCACCCGTCGCGGCAAGGGCAGGAATATCTTTAAGCTTAACGCCGCCACCAACAACAATCGGTAACGGACTGACTTTGACGAGTTCGGCGATTTTTTCAAAGCTTAGCACTTCGCCCGTATCAGTTTTTGTATTCGTCGCATGTAATGGACCGACGCCAAAATAATCTATCTGCGAAGTATCAACGGCGGAAATAATTTCTTGCGTGCTTGCGCTAAGCCCGACAATAGAATCTGCACTCAAAAATTTTCTGCAGACTTCAACGGGAATATCGCTTTGACCGACGTGCACGCCGTCAACTTTTATGCCCGCCTCACGAGCCGCCAATACGACGTCAAGCCTATCATCAACGAGCAAAGCAACTGAATCACTTTTGCCGAGTTCACGAATTGCCCGCGCAGATTTTTCTAAGATAGAAATCATCTCCCGCGCAGAGGCAACTTTGGAGCGAATTTGTACGCAGGTAAATCCCACGTCTACCGCCGCCGCGATAATATCTTCGACAGGGCAAGTACAATTTTCCGGACCGATAACTAAATATGCCGAAATGTCAAGCCGTTCGCGAATGTTCATCTTTTGCCCCCAATGCGATTTAACGTCGCACGTATTCTGTCTTCGACGGATTGCGGTTTTTCCTCGACGGGCGGCTTAACTTCTTCGACGGGTTGAGGTTTCTCGTTAAGTGCCTCGTTAAGCCTGTCGATTTTGCCTTCCATAGTATTTGAAAATCCAGGACGAATATCAGCTTTAAAGACGACTTCGGTACGAATTCCCTTTTCCGCCAAAACAAATGTCGCACGCTTGACGACTTCCATAACAGAATCCCAATCGCCCTCAATCTCTGTAAACATGGAATAAGTTTTATTAGGCAAGCCAGACTTGCGAATAACTTTCACGACTTCGGCAACGTGTTTACTAAGCTCCTCGCCGACACCGACGGGCGCAATCGACACTGCAACCAACGTATTCATTTTAATCCCTCCGTAAATAAGCCGTCAAAAAGTTTCTCGAATGAACCGACTACACGGAAATTATTTGCAACCTCGTCTGATGTCAGCTGATATAAATTGTCCAAGAAATTTACTTTAAAGCTTGCAGGAGCCGAGAACGTTGCCGCCGCCTTTGTTCCCGCTAAGTTAAACATTGTCGTCGCCGTTAACGCCGCGATAAACGGACTTGCCACCGTCAAATAAATTGCCATAACGCCGCCCAATGCACAACCGCTTCCCGTAATTTTCGTAAACAGCACCGAACCGCCCGCGCAGATAATTTCTTCCTTGCCGTCAGTAACTAAATCTTCCTCGCCAGAAACCGCAACCGCGCCGCCCGTAAATTTTGCCAACGCAAGAGCCGCCGCTTTAGCTGAAGAGACTTTTTCCGTCGAATCGACGCCGCGAACTTGTCCGCCCGTATCCTCAATTAAGCTCCACAGTTTAGCCAGTGCGATTATCTCGGAGGCATTGCCGCGAATTATCGTTGGCTTGAATTCTTTAAACTGCTTTAAAATGTCCGTGCGCAAACTCGACAAGCCTATTCCAACAGGGTCAAGTACCCACGGCGTTTGATTCGCTTGCAGAGCTTTTGCCGTCTTAGGCAGTGTCTCCGCGTAGAAAGGCATTGCCGTGCCCATGTTGATGTAAAATGCCGGCGCGATTTTGACGATTGATTCGCATTCGTCCGCCAAATAGAGCATTGCCGCCGAGCCGCCTACCGCCAACTGTGCATTCGCTACAAAATCTTGCGTTACTGTGTTTGTTATCGACGGTGCCATTGGATTTTTTTCGCGAACCTCGTTGACTGCCTGCGCCATTGCCGAACTAATTTCTTGTTCTGTCAAGTTAATCCCCCCTTGAACGGAAAAGGACGCTGCCGCACGCAACGCCCTTGTTAATTTCTTTATGGTGACGCCTAAGGGATTCGAACCCTTGAACCCGCCGTGAGAGGGCGGTGTCTTAACCACTTGACGAAGGCGCCGAATCACTGCAACGCATATTAGCATAGTTAAAAATTTTCGTCAAGCGGAATAAAATTTTTTCGCGTAGAATATTGCACAGCTTCTAAAAATTTATATAATTCGTAGCAATAGGAAATGTTTATTGTGTTTTGTCGGAGGAGGCGATTTTGTGAATAGGTTTATCTTCGATTTGCAACGCTTTTACGAGCTTACAAATTATAATCCCAACAGTTTGGTTAGCGGCTCAAGTAGTGGCGATGCAATTTATAATTACGGCACGAATGTCACAATAGCCGCGAGCGGTGGCAACGATACCGTTGAGAATTATGTTTCCACCGTTTCAATCGACGGCGGCGAGGACGCAGATTATCTGCTTAACTGGGATTGGTCAAATGAAAATGTCACGGTTCTCGGCGGCAACGGCAACGACACTATACGCAATGTCGGTTCTTACAGCAACCTTGAAGGCGGCAACGGTGACGATAGAATTTCCAACTGGAATGATTTTGTCACGATAAACAGTGGCGCAGGTAAAGATACCATTGAAAATAGCAATTACTATGACACTGGAGATAACGTTAGTATTAACGGCGGCGATAACGACGATGATATTCTCAACTGGGGAAGTTCTGTCACGGTAGACGGCGGCGCGGGCAATGACATTATTAAAAATTATCAATACAACGGTAGTGCTCAAAACGTCACAATCACGGGCGGCGAAGGCAACGACTCAATACATAACGCGGGCGAAAATGTTTTGTTCAAATACGCGATTGGTGACGGCAACGATACTATCACAGGTTTTAATGCTACGTCGACACTTACGATTTCGGGCGCAACTTTTTCGACAGAAAAGAGCGGCTCGGATATTCTCGTTACCGTTGGCGACGGCAAAATAATTTTGGAAGGTGCGACAAGCCTCGATAATGTCAACATTGTCAGCGACATTAACATTGTCGATAATAATAATTCAAATACCGTAATAACTGGTAGCGCGGGCGTTGATTCCATTAACAATTCGGGCAATAACGTTACATTGAACACAGCGGGCGGCAACGATACCATTTACAGCTACGGCGACGGAATGTCCATTAACGGAGGCGCGGATAATAATTTCGTGCACCTTTACGCCGACGCATATAACGCTACTGTTTTGACGGGTAACGGCAAAAATACTATTGAGACTGCCGCTAAAACCGCTTCAATCGTAACGGGCGTTGCCAATGATTTCGTCTACCTCTACTCCAATGCCGAACGGCACACGATTAATACGGGCGACGGCGCAGACACAATCGACAGCGGCGGCAAAGTCGTTTCAATCATCACGGGTTCCGGCAATGATTCCGTTAACCTTTACAGCGACGCCGAAAATCATACGATTGATACTGGCGACGGTAAAGATACAGTTGAGAGCGGCGGCAAAGTCGTTTCAATCGTTACAGGTAGCGGCGATGATTATATTTACCTCTACACCAACGCAGAAGATCATACGATTAATTCGGGCGCGGGCAATGATTCAGTTTACACGGGCGGTCAAAGAGTTTCAATCAATACAGGCGCGGATAACGATTATATCCACATCTACACCAACGCCACAAAAAATACCGTGAACAGCGGCGCGGGCGACGATACCATTAGAAGTTACAATGAAAACGGCGTACTTTATTTGTACGAGATTGGTAGCGGCAATGATTCCATTCTGGGATTTACGGATAAGGACACGTTGCAAATCGGCGACGGAAAAGGCGTTTACTCTAAAAAAACTGATGGCAACGATATTATTATCACGGTCGGGCAAAATAAAATAACTTTGAGCGGCGCGGAAAGTTTATCGTCACCAAATATTCACGGCGTACTTGACGGCGGCGCACTCAATGTCACGATTTCCGCAAATAATACAATGGTAAGCGGCACAAAATATAATGATAGTATTTCCGTCACTGGCTCCAATGTAACAGTTAACGCGGCGGGCGGCAAGGATATTGTCGAAAACAGCGGCGGAAATGTCGTAATAAATGGCGGCGCAAATAATGATTCACTTTCGAATACGGCGGCAAATAATGTTACGCTCAACGGCGGAAGCGGCTCCGACACGTTAAGAAATTCAAATTATAATAACGTATCGATGAACGGCAACAGCGGCGATGATAAAATTTACAACTCCGCTAACTACGTTACCATGAACGGCGGCGACGGCAATGACTCAATCGTCGTTGAAAATAGTTATGCTTATATCACCACGATAAACGGCGGCGCGGGTAAAGATACGATCATGGCTTATGGCGGCGTAATTGACGGCGGCTCAGGTAATGACCAAATTAGTCTCGGTGCTTACCTTGATTCGGGTGTTGATTATGGCGCGACGATTAAAGGCAAGTCGGGCGATGATACAATTTACGGCACGAGCGCGGGAAATATCGTTTATGAATTCAACAAGGGCGACGGCAACGACCAAATTTATAATTACAAGACGGGTGACACTATTGCAATCGGCGGCAAGGAAGTTTATACAAAGACAACGAACGGCTCCAACGTCGTAATTAAATTGAATAGCGGCGGCTCCATAACTTTGAATAACGCAAGCTCGCAGAAGATAAATATAAGCGGCGGCATTGAGTCTTTACCAGGCGGCAAAAATATCAAAAATACCGCATCAAATACAGTGATAGGCGGCACGAACGCGGCGGATACTATTTCAAACAGTTACGGAAATAACGTCGAAATTAACGCGGGGGCAGGCAACGACACGATTTATAATGACGGCGGTAAAGATATAACGCTTGCTGGCGGCGACGGTGACGATACCATTAACGACGCTTATGCTGATAATATTTATATCGACGGCGGCAACGGTGCTGATTCGATTTACGGTAACAACAACTACGCGACGATTAAGGGCGGTGCGGGCAAAGATACGATAATCGGCAACCATTGGAAATCAAATATCGCTGGCGACGGTGACAATGATTTAATCAGTCTCACGACGTATTACTACAACACAATCGACGGCGGCGACGGCAACGACTCGATTTATGCGGGCGGCGGTCAACATTCCGTCAACGGCGGCGCAGGAGCCGATTTAATTAGCTTGAGCGGCGGCGAATTGACTGTACAGGGCGGCACTGGCGACGATACCATTTACGGCGCAAGCACTGAAAGCCATTTTTATCAATATACAAAAGGCGACGGCAAAGATACGATTTACGGCTTTAACTCCAGCGATTCAATCACGATAAGCGGCGGCAGTGCTTCAACGACTAACAGCGGTCAAAATGTTATAGTTAAAGTTGACGGCTCTGAGGTCATGACTTTGATTGGCGCGAAGGGCAAGACGATAAATATTTATTCGGATACCCCTGCCCCCTCATCAGAGACAACTCAACAAGAAGTTATCAAAAGATTTATGTACTCGCTTAATGCCAACAAGAACGATTCGGGTAAAGTGGCTCTCGATAAAGCAGTAAATTACGCTTCCAATGGTTACTTCCCCGACTTGTCAACGCTAATAAATCAAATGGTCGCTGACTGCAAGAATTTAGGTTCGGCTGAATTCCT
This sequence comes from Selenomonadaceae bacterium, assembly GCA_017428215.1. GTDB lineage: Bacteria > Bacillota > Negativicutes > Selenomonadales > Selenomonadaceae > Quinella. Next base: position 80,093 of record JAFRRH010000031.1, read on the forward strand.
CGCAAAATGCGGAATAAATTTAAGCAACAAAGACACTGGCGCAATCACCGGTTCGGACGCGGGTGGCTCCAAAGTTAAGACGGCGGAAAGTGTCGTCCCCGAAAACGGTAGCCTAGATACGAATTTCTATTCGACATCGTTCACGACTGCTAACGGCTTAACGTTCCGCCTCTCTAAAACTAATTTATCCAGCGACGAACTTTATATTTGGCAAGCCTTGAAAACTTGGTGGGGTGAAGAAGGTCAAAACCTCGTCAAAGAATCTTACGAGTACAGCTTCCTCGACAGCGACGCGCCTGTTAAAGAAATTACCGTCGTATTTGAGGAAGATTATAATGGCGGCTATTTGGCGTATACTGGTTGGCCGAAATACATAAACGGTCGCTACACGCGGGTATTGGGGATAAACAAAGTCTACTACTACAACTTCGCAAGCACGGACGTTAACGGCGAAAGTCCCAACGGTCAAGGCTATCTGGACAGAACAGTAGCTCATGAACTTACACACGCAATAATGATGTCTAAGATAACTAATTTTGGCGACTTGCCACAGTTTATTACAGAAGGTACAGCGGAATTAGTTCACGGTATCGACGACGAACGCGGCAACGTTATTGATTATCTGTCTAAGGATAGTAAGGCATTGCAAGAAGCTCTTAGCTTAGTTCCCGGTACAAGCGGAAGATATGAGTATGCAAGCGGCTTTATGTTCCTGCGCTATCTCGCTAAACAAAGTGCCGAGCATTATTCTTCGGGCGGTTCAGGGAGTAAAGCCGCGATAAATACTTCTTTCAATGATAAAAATGTCACGGTTAAAAATAATCTCCTCACGGTCTCGAAAAAATATATCGGCAATGAACTTGACCTTGCTGATTATTCGTCCAAAGTTAAGACTGTCAACGCCAAATCTTTTAGCAAAGGGCTAATGATTTCCGGCAATAAAAATGCAAACTCTATCGCGGCTGGTGCTGGCAACGATACAATCTTTGCAAACGCAGGCAATGATAAGCTTAACGGCGGCAAGGGCAATGATATTCTATTCGGCGAGGCAGGCAACGACCTAATTAAAGGCGAGGCGGGCAACGACTCGATTAACGGCGGCACCGGAAACGACACACTCACTGGCGGCGACGGCTCGGACATCTTTATTTTCGGTAAAGAGTCGGGCAAGGACACTATCACCGATTACACAGCGGGTAAAGACAAAATTAAAATTATTGACGGCGGTATAACAGGTGCTTCAATTAGCGGCTCCGATTTAATTTTGGAGGCTGACAGATCCGGCTTAATCACCATAACGAAAGGCAAGGACAAAAAAATTACTGTCATTGACGGCACCGGCGCAACAACTACAAAAAAATATTCGGACGCCGAAAAGATTTTAACAGTTACAAACAAAACCAAATCCCCCGTAACAATCGGCTCGTCAATTCAAGGCGTCGACGCTTCGGATAGAACTACAGCTGTTAAAATCACCGGCAATAAACTTGACAATACAATAGTTGGCGGCTCCAAGAACGATATAATTTACGGCGGCAAGGGCAATGATTCACTCGCTGGCAACGCTGGCAATGATAAACTTTACGGCGGCGCAGGTATCGACACGCTTTGGGGCGGCAAAGGCAATGATTCACTCTGGGGCGATGCGGGCGCGGATACTTTTATCTATGCTCAAGGCGACGGCAAAGACGTTATCTTCGGCTTTGATGACAATGATACTCTCACGCTTGATAGTCTCGACTTCACGCCTTCTTACAAAAATAAAGCCGTCACGTTGAAATTCGACAGCGGCTCAATCGCGCTGAAAAACTTTACGGCGACGACTTTCCACATTAACGACGACACTTATAAAATCAGCGGTAACAAGTTTGTCAAAAGATAAAATCTGCGCGGACAAAAATTTTATCCCGTCGAACGAATCGGCGGGATTTTTTTCTACTAAATTAACGCCATAAACTTAGCGGGTCAGCATATTGATAGACGCCGTTAACATTAATAATATATTCAAGGTGAAGATGCGGTCCAGTTGAATAGCCCGTACTGCCGACCTGCGCGATAATCTGCCCAGCAGTTACAACTTGCCCGGTCGCGACGTGAAGTGTAGAGCAGTGAGCGTAGCGCGTGTAAGCGTCAATGGCAGGGTGATAAACTAAAACTTGATTGCCGTAACCGTCGTCGAGATTGTCCGCGATAATAATTTGTCCGTCGAATAGCGAACCAATATATGCGCCGTATTCGTAACCGAGATCAACGCCTGCGTGAAATTTCCATTCGCCCGAAATGGGATGAAGCCGCCAGCCAAATGGCGAAGTAACTGGAAAATCAATCGCTTGAACCTGCGCGGGCAAAATCATCAGCACTAGAATTATTAATGCCCAAGCTTTTTTCAAACTCTGCAACCTCCTCTGGCTCAAATTCGACGCGCATAGATTTCCAGCGGTCGTGCAACCAAAACCATTCATCGGGATATTTTTTTATGTGTTCTTCAATTAGCGTCGCTAATCGTTGTGTCATCAATTTTATATCGGCGTGCTTATCTGAAGTTTTTTCGACTTGAAGCGGCGGGAAAATTTCTAACGTGTGTGTACCGTCTGAATTCTTATGCATAAACGCGGGGAAAATCGGAACTTTTCTAAAACGCGACATACTTGCCGCACCCGTCACAAAATTAGTTGCTTGATTAAAAAATTTCACGACGACGCCGTCTGTGCGCCCGACGTCTTGATCCATAATCAGCCCGATAAAATGTCCTTCGTCAAGCATTTTGTACATTTCACGGACGCCGCTCCGATAAGTTATATGCATGCCAATTAGTGTGCGGTATTCGTTGATAAATTTGTCCGCGTCCTCTGATTTTTGTTTCTTAGCGACGCCAACAAGCGGAATGCCATTTTGCGCGAAAGCTCCGCCCATAAGTTCCCAGTTGTCGCTGTGGCAAGTCATAATCACCGCGCCGCGCTCCGAAGAATTTTTATAGCTCGTCAAATGTTCCAGCCCGATAACTTTAACGTGACGAGCCATATTTTTTTTGAGCTTAGGGAAGGACAAAACCTCAATGAAAATCGTGCCGAATTGAATAGTACTTTCGCGGGCAATGCGTTCAGCCTCGTCCTGTGTAACGTTCAAACATCGACGAATATTTTCCGTTGCGAGCCGTTTACGTTTCTTTGGTAAAAAAATCCAAATTAAACTCGCCAGCCCGCGCCCAAATGCCAAACAAAACTTTAACGGCAAAAGACAAATCACCGCGCTCAACAATTTTAAAAATCTATACTCGATTGAATATCAGCCTCCTTGTTTGTCAAGCTGTTCAATAAAATCGTTTAAATACGTGCTAAACTTAGTCGCACCGTTAATATTCAAGTGTGCATGGTCATAAAAATCATCGTAAGTCACATCGTCCCATTTCCAGCCATCAACAAAACTCGCACTTGGATGTTTCTGACACGCCTGCTTAACTATAGTATCAAATTCCTCAAGCAATTGCTTATTAAAATTTTTAATGTATTTATCACTATTACGTACACGAAACATTACGGGGCGAATATTATTTTCTTCACACATTGTGAGATAATCATCAAGAATTTTTACATTCTCGTCGCGCGTCTTAGGATGAGACATACTTCCAGTATTGGTCCAACCATTTTTAATAGTTTCTTGTGCTATGATTCTTTGTGTTTTATAACCGTTAATATTTACATTCTGAATCGAAGGTTTCTTTGTTAACCATTCTTCGCGGAGAAATTTTTTGTAAATCTCAACAGGGGCATGAAAGTTATGTAAATCATTAAAAGCAATGACATAAGGCAATAGGCGAGATTGAAAAAAGAATACCTGAGAAAGGTCATGATGGAAGATATAAGGTACGAGTCCGATAAGAGCATAGCGAATCGTTCTATGCCCCCCCCGTATAGAATGACATGTTTTGCAATCTGAAAGTTATAGTATAGATCTTGGCTGGACGTTGCAAAATTAAACGCCTTATATTTGAAACATTTAACGTCTATTCCAGCCTCAGTTGGACTTGTTCCAGTAGCAAACATTTCAAAATCTTGCACGTGCTCTCGATAGTATCTCAAGTGACGTTCCGTTTCCCAATTTCCTTCGTTCGGCAACGTAGCAAAAGCAATTATTTTTTCCTTCGGTAAGCCATTTAATTTGTTTATTTGACTGTCATAAAAATGATCTTGCACGCAGAGAATATAATCGTACCAAAGATATTCAACGCACTTTATAAGCTCTGTCATAGGACAAACAAAAAATTTCGACAGACCGACTTGCGCCAAAGTTTTTTTCGCGGCTTCGACATCATCAACGACAATCGCGGCATATTCAAGTTCGGGATTCAAGGCGGCAAACTTTTCCGCCAAATTTTTCGCCGACGTTACAAGTAAAACATTCATTTTTTATCAGCCTCTTTGTTTGTCAAGTTGCTCAATAAACTCGTTCAAATACGTGCTGAATTTCTTCGCGCCATTAATATTCAAATGTTCAAAATCGTAAAAATCATCATAAGTCACGCCGTTCCATTTCCAGCCGTCGACAAAACTCGCACTTGGATGTTTCTGACACGCCTGCTCAATCAGATTATAAAATTCTGCAAGTAATTGCTTATTAAAATTTTTCATATATTTATCGCTTGTACGTACACAAAACATTATGGGACGAATATTATTTTCTTCACACAGTGTAAGATAATCGTCAAGGATTTTTACATTCTCTTCACGCGTTTTAGGGCGATACGACCACCACGTATTGGGTACACCATTTTTAATAGTTTCTTGAGCTATGATTCTCTGTATTTTGTAACCGTTAATATTTACATTCTGAATCGAAGGTTTCTTTGTTAACCATTCTTCGCGGAGAAATTTTTTGTAAATCTCGACAGGGACTGGAAAATTATGCAAATCATTAAAAGCAATAACATAAGGCAATAAGCGGCTTTTAAGAGTGAATGCAAGAGAGAGGTCGAAATGAAAAGAATACGGCGTGAGTCCGATAAGAGCATAGCGAATCGTTCTATGCCCCCCCCGTATAGAACGACATGTTTTGCGATCTGAAAGCTATAGTATAAGTCTTGACTGGACGTTGCAAAATTAAACGCCTTATATTTAAGATAGTTGACGTCTATTCCAGCCTCAGTGTGACTTATTCCAGTAGCAAACATTTCAAAATCTTGCACGTGCTCTCGATAGTATCTCAAGTGACGTTCCGTTTCCCAATTTCCTTCGTTCGGCAACGTAGCAAAGGCAATTATTTTTTCCTTTGGTAAGCCATTTAAGTTGTTTATTTGACTGTCAAAAAAATAGTCTTGTACGCAGAGAATATAATCGTACCAAAGATATTCAACGCACTTTATAAGCTCTGTCATAGGACAAACAAAAAATTTCGACAAACCAATTTGCGCCAAAGTTTTTTTCGCGGTTTCGACATCATCAACGACAATCGCGGCATATTCAAGTTCGGGATTCAAGGCGGCAAACTTTCCTGCCAAATTTTTCGCCGACGTTACAAGTAAGACATTCATTTTTATCAACCTCCGTTGCAAATTATTCTGTTAACGTTGCGAATTTCCTGCAAAAAAAATCCCTCGCCGTAACGAAGGAATTTTTATTATGATTAAAGTTTTTAGCGATAACGATTCGGTGGAAGTGGCGGATAATAACGCTCGCCATTACGATAATTCGGCGGAGGCGTTGGTGTTGGCGGCGGATAATAACGTCTGCCATCGCGATAATACGGCGGAGGCGTAGGCGGATAATAACGATCATCATAACGGTCATCATAGCGACGTTTAGGAGGATTGTACCTGTAATCGTCGCGGTGCTTACGTTCCCATTCCTTGCGGTCGCGACGTTCATTTTCGGTTTCACGGTCAAGTAAATATTTGTCTCTGAAATGCGCCCATTTGCCATGCTTTTTTATGTCTTGTGTATCAAGTTTTGCGTTCAAATCGTCAACGGGAGCGGCTTGAGCTTGCCCGCCGAAAATAAACAGAGTTGTCGCGACAGCAATTAAAAATTTTTTCATGTCATTAACCTCCTTTGCACAAAAATTTTTTATAGTTTAATCAGCCAAAATTATTTTCTCGTTAAGGTTTAGTTAAATATCGGTTAAATTTATGCGTAGCCTTCCTTAATCATTTCAATTTCGTATTCAAGGCGATGAATTCTTTCCAAAAGTTCAGGAACCCGCTTTAACGCCGCTTGATAACGAAGCCAATCACTATGCGATTGAATCGGGAAGCCTGCGCCGAAAAATCCCTCCGGCATATTTTTGGAAATGCCAGAACGCGCCGCATAAACCGAATTGCCGCCGATTGTGATATGTCCAACCGTGCCGACTTGCCCGCCAAAAGTTACATTGTCGCCAACCGTCGTCGAACCGCTGATTCCAGTTTGCGCAACGATTAAACAATTCGCGCCGATTTTGCAGTTGTGAGCAATGTGGACGAGATTATCAATCTTGGTGCCGTGCCCAATAATCGTTGAACCCATAGCCGCCCGGTCAATTCCGACATGTGCGCCAATTTCTACGTCGTCTTCGATAATCACGTTGCCAATCTGCGGAACTTTCTTATGAATGCCGTCAGCCGTCGTAAAGCCGAAACCGTCCGAACCGATAACCGCCGAACTGTGAATCACACAACGCTTGCCAATTTTACAAAACTCGCGAACGGTCGCGCTTGAATAAATTACGGTATCTTCGCCAATCGTCGCGTGTTGCCCGATATAAACATGCGGATAAATAATCGCGCCGCTTTTAATCTCCGCGCCGTCGTCCACAACCGCAAAAGGCATAATCGCCGCGCTGTCAGAAATTTTTACGTTCTTGCCGATATGAGCCTTTGGACTTATTCCGACGGGAATTTCAAGTTTTGGCGTAAACAGTTCCAACAACGTCGCAAAAGCTGCTCGCGGGTCTTGAACTTTAATGGCAGGTTTTGGAAAATCTTCTTCATCTAGCGGAATTAAAACTGCCGACGCCGCGCAGGCTTTAGCCTCGTCGAGATGTGGCGGTACAGCAAAAATTAAATCGCCTGTCCGTGCCATTGTTATATTTGCTAGCCCGCTGATTTTAATTGAGCCGTCACCAGCGAGCGTGCCGCCAATCAGCTCGGCTATCTCGTATAAAAATTTTTCCATAGTATCGCCCGCTTATTGCATTTTCTTGATAACGTCGGCGGTTATATCAATTCCGCCTTTGAACAAAATTTTTTGCTCCGACGAATTATTTACTACCACGTCGATATTTTTCTCCCGCGCAACTTCCTCAATTACAACGTCCATACGACTTTTTATCTGCGCGGCATAAGCTTGATTTATGCTCTCCAATTTGCGCTGAAATTCCATTTGCACTTTTAAAGCTTCTTCCTCTGTCATGTTGGGATTACTGGCGGTATCCTGTTCAAATTTCTGTTGTGCCTCAGTGACTTTGCTTTGAGCCTCTTCCATTAGCGTTTTAACACGTGGAGCCTCTGCCATAACTTTTTCCACGTCTACGGCTCCCATTTGACTTTCGCCGCAACCCGTTATAAGCAATGACGACGCCAGCAACGCTACCGCCGCCAATTTTTTTACAACATTCATTTATAAATCACTCCAGTCAAAGTCGATTCATTTCCTTAATCAAGTCGTCAGTCAAGTCGCGAGCCTTTTTACCGGTGAAAATCACAGCTCCGACTTTTTCGGGCGGCTTGAACTCAAAATTCCATTCGATATGGCGCGACAATATTTTATCGTCGTTATCGGGACTGCGCTTTACGAAAACCATTTCCAGCCGATAAACTGCCGCCAACATCGTCGCCTTGTCTACAATCGAATCTAAAATTTTTTTCTCAAGCTCGGAACGTTCCCTGCTTACATCGGTCAATTCGGTTAAAAGTTCACGCCGCCGAATTTGCCGATTTTCCATTTCCCGCAGTGAATCTTCCATAACTTTTTTATTTCGCGCTGTAACGTCGTCCTCTTTTTGTTGCGATTGAGCTTCGACTTCTGCACGCAATTTTTCATATTCAGCCTTAAGTTGTACTTCGTCTTCAGCAACGGAATCTTCCGCGTATTTTTTTATTTCCGCCATCCACTTTTCAAGCAACACCTTCTGCGAATTATTTCGTTCAAATTCAACCTTCTCAAGTTGCTGTTGAAGTTCGTCAATCTGCTCTTGCGTCAACTGCAAATTATCGGCGTTCTGCAGTTTCAGCTGAATATTTAACTGTTCGTTCATGAACTCATCGCGGATTTTATTGCGCTCTTCAATGTATTGTGGCTCGGATTTTTTGCGATATTCTTCCGCTGCCAATTTTCTGCGACTTTCGAGTTCGGCAAGCTGACTTATTATAATCTGCGCATTCTTCTGCCACGTCGCCGCGTCGAAGACTTCTTTATTAGTTTCGGGCGGCTGAGGTTTTGGAAGTGCAACGATTTTCATTGCCTCGTTGAGTTCCAAACGCAAGCGCAATTCTTTTGCTCTCAACTCGTTAAGATATTCGCCGTCGGGGTGCGCCGCTTGAATTTTTTCTATGTCAATTATTCCGAAGCCCTCTGCCTCTTTTGGCGCAGGCTTTTCGATTTTGGTTTCGACGGGTTGTGCGGGTTCGGGCGTGTTATAAACGTAAAGACCGACGCCGCCGATTATCGCCGCGATTGCCGCCGCTAACGCCCTATAATTCACCGCTACCGCCTCCAAATGTGATTATTGAAAAGTGGTTAGCGATTAGAAATTTCTACTAACCACTAACCACTAATCATTAACCACTAATTATTTTTTGCCGAGTTCCGTGATGACTTCCGCAGTTATATCCTGTCCGCCGTAAATGACTGCCATCTTGTCGATAACAACCGCTAAGCCCTTTTTATCAGCGACTTTTTTAATTGCGGCGTCTACTGCGTTTCTAATCGGGTCTAATAGTTCCTGTTGTTTCTGCGCGAGCCGTTCTTGACATTGACGATAATAATCCGCTTTTTCCTGGTCGTTCATGCCCTGGGATTTTTCGTCGAATTCCTTTTTTATGTCAGCAATCGCAGTTTCCATTTGCCCCTGCAGATTTTGTACATCGGGGTGCGCCGCCATAACTTGTTGATAATCTATAGTTCCGACGCTTGACGAACTTGCCGCCGACGCGATATTTCCGGTTTGTGTCAAAGCCAACGCGACTACAGAGCCGATAAAAATCACCGCAATTAAAATGCTAACGAACCTAACTTGTTTCTTTTCCAATTTCATCATTGTGCAACTCTCCTTAAATTTTGACGCCGCTGATTATATCAGACGGTTTTATCCTTTGCAAATTAAAATTTCTATTCGTGAGACGGTGCTCGCGCCCAAGGTCTCGCCATAAACTTTCCCTCCTAAATTTGAATTGCTTGCGTGTATATTACCAGATTAATTTCAGATATTCAAGACGCGAAAAAAATTTTTGCACGCGGGAAATTTTTTTGCTATCATGTGGAAAATTTTTGTTCAAGGAGGAAAATAATCATGAGCTTAAAGAAAAAATTTTTAGCGACTGTAACGGCGGCGGCGTTAAGTATTTCGCTAACGTTCGGTACTCCCGCCACAGTTGAGGCGGCAAGTGCGATTGACCTTATCGGCACGGGAATTGCAATAGGCGTGCAAGCCTCTCAACTTAACGCGCAACTTAATCAAAAAATTAAATACTACGACACGACCGAAGAGGGACGCCAAGAACTTTACGACAGCTTCCGCCAAAAATACGGCGTTAACAACGACCCAAATTATAACGCTCAACTCGATAGGGTTATGGCGAATTTAACGAAGGGCGTCGCCGCGATTGACCCGACCATTAATAGCAAGCCTTATCTTTACTTTGTATCGAATCAGAATACAATCAACGCCGCTTGCTCAATGGGACATGTCATGATGGTTAACGCCGGCACGTTTAAGAAAATTACTAACGAGGACGAGATTGCCGCTATCGTCGGGCACGAAATGGGACACGGACAAAGAAATCATGTTGCTAAGGGCAATAAAAAACATCTCCAAAAAGCTGTGACTGCTCAGATTGCAGGTACGGCAATAGGCGCGAGTGTTGGCGGCGGCGCGTTGACTTCGATAATCACTCAAGTTGCGCTCAATCATTCGGTTGCTCACGGCGACAGAAAACACGAGACCGAAGCCGACCTTTTGGGCTTTGAATATATGACGCACACAAATTATAATCCTGGAGCCTGCGCGGCTGTCATGCAAAGATTCGTTGATATGGAAATTGGCAGTAAACAATCGGGCGCAATGGCATTTTTCAATCCCTCCGACCACCCCGACAGCGCAAAACGCCGCGACGCTTACGTTAAAAAACTTTACGAGTACAGCAGAAACCACGTTACAGCTAAAAATGCCGTCATAACCGTTAACAATAAAACTTTTATAAAAGTTGCCGCGTCGTCGGATATGTCCGCCGCTGAACGTTCATATTTTGTACTTGGAAATTTGGCGTCGGCTTATCACAGTGGACAAAATACATATGCGGCTACCGTTCAAAATGGAACTGTTATGCTGGGCAATCAGCCGATTATCGCGCCGCTTGAAGGTGACGAAGACGCGCAAACTATTGCCGACAGATTGAACGCCATTAAATAAAAAAATTATCCTCGCCGCTCTAAATAAGTGACGAGGATTTTTTTTGCCTTTAGAAAATTATTTGCCGAGATTTTCAAGAATATTTTTAGCCGATTCAAACATTTTCGGAATACCGTCGGGATTTTTGCCGCCCGCTTGAGCCATATCGGGACGACCGCCGCCGCCCCCGCCAACAATCTTGGAAATTTCTTTAACAATCTTTCCTGCGTGAACGCCAGCCGCTAATGCTTTTTTATCCGCCTTAACAACCAGCGAAACTTTTCCGTCATTAACTGCCGCAAGAACAATTACGCCGCCGTCGAGTTTGTCGATAAGAAAATCTGCCATGCCGCGCAGGTCGTCTGGAGTTTTAGCTTGCACGACGCCTTTTAAATATTTCAACGCGCCGACTTCTTCCACGCCGACCAAAAGTTTTTGAGCCTCTGCACGCTCTTTAATCTTTTGGACTTCCTCAAGCTGTTTACGCATATTTTTATCTTCGGCGAGAATTTTTTCAATCTGCGCGGGCAAATCCTCTGCACGTACTTTCAACGCCGCCGCGACCAAATTCAAAATTTCGGCTTGATGAGTGGCGTCTTTAATTGCCGCACGACCGGTAACAGCTTCGATACGCCGAACGCCCGCCGCAATGCCGCCTTCGCTGACGATTTTAAATCTGCCAATCTGCCCGATATTTTTAACGTGCGAGCCGCCGCATAATTCGCAACTGAAATCTTTCACGCTGACCACGCGGACAATTTCGCCGTATTTTTCGCCGAACAGAGCCATTGCGCCCAATTTTTTTGCTTCGGCTATCGGCATTTGTTTAATATCAACGTCAACTGCCTTTAAAATCTCCTCGTTAACGAGTTCTTCCACGTCAGCTAATTGTTGAGGTGTTACCGGTTCAAAGTTCGAGAAGTCAAAGCGCAATCTTTCCGGCGTAACCAATGAGCCAGCTTGATTAACTTGATTGCCGACGACTTTTTTTAACGCCGCTTGCAATAAATGCGTCGCCGTGTGGTTCCGCGCAGAGGAAAGTTTTTTATCGCAGTCAATTTTTATTTCTACAACGTCGCCAACTTTAATTTGTCCCTCTTCAACGTATGATTCGTGATAAATCGTTCCGTCGGGCAATTTTTTCGCGTTAGAAACTTTAATTTTGCCGAGTTCACTAAAAAGCCAGCCTTCATCGCCGACTTGCCCGCCGCCCTCCGCGTAAAATGGCGTGCAATCCAAAATAATTCCCGCTGAATCGCCGTCGTGAAGTTCGTCAACAATTTTTCCGTCCTTCCACAGCACAAAAACTTTCGACTTAGTACAAGTTTCGTCGCGGGTAAGGTGTTCGGTGTCGACGTTCAAAAGGTCGGGAACATCAAGGCGTTCATTGGCGGCACGAGCAGCGCGAGCGCGTTGACGTTGCGCCTCCATTGCCTTATCAAATCCGGCTTTATCGGGCGCAAGATTATTTTCCTGCAAAATTTCTTCCGTCAACTCAAACGGGAAACCGAACGTGTCGTAAAGTTTAAAACAAATTTCGCCGCTCAAAATTCCGTCTTTAGCCTTCGACATTTCCAAATTTAAAATTTCCATACCCTGCGCCAACGTCGCTGCGAATCTATCTTCCTCAAGACGCACAACTTTTTTAATGTAAGCGATATTTTTTCCAAGCTCCTCAAAGTCGGGAATATCGGAATAAATTTTCGCAACGGAATCAATCGCGCCCTCAAGGAAGGCGTCCTTAATTCCGAGCATGCGCCCATGACGAATTGCACGCCTTAAAATTCTGCGCAAAACGTAGCCGCGTCCCTCGTTCGACGGCAAAATTTTATCCATTATCATAAACGCCATAGACCGCGCATGGTCGGCGATAACTTTCATGGAAATATCTTTTTTAGCGTCGTCGCCATATTTAAGCCCGCTAATTTTCTCGACGTATTCAATTATCGGGAACAATAAATCCGTCTCGAAGTTGGAGTTTTTCTGCTGAAGGACGCTTGCAAGCCGTTCAAGCCCGCAACCCGTATCAATATTTTTATGTTCAAGCGGTTTATATTCGCCGTCCTCGGTTTTGTCAAATTGCGTAAAGACGAGGTTCCAAATTTCTAAAAACCTGTCGCAATCGCAGCCAGGCGCGCAAGTTTCTTTGCCGCAACCGCGCTCCTCGCCTAAGTCGATATAAATTTCGCTGTCGGGACCACACGGACCGGGACCAATCTCCCAAAAATTATCCTCAAGCCGCACGATATGAGCCGGATTAAGTCCCGATTGTTTAAGCCAAATTTGCTCCGCCTCGTCGTCGTTGGGATAAATCGATACCCAAAGTTTTTCTCTAGGCAATCCGCAAACTTCCGTTAAAAATTCCCACGCCCAAGGAATTGCGTCCGCTTTAAAATAATCGCCGAACGAAAAATTTCCTAACATCATAAACGCTGTATGGTGCCGCGCAGTTCGTCCGACGTTTTCTATGTCGCCCGTCCGCACGCAACGTTGATTTGTCGTCACTCGCGGGCACGGCGGCTTCAATTTCCCTGTAAAAAACGGTTTAAGCGGTGCCATTCCCGCGCCTATCATTAAAAGCGTAGGGTCATTTTCCGGTATCAGCGAAAAACTCGGCATAATTAAATGCCCTTTGCTCTCGAAAAACTTTAAAAACGCTTCAGCGACTTCTTTGCCTGTCATGTACTTCAATTTATCGACCTCCAAAAATTTTCTGCCGCGAATTATAGCACACTTCCAAAAAAAAAATAAAGCCCCGCTCAAATGAAACTGCTTAAACACCTCGCGATTGTTGATAAAATATTGTAAAAAGGATATAATGTCTGCAAAAATTTAGGAGTGATGACTTTTGAATCAAGATAATAGTTCAGAATTGGCTAATGATTTACTCGATGAGGACGATAATTCCTATGACACCATTAAATTTTATGAGGGCGTCGCCGAATCTCTTATGAATGATTCCGATACCCTTAAAGAGGTCAAAATCCGCGCTAAAAATCTCGCTGAACAGAACGCCCAACAGAAAATCGCCGATTATGTCAACGAGTTCTTGAAAGATAGATACTTAACCTTTCCTGACGACGAGATTTTATCTATTACCAACCAAATTTTTGAAATCTCCAATATTAATTATGGTATGAAAGATTCTGGCGGCAATGAAATGATTATTCAGGCTACCGTCACCGCTAAAGTCGACGATAATGACATTATGAATTGTCTTGTTGGGTTTTTTAATGAAAGAATCGAGCTTAAATCGGAAAATGAAGCTCTTCGCAGGGAATTTGAAACTATTCGCAATAAAAATGAATCTCTTTGCGCGGAAAATGACAACTTGAAATGCCAATATGAAAATCTTCGCAGAGAAATTGAAACTCTTCACGCGGAAAATGGCAACTTGAGACAACAAATGGAAAATCTTCGCAAGAAAATTGAAACTGCTACCAATATTCGCAATCTTCGCAAGCTTATTTCTAAATGATAACATTTGCAAAAAAAATTTTTGGCGAAACTCCAGCTCGGAGCCTCGCCATTTTATTTTTAGCCGCCTAATGCACGTAGCACATTTAAAATCCGGCTCAACATGTTCTTTTTAGTCCTAAACGTCAAGAAAATCCGTTGCGAACTTTCTACAAACTTAAAATCACGTCTAAATATCTTCGACAAATCGATAATTCCCTGCACGGACAATTTTTTTAAGTCGCTGAATAAAATTTCGACTCGCAAATCCTTTTCCTTGATAGAAATTACGCCTAGATTTTTTGCCGCCAATCTTATCAACGCAATTTGCAATAAATTTTCGACCGGCTCTGTAATTTTTCCGAATCTGTCAGTTAATTCCTCGCGCAAATCTTTTATTTCCCGTTCCTCGCGTATTACTGCCAATCTGCGATAAATTTCTATCTTGTCACCAGAATTTTCTATGTAGTTTTTTTCTAGGAATGCCTCAACTGGCAAATTTATTATCGGATTGAGTTCGTTGACGTTTTCAAGGGATTTTTTTTGCAATTTTTTGACTGCATCTTCTAAAAGTTGGCAATACATTTCAAATCCGACGCTCGCAATATGCCCGTGCTGTTGTGCGCCTAATAAATTACCTGCGCCGCGTATTTGTAAGTCTCTCATTGCGATTTTAAAGCCCGCGCCCAACTGCGCAAATTCCCGCATTGCTTGTAAACGTTTTTCAGCCGTCTCACTCAAAATTCTATCTGCGCGGTGAACAAAATACGCAAATGCCATGCGACTTGACCGTCCAACGCGCCCGCGCATTTGATAAAGTTGCGCCAATCCGAAATTATTCGCGTCGTAAATTATAATTGTGTTCGCATTTGCCACATCAAGCCCGCTCTCAATAATTGTTGTTGACAAAAGCACATTAAAAACGCCCTCGTAAAAGTCCATCATAATATTTTCCAGAAAATCATTGGACATTTGCCCGTGCGCCATTTGAATTTTAGCCTCCGGCACCAATTTTGCCAACCTATCGCGCATTAAATCGATAGTTTCAATACGATTATAGACAAAATACACTTGCCCGCCGCGCCAAATCTCTCTGTGAATCGCTTCAGCAATAATTTCGTCGCTGTCCTCGATAATATACGTTTGAACGGGGAATCTTTCAGCGGGCGCGGTCTCAATCAGGCTCATATCACGCGCCCCGACTAAACTCATATGCAAAGTTCGCGGAATTGGCGTCGCTGACAGCGTTAAAACGTCAACGCCCATACTCATTGCGCGAATTTTTTCTTTTTGTTTGACGCCGAATCTCTGTTCTTCGTCGATAATCAGCAATCCGAGATTTTTAAATTGAATTCTGCTGGATAAAATGGAATGCGTGCCGATTAAAATATCAACTTGCCCTGCGCGGACTTTTTGGAGAGTAATTCGCTGTTCTTTAGGCGTTCTGAAGCGGCAAATAACATCAACAGTCGGCAAAAAGCCTGCAAATCGTTCAGAAAAAGTTTGAAAATGCTGTTGAGCTAAAACGGTCGTCGGAACTAAAACTGCGCATTGTTTACCGTTCATTGCGGCTTTATAGGCGGCGCGGATTGCAACTTCAGTTTTTCCGAAGCCGACATCGCCGCAAATTAATCTGTCCATAGGTTTTGGTAGTTCCATATCGCGTTTTACGTCCTCGACGGCTTTAATTTGGTCGGCAGTTTCTTCGTAGGGAAAAGCGTCTTCAAATTCGCGTTGCGAGGCGTCATCAACGTCAAAAGCGAAGCCAGGCGCATTTTCGCGGCGTGCGTACAGTTCCAAAAGTTTTTCTGCAATGTCTTCGACGGCGGCGGCGGCTCTCGATTTAGCTTTAGTCCACTCTCCGGAACCTAAACGCGACAATTTCGGCGTAGAATTATCATCTGAAATATATTTTTGCAGATATTGAACTTGCTCGACGGGAATATAAAGTTTATCGGTGCCGCCGTATTGAATTTGTAGAAAATCTTTGCGTTGACCGTTGAATTCCAGAGTTTCGACGCCTAAATATTTGCCAATGCCGTTATCGACGTGCACAACGTAATCACCGGGCTTAATTTCGTTAAAATGTTTAATTCTATCGCCTGCGCCCTGAAAAATTTTTTTACGCCGATGAATTTGCCCGCCGAATATATTTTTTTCTGTAAGGACGGTAATTTTAGCATTAGGAAGTGTAAAACCGTCGCTTAAATTGCCGAGTTGCAGATTAACATCGCTCAAATCATTTTCCGCCAAAAGTTTTTTCAAGCCGAGCATTTTAGATTGACTGGAGAAGACGATATAAATTTTTTGCCCGATTTCGTTAAGGCGTGCGAGTTCCTCAAGTAAAAATTTTGTTTGCCCTTGAAAACTGGTAACATTAGTTGCGTTAATGCCAATAGATTCCGTTGGTTCGACGCCGCGAATATTTTTCATCATAAGTTCTAAGTAAATCAGCGTACTCAATCGGGAATGTTGGACGAGTTCATTAAACGAGAAAATTTTTTTCTTAAGTTCCGGAGTTTCGACAGTCAAATTGCGAATAGCCTCGAAAATTCTAGCGGGTTCGTCAAAAATAATTGTAGCATTTTCGCCGGCGCAAGTTAGAAATGGTTCAGTAGTATTGACAAAATTTTTTATCGGCAAAATGGTAATGGATTGAATTTTTTTATTAGTACGGAGCGTATTAATATCGATTTCGCGCAGAGAATCGACTTCATCTCCGAAAAATTCTACGCGACAAGGCGTCGGCTCATTAATCGGATAAAAATCGACAATGCCGCCGTGCACGCTAAATTTTCCTATCGAATCGACTTTATCGGAGCGTTCGTAGCCGAATTCGTCAAGCTTTAGCAAGAAATTTTCAAGCGATAAATGCTGTTCAACTTTAATTGACAGTTGCGATTTTAAGAAGTCTTGCCTTGAAAAATCTTTTTTAACAGCGGCGGCGGCGGTAGCTAGCAAAATTATTTTTTCGCCGCGCAGAAGTCTTGAAAATATTTCCAAACGCCTAGCTTGCCGCTCAATACCGACGGTGCTAGCGTTTACATCAATTAAATCCAGTTCTGGAAGTTCCACGACTTCGACATAAGGCAAAAATTCTGTTAAATCGTCGTACCACGCGGAAATTTTTTCTCTATCACTTACCAAAATAATCATAGGGCGCGGATTTAATTCATAAGCGGCGGCGACTGGCAAAATCTTTTGGGAACCAGCCAATCCGTAGATTAAAAACTCTCCACGCTTAGAAAATTTTTTAGCCGAGTTCAAAATAGTAGTGTCGCGCAATACTTCTGCTAAAATGTTGTGCATAAATCTCCCTCCACAGCTATTATAAACAAAAAAAAAATTGCCGCAATGATGATAGATCGTGCGACAGATGTTTTAATAATTTTCTTTAAGTTTATAGCGATTCCAAATCAGGACGCAAATTTTTCGCGCCGCCCAAATACACGTGCTGAATTTGATTTTGTGCTTTATCAACGTCCGCCAAAATTAAAACTCTTATGCAAAGAGGCAAAGAATTTTCAACTGTGGGTTCTCGCGTATCGAACAGCGGCACTAATCGGAAAGCTGGCATTTGCCTTACTGCAGAGCTAGGAAAAGCGGCAGTTAAATCTTCCGTCGTCGAAAAAATCATCGCACCGATATTTTCTGCGTGCAATTTATTCATTGATAAAATTTTTGTGACGAGGAGCCGCGCTGCTTGCCAAATTTTTTCCTTAGAATTTTCGTCGACTGTTATCGCTCCACGAATTCCGCGCATTGTCATTAAAATCAACTCCTTAAAGCTTGTACTTGTCCTTAATCTGCAATTTAACTGTTTCGTTCGCTAAAAAGTCTTCGTAATTTGAAATCCTATCAACTGTGCCTTGCGGCGTAATGTCCATGATTCGATTGGCTATTGCTTGAATAAAGGCGCGGTCTTCGTCAACAAAAATAATCGTGCCGGGGAAGTCAATTAAACTTTTTTCCAGCTCCTCAATCGACGGTAAGTCCAAGCAAGCAGTCGGATTGTCGAGCAACAAAAAATTCGCCGTGCCGAACGCCAGCTTGTCGAATTCAACTCTAGCCGCCGCACCCGTATAAACTCGTGGCATATAAAAAACTTTCACGCCGTGAGTAAAATTTATTTTCCCGCGCAGGCAACCGCCAGTTTCGTCTTGCTTTTGATAAGCTATTGCCAAAGTCTTTAAAAGTTTAGATTTTCCAAGATCATTTTTCCCGACGAACGCGATTTTTTGTCCCTGCCGAATTGTAAAGCTTACGTCTTTAAATAGCGGCTCGCCGTCGCGATTTTTTAATAAGCCGTTCGCCTCAAGGACAATAGGCACTTCACCTGAAGGCGTCTTTGGCAAAAGCGGTGCGCAATCAATTCTTATCGGCTCAACTGGTGAACTGCCAAGTTGAATCGTCCGTGCACAAGTCTCTTGCAGAAAATATCTATCACTACTTGCGATGACGGTTGTTAAAGTTTCGTTTTCGCGAAGGAAATTTATCAGCCATTCGATACCGTCCGCGTCGAGGTTTTTAGTCGGTTCGTCGAGGAGCAAAATTATTTCGTCGGCGTTGAGTCCGTGCAATGCCCGCTTAAGTTTTTCAATCGCTGACATTTCCGCCATACGCAGTTCGGAAAAATCCGCGTAGACACTGCCGTTAACGGAGAGGACTTCACCGGAAATTTTCAACTCGCCCGCCGTCGGCAAAATTCTATTAGCTAAAATGTCCAGCAAGGTCGATTTGCCTGCGCCCTCGCCGCCGATTATGCCGACTTTTTCGCCGTGTGCAATTTCTAAGTTGAAACCAGAAAAAATTTCTCGTTTGCCTAGCTTGAGTTCCAAGTCTTTTATTTTTATCAAAATTCTCCACTCCTTTTTTTGAAGAATATAACAACAATCGCCCGCTGTCAATGAATAAAAATATACTTCTAAAGCGTATTGATAAACGTTAGGCTTGAATCAAAATAACAGCAAGCAAGACGAAATTCTCAAAGCTTGAGATTGGATAAAATCGCGAATTTGTGAAGAAGAAAAAGCTCTATTGCCAAGAACGGTTTTGCCGCCTCTGGACACGCCGATTGCCTGGTTGCCATGTTTTTTTAGTGCTTCTGCGGCGCGTTGATGTACTTTGCAAAATGTCGAATCGATTTGAATGAGCTTTGTCCGTGTCGGATACTATTGCTTCCAAAATGTTCTCGAAGACTATTGCATTGGAGACTTTCAAGGGATTTAAGCCCGGAGTTGCCTTTGGCTCAGGTAACAACACCTCTATTATTTCTTCTTTCCTTTTTGTCAAGCAGTAAATGGTAAAATGAGTTCGACATAAGCATTTCCTTACTATATTTGTTCAAACTTGGTCTACCAAAAGATTTGCGAAAGTACGGCTCTAGACTAGTAAATTGTAGAAATGCAGTTGGCGTTAAATCGTCGTAAGTGTGGCAAAGTGAAAATGGGAAATATAAAATGCCATAATGCGTTAAAGGCGCACTCAAGCTCACAGGCTTAGAGCAAAAACCTAAGGTTATATGCAAAGATAGAATTATCGGAACAAGGAAAGGTGCCGAACGTTAGTAAGCCGACGAAGAAAAATAAGCGGTTGAATCGGCACTGAAAAGTAGTGCTCGAACCAGTGAAGTTTCTGTAATGGAGCTTGAACAATGGGCACCAGTCTTGGATAATTTCAAACAATCACTCAAACGAATAAGGATTCGAGCAAGACCAAAAGTGTCGCTGAGGTGATGCCTTATGACCGAAGAAAATATCTATAACAATCTGTATGAACGGGCGAAAAGCGGAAACACTTCATTAATCTAATGCCGCTCGTCCTTAGCAGAGAAAATATTTTGCTTGCATACAGAAACATTAAGAACAACACATGGAGCAATTCTGCCGGTACCGACAAACTCACCATAGCGGACATTGGAAATCTAACACCTGAAGAAGTCACAGCGAAATTCAGATACATAGTTTCGGGCACAAAAAGAGGCATTTGGGATAGACTGATACAGCAATGTTTCGAGCAAGTATTGGAACCAATATGCGAAGCGCAATTCAGCAAACATAGCTATGGATTCAGACCAAATCGCTCAGTAGAAAATGCAATATCCGACACATATCAGAGGATGCAACTAAGTAAATTGCATTATGTCATCGAATTTGACATCAAGGAATTTTTTGACAATGTGAATCACGCAAAACCAACAGGCTTAAAGAAAGAAGTAGGAAAGGAAGAAAAGTTACTTCGGCTGAAAAAAACAGATACGGCAAATCGGCAATGCTAAGATATTTAGCGAATGAGCCAATCTATCCTATCTGCTATGTAAAGTTCAAAATTCCGAAGAATAAAAATAGTAATGCAGAAGTCAACCAAGTTGACGAACTTAAAGCAAAGCTTATAAGGCAACCATTATGCGGCAGAAGCATAGAATACGCAGATAATCCCATTTCTCTATACTCTGTTCAGAAGGGAAAATGTGCAGTTACAGGAGAAAGTTTTACTTCAACAGCGGAAATTTATTGCCACCACAAAATACCAAAGTCACAAGGTGGCACGGATGAATACTTAAATTTGATTTTAGTCACGATTACAATTCATAAACTTATACACACAATAGAGGCTGAAACGATTAAAAATTATCTGAAAATTTGCAAGTCTGATATGAAAAAGCTCAATGTGTTAAGAAAATTAGTTGGAAATACAATTCTTTCGGTATTTTGAAAAGTTATGGATATAAACTCCGGCTTTTTCACGGGCGTCCCGTAGTGCTCTTTCGCGAGCGCGTTCCCGTGCCATATTTACATCTTCCACCGCTCCCAAAACGTAATATTCGTCGACACCTTCGTAAGTTTCAACTTTAGCATGAGCAGTCGAGAAAACAAACAAAGACATTAACACTGCAATCAAGAAGCGTTTCATTCATTACACCGCCATTCTTTTACGCCAATTAGAAAAAACTGGGTAATATGTTTCAAAAAATATTCTTCATATATCGCCTTTTACCTGCAATATTAAAAAAATATTGATGTAGCAAATTTAGTGGCAATATGGTATATTTTTATTAAGGAGGCGTTGAAATGACTGTTAAAACTTTGTACCGCGTGAAATTTTTCGACACGGACACGTTTGGCATTGTGCACCACTCGAATTATATCCGCTGGTTTGAAACGGGGCGCGTAGAATTTTTGCGTGCATTGGGAATTGATTTAAACGAGATGATGAACGACGGGATTTTATTTCCGATTATCGAGATTGGCGCGAAATTTCATGCGCCCGCGAAGTTTGATGACGAGTTGGAAATTGTGACGACGGCTGAAGCTTTGACTAAGGCGAAGATGAAATTTAATTACGTGATTCGTAAACGCGGCGAGGAGAAAATTTTGGCGGAAGGAACTTCAACAAACGTTTTTACAAGCGGTGGGAAAATTTGCCGCTTGCCTGATAAATATTCTGCGCGGCTTGCCGAAGGTTTGGAATGAGCCGAAGATTTTTCCTAAAGATTTTAATTGCGTTGGGGCTTGGAGCATACTTTCCGAAGTTAGCAGAGGCGTCACGACTTGACGAACTTCACACGCCGCAAGACGGTTACGAGCCGTTGACAAGCGTAAAATTTTTGCGGCAAGTCGTCACTAAAGATTCAAGGTCGTCGCGAATGATTATGTGGCAATCGGATTCGGCAGAAAATTTTCAAGTGGAGTGGCAACTTGTCGGCGAGGCTACGGCGCATTTTTCCGAAGTTGAACAAAAAGATTTTATTTGCTCGTGCAAGTTGGAAAATCTTAAGCCGGCGAGTTTGTACAAGTTCCGAATAGTTTCGGGCGAGCGTGCGACTTCTTGGCAAGATTTGCGGACGGCGGGCGACGGAGAATTTCAAATGTTAATCTTCGCGGATTCGCAATGCGAGAACTATGAAATTTGGCAACGAACAGCAGACACGGCTCAAGAAAATTTTCCAGACGCGGAACTTGTCACAGTTATAGGCGATTTGGTAGACAATGGCGAGGCGGATTATCAATGGCGAGCGTGGCATTTGGCGGCGACTAAACTTTTAACAGGAAAAATTTTTGCGCCCGTCATGGGCAATCACGAATGTTACGGCGTCGATTGGTTTAACGCATTGCCGACGGGTTATCTAAATCAATTCATACTCCCCAACAACGGCGCAAAAAATTTCGGCGGATATTTTTATTCGTTTGATTATGGCGCGGCGCATTTTTTTATCTTAAACACGCAATTTGTCGAGCTGGACAAGTTTAAGCCCAAATTGCAGTCCGCGCAGGAATATTTTTTCCGTCGCGACGCCGCCAATACAAATCGACGTTGGAAAATAGTTTTAATGCACAAGGACATTTACGACTACGCGCAGGATAAATTTAACGACATTGCCGACAGATTTTTGGAGCTGTTCGACGAGCTGGAGATTGATTTGGTATTCACGGGGCATTTGCACACCTACAGAAATCGCGGGAAAATTTTTGCGCGTAAAAAATCTGCGCGGGGCACGACGTACATTTTATGCGGGCGAGCGGGCGACCAAAAATATGTGGAGCCTCATTCAACGATTGACGACGTGACGTATAAAAATTTGCAAGAAGAGCCAGAAAGTTTTATCGTGCTAAACGTTAACGCGACGGAAATAAATTTGACGGCTCAAACTGTCAACGGAGAAATTTTGGATAAATTTACAATCAGAAAGGATGATTTTAAATGAATTTACAACGCTTAATAATTTTCCGCAATCTGCTTGACGAAGAAATTTTTACGGGCGCGGCGGATAAATTTGCAATTATGGCGCGTTTAATCGAAAAAGCGGAACAACTTGGTTTGAGCGGCAATCTTTACCGTTCGTATCTGATTTATCTTTTGGCGCATGAACCAAATTTAGTTTCGACTTCGATTGAAATCAACGACGGGCTTATCGGCGATAATTTGCGCGAAAGTTTTCTTCACGACGTGGAAATTTTGCTTCCCATACTTCGTAGCGAAATGTTGAGTGACTTTGATTTGTTAAACCATTACAAGCCGACTGTCGAGAATAAAGACGAGTCTTTCCGCGAATTGATGAAAAAATTATCCAAACGCATTGATTCAAAATCCATTTCCAAAACTTTTATCAAGCATTGGAAAAAATTCGGCTACGGCGACATTGCGACTTATCGCGCTTTCCGCTGGGATAAAAATTCTATCGTCGGAATTCGCCACTTTGAAACGATTCGGCTTGATGATTTAATCGGCTACACGCACCAGAAAAAACTTTTGAAGGACAACACAACCGCCTTTGTCAACGGTAAGCCCGCTAACAATGTTCTGCTTGTCGGCACACGCGGTACTGGTAAATCTTCGAGCGTCAAAGCTCTCGTCAACGAATATTATTCGCAAGGATTGCGCCTCGTCCAAATTACAAAGCCGCAACTTAAAAGCTTGCCTGATTTAATGGAGATGCTTAGAAAATTTTCTGGTAAGCGGTTTATAATTTTCCTGGACGATATATCTTTTGAGGAGTCGGAAGCGGAATATAAATATTTGAAGTCGGCGATTGAGGGAGGCGTCGAGTCGCGTCCCGAAAATGTTTTGATATACGCAACGAGTAATCGGCGGCATTTGATTCGAGAGACTTGGCGAGATCGTCACGACTGGCAAGAGGAAGTTCACCGCGATGACAGCACCAACGAAACAATTTCTTTATCGGACAGATTCGGGCTGATAATTCACTACCACGCGCCGACGCAAGAAGAGTATCTTGAAATAATTCGCAGTATGTTGAATAAAAACGGCATTGAATTTGATAATGAGACGTTACGGCTTGAGGGCTTGCGCTGGGAAATGTCGCATTCGGGGCGCAACGGGCGCACGGCTCAACAATTCGTCAATCATTACTTAGGACAACAGTAATTTGATTTCCGCAACAAAAAAACCCTCCGACAATGCGCCGAAGGGCTTTTTTTAACGATTGCGACCGTCCGCCTCGTTTTTAGCTTACAAATGACGGACTAACCTTATAATTTGTCTACAGGTCTGTTTAAAATGTTAAGCTGATTTGAATCGGGGTCGGTGTTCTGAGCTTGATTACGAATGTACGGATAGTACGGATAACCCTTAAATCCGCCTGCGACCTGTTCGAGTTCGTCGTCGCTCAATTTTTCCAGTTCGTCATTGATTTTCTTGAGGTTTTCTTCGCGTGTTGCCATTTTTATCAGTCTCCTTTGAGTAAATTTTTCTTTCTGCCTATTATACGCTCCGAATCCGATTTCGTTACACATTCTAGCAAAAAAATTTTTCTACAGTCAAAGAAAAACCCTCCGACATGTGCCGAAGGGATTTTTTGTTCAGATTGCGACCGTGACGCCGAATTTTAGGCGAGCCGCGATTAATTTTTTAGTAATCGATTTTGGGCAACGGTTTTCCCAACTTATCGGCAACGATTTGGAATGCTTCTTGGCGACTAATCTCTTTTCCGCCGCTGCCGGCTATGTAGTAGCGATTTTGCACTGCGCCCCAAGACTGTTCGACCCTTATTCCGAACTTGTCGAAGACATTTGCGACTTCACTTGCCGTTTTGTGGAAGGTGGGAATCCAGAAGCATTCCAACGCGCTTCTTCCCGAAATTCCGAGTCCCAATTCGTTGAGTGCGCGCGAATCGGCCGCCGTGTTGTTGTAAGTGCCGCCTGCGACCTGTTCGAGCTCGTCATCGCTCATTGCTTCGAGCTCTGCGCCGATTTTTTTGATGTTTTCTTCGCGATTTGCCATTTTTATCAGTCTCCTTTGATTTAGTTAGAAATTTATTCGGCTGTGCTGTTAATTCAGCTTGTCCCTTGCGGCTCTGTTTTTCTTTCTGTCCCTTATACGTTTTGAAATCCATTTCGTTACAAACTTTAGCAAAAAATTTTTTCTCTGTCAAACAAAAGGATTTTTTGCCGTTGAAAAAAGTTTCCGTGCGAAATATAATCATGAAAAAATTTTCGGAGGAAATAAAATGGTTTATCTTGTAGGTGCGGGCGCGGGCGACGTGGGACTTTTGACGCTCAAGGCTCGCGAAATTTTGGAATTGGCTGACGTTGTGATTTACGACAGATTAGCCGACGACATGATTTTAAATTTCTGCGGGGCGGCAAAAAAAATTTATGTTGGCAAAGAGGCGGGCAAGCATACGCTCAAGCAGACGGAAATAAATCAACTGCTCGTCGAAGAGGCGCGGCAAAATAAAATCGTCGTGAGGCTCAAGGGCGGAGACCCGTTTGTATTTGGGCGCGGCGGCGAGGAGGCTCTTTATCTGCACGAAAATAATTTGCCGTTTGAAATAATTCCTGGCGTCACGAGCGCGGTTGCTGTTCCGGCTTATGCGGGCATTCCAGTCACACATCGCGGCATTGCAACGAGTTTTGCGGTTATAACGGGGCACGAAGACCCGACTAAGCCCGAATCGACAATTAACTGGGAAAAAATTTCTACGGCGGTTGACACGCTGATTTTTTTAATGGGCGTCGCGAACTTGCCACAAATCGTAGATAAATTAATTGAACACGGACGCAATCCCGATACGCCCGCCGCGCTAATTCGTTGGGGCACAAAAAATTCTCAAGAAACTATCGTGACGACGTTAAAAGACGCTCCGAACGTAAAAATTTCACCGCCCGCAATTTTCGTTGTCGGCGAGGTTGTAAACTTACGCGAACAGCTTAAATGGTTTGAGACGAGACCTTTATTTGGCAAAAAAATTTTGGTAACACGAGCGCGGGCGCAAGCGTCGAAACTTTCAAGTGTGCTGAAAAATTTGGGCGCGGAAATTGTCGAGTGCCCAACAATAAAAATCGTTGCGCCATCCGATAATTATTTGGCGGCGGACGCGGCAATAAAAAATCTGCGCGGCTTCGATTGGATAATCTTTACGAGTGCAAACGGCGTAGAAAAATTTTTCGAGCGGCTGAAACTTCACGGACTTGACGCACGAGCCTTGAATAAAGTTGCGGCAATCGGTTCGGCTACGGCGGAAAAACTTTTAAACTTCGGAATAATTGCTGACGTCGTGCCAAAAGATTTTGTCGCGGAAAGTTTAGCTGATTCTCTTAAAGATTTAGTCGTTGATAAAAAAGTTTTGTTAGCGCGGGCAGAAGTCGCACGAGATATTTTGCCCGAATCATTGAAAACTTTTGGCGCGGAAGTTACCGTTGCTCCGATTTATAAAACTGAAATTGAGCCGCCCGCGCAGATTGATTTTGATTCGATTGACTTAGTGACGTTTACGAGTTCCTCGACGGTGAAAAATTTTGTCGCGGCTTATGGCGTTCCCAAAATTCCTACCGCCGCAATCGGACCGATAACCGCGCAGACTTTAAAAAATTTTGACGTGACGCCCGCTGTTGTTGCTGAAGAATTCACAATCGGCGGCTTGGTTGAGGCGATTAAAAAATTCTATGGACGATAAAAAAATTAACGACGACGATTTGTACTCGGTTGAAGATTCGGACGAGGACGAACTTTACGCTAAAGAAATTTCTATTGAGAAGCCCGCAAAAATTTCCGACGAGCCAATTAAAAAGAATAAGCCGCGAACTTTCCACAGCAAACACTTCATGGACACGCAGAACGACGATTCGGATAAACCTAAGCGAAAACGCAAACTTTCACACGCGGAGGCAAGCGGCGTCGTAATTTCAACCGTCATGTTAATTTACAGTATCGTCGAAGAGGATAAGCCGCTTTTTTTTCTGTCGAGTGCACTGCTGATTTTTTTATTGCGTCCGATAATTGGAGCACTCGCGGGCAAGCACAATCGCGCCGTCCAAAATGCTTTGCACAGTTTTAGTATCGTACTTTTTATCGGTGCGTTGCTGTTCTTGTTTATGTAGCTTGAAAATGGTATAATTGGCGCGGTAAATTTTAGAAGAGGTGAGAATGTGGAAGAATTAAATTTTGGTCACGGGAAGATTATCCCCGTCAATCTCGAACACGAGATGAAATTTTCTTACATAGATTATGCAATGTCGGTTATTGTCGCCCGCGCACTGCCGGACGTTCGCGACGGCTTAAAGCCCGTTCATCGCAGAATTTTGTACGCAATGCAGGAAGCCGGCATGACGAGCGGCAAGCCTTATAAAAAATCGGCGCGTATCGTCGGTGAAGTCTTGGGTAAATATCATCCGCACGGCGACACGTCCGTTTATGATGCGATTGTTCGTATGGCGCAGGATTTTTCTATGCGCTATCAATTAGCCGACGGACACGGCAATTTTGGTTCCGTTGACGGTGACCCCGCTGCCGCAATGCGTTATACCGAAGTCCGCATGTCAAAAATTTCCGAGCTGATGTTGCAGGATATTGATAAAGAAACTGTTGACTTTGTTCCCAACTACGACGAATCACTTAAAGAGCCGTCTGTACTGCCCGCGAAATTTCCTCAACTGCTGGTTAATGGCACGTCGGGTATTGCGGTTGCTATGGCTACTAATATTCCCCCGCACAATATCGGCGAAGTCATCAACGCGACTTTGCATTTGATTGACGACCCCGACGCTACGATTCCCGACCTTATGAAAATTGTTAAAGGTCCTGACTTCCCGACGGCAGGTTTGATTATCGGCAAGGAAGGAATTCGCGACGCCTATCGATTTGGACGCGGCTCAATTAAAATGCGGGCTAGAACTTCGATTGAAAAACTTCAAAACGGCAAAAGTAGAATTGTCGTAACGGAATTGCCCTATCAAGTTAACAAGGCGCGACTTATTGAAAAAATTGCCGACCTCGTCCGCGACAAGACGATTGAGGGCATAACCGACTTGCGCGACGAAAGCGACCGCGAGGGCATGAGAATTGCTATTGACTTGCGCCGCGACGTTACTCCGCAAATTATCTTGAATCAGCTGTTTAAGCATACGCAAATGCAAGATTCGTTCGGCGTTAATATGATTGCGCTTGTCAACGGCAGTCCGCAAATTCTCAACCTTAAAGAAGTTCTTCAGCACTACATTAAACATCAAGAGGAAGTTATCACGCGGCGCACAAAGTTTGAACTCGCTAAAGCTAAGGCTCGCGCTCACATTTTGCAGGGCTTGACGACGGCGGTTAAAAATCTCGACAACGTGATTAAAATTATCCGTCAAAGTTCTGCCGTTGCCGCCGCTAAAGACGCACTGATTGAAACTTTTGACTTCAGCGACGCGCAGGCTCAAGCGATTTTGGATTTACGCTTGCAAAAACTCACCGCCCTTGAACGCGATAAACTCGACGCAGAATATCACGGTATCCTTGCCGCGATTAAAAATTTTGAAGCCGTCCTTAGCGACGAGCAAAAGATTTTGGAGATTATCAAGGACGAGTTGAAAGCTGTTAAAGAAAAATTCAGCGACGAGCGGCGCACGGAAATTATCGGCGAAGAACTTACAGCTTTTGAGGCGGAAGATTTAATTAACGACGACGATATAGTTGTCACGCTTACACACGGCGGCTACGTCAAGCGTATTGACCTTAGCACTTATCGTAAACAGAAACGCGGTGGCGTCGGTGTAACTGGCATGGGCACTAAGGAAGAAGATTTCGTCGAACAAATTTTGATAACGACGACGCACCACACAATTTTATTTTTTACTAATAAGGGCAAAGTTTTTCATCTCAAGGCTTATCAAATTGCTGAATCCGGACGCGCCGCAAAAGGCGTTCACATCAGCAACCTTTTGATGATTGAGCCTGGCGAAAAAATTACCGCACTGATTAAAGTTAAGAGTTTCGACCCGACGCGCTATCTTTTCATGGCGACCAAAAAAGGTATCGTCAAGAAAACTCAACTTAGCGAATTTAGCTCTATGATGAAACGCGGCTTGGTTGCTATTAAACTTGACAACGACGACGAATTAATTGGCGTGAAGTTTACGGAGGGCGAACGCTACGTTATACTCGGCACCGCGCAGGGCATGACGATTTCTTTTGCGGAGGAAGAAGTTCGCTCGACGGGCAGAAGTACTCGCGGCGTTCGTGGCATTAAGCTCAAACGCGGCGACCGTGTTATTGGCATGGACAAGCTACGCAAGGGCGCGGAAGTTTTAACGGTCAGCGCGGAAGGAATCGGCAAGCGTACGCCGACTGAAGAATATCGCTCGCAAGGGCGCGGCGGCAAAGGCTTAATCAACATGAAAGTTACCGAAAAAACCGGCGAAGTTGTCGGGATTAAAGTTGTCACGCCGGAGCAGGAACTCATGTTGATAACTACGGAAGGTTTCGTGATTCGCACGAGCATTGACGACATCGGCTTAAGAGGACGCAACACGCAAGGCGTTATCCTCATGAAGACTAAGGAAGACGACAAAGTTGCCGCGCTGGCGACCGTCACACTTAAAAACGATTAAAAAATTATCCCCCGTCAAATTCGGCGGAGGATTTTTTGTTGCTTAGAAAAAAGTTATCCAAACGAGTTCTGCTTTATCAACAAGCGCGGGCGTTAGCTCGTCAAGATTTGTTATCTCGTCAAAGTGCCAGTGATTTTTGTCGTCGCGGTGAAAGGCAAGCTCAAAAGTCATCTGCCCGATAAATTGTCCGCGCAGAGAATTATCGCCCTGCACGTCGAGGATAATTGTCGCTCGGTCGTCGTCAATGCGCGTCTCTTTAATCGTGGCGTCAGTAGCTTGACGAATTTTTTCAAACTCATTGGCAACATAAGCCGTCGGATTTTCTTCCGGAGTTTCAGGTTCAGGCATTTTAGCGAAGAACGAATTCTTCACGCCGTCTAAAAATTTTAAATGCAAATCTTTATGTTCGGCGTTGTAAGTCGTTAAAAATTCCGCGCTGTGTTGGAAATATGGATCGTCGGGATATTTAGCTTGATAAGCGTCGTAATTTCCGGCGAGCGCAACTGTTGTGTCGTCATAAGTCGTAGAAAAAAATTTGTCTAAGTTCACGCGCTCTGAAAGTTTTTTAGAATCTCTTTCGGCGAGCGCGATTTTTATTTCGTTAAGTGCGGCTTCGGGAGTGTCCTCTTGTCCGCAACCCGTCAAAAAAATTACCGCTAAAAAAATCAGCGGCACGAAAAATTTTTTCATAATTCCTCCTAAAGTTCCGTCAAAAATTCTTCAAACGGCAAGCCCCAATTCCATTGCAAATTTAATTCTTCAGCGTAGGAAATGCACTTTGCAACGAAATCAGCCGCCTTGCGCGTCGCGTTGATTAAATTTTCTCCGTTCAGCCAAGACGCCGCCACTACTGCAAAAAATGCATCGCCCGAACCAGATCTGTCTCCACCAATTCTGCGCGAAGTCACGAAATTAATTTCTCCTCTGTCAAAAATAAAATTAGCAATGTTGGAGCCGTCGTCAATGTCAAGCGTTACACCCGTAATCACGACGCGCCCGCCGCGAGTTTTAGCCGCAATGTTCGCCGCCATAGTTGCAAGCTCCGAATCACTCACGACGCCGCCCGCAGGATACAGAACGCCCAAAAGTTCGCAAGCCTCGGTTAAATTCGGAGTAACGAGGTCAGCAAATTCCAACAGCTCGCGCATACGACGGCACATTTCCTTAGTATAGGATTTATAAATTTTTCCGTGATCTCCCATGACGGGATCTATTATCACGACGGCTGGAAAATTTTTTATAAAGCGACGAACAATTTCAATCTGCGCGGCGGAACCCAAAAACCCTGTAGCAACGGCGTCGAAGGTCAGATTATTTTTCTGCCAGCTGTCGATATAATTTTCCATGCGGTCAGTAAAATCGTCCATAAAATAATTTTCAAAGCCAGTGTGCACAGACAATAGCGCAGTTGGCAACGGACAGACTTGAATTTTCAGCGCGGAAATTATCGGCAACTCGACAGTAACCGAGCACCGCCCAAAGCCCGTTATATCATTAATCAGCGCAATCTTTTTTTGTCTAAGCATTTCTCTCAACCAGAATTCTTTTTGCAACTTCCTCGAATTCGTCGCGACCATAATTTACGAACGGCACGATTGAAATTCCGCCACGAGCATTGAAAAGACCTTCGACTTCAAGATAGCGCGGCTCCAAAAGTTTAATCAAGTTGTCGGCTATTGTATTGATAACGTCCTCGTGAAACGTTCCGTGATTGCGAAAACTCGTAAGGTAAAGTTTAAGGCTTTTGCTCTCGACGAGTTTTTTATCGGGAATGTAACGAATTTTAATCGTGGCGTAATCGGGCTGATGAGTTATCGGGCAAAGGCAAGTAAATTCTTCGCTGGTCAACGTCACGAAATAATTTCTGCCAGCGTTTTTATTTTCAATCGCCTCTAAAAATTCGGGCGCGTAGTCGTATTTATAAGCGGTAATTTTCCCTAAGCTTTTAAGTTCCATAAAATCTCCTTTTTAAGCGGCGAGTCTACCGTCAACAATTCGTGCGTCAGAAATTCTTTGCAAAACGTCCGAAAGTTTATAAATTGCGTCCGCGTCAACCATTTGAAGTCCGCGCAATTTCAACGCAACTTTCATGGGCGGATTATCGAGCGTGAGCATTTCGCGATTGACAATCTGCGCGGCGGAAGGATAGACGAGACTCAAGCGAGCGTATTCGTTGCCGTCGGAACCGCGAAATTTTTTGATAACTATCTTTGACGCAATAGGAACGCGCCATTCAAAAGTGCCGGGCAACGTGTAATCTTCCACGCCGATAGCCGTCAACACGTTGGAAAGATTGGAGTCGTGTCCGCAAATGAAACTGAACTTGCGTCCGGGCGTATTGAGTTCGTCAGAAATAACGGCGAGCATGGGACTTGCGAAAACTTTTGCGCCAATCGGGCGGTCAAAGTTGCTGTTAATCAGGAAGGAAGAAATTTTCGCCACGTCGCGCATTTCGGAATCGCTGTAAGAAACTTTCCCGTCGTAATAATCCATAAGTATGGCGTCGGCGGCAAGATTAATTGTTTTCACGGAGCCTTGAGCTTTCCATTCGGCTGCCTCGCTACCCAGTTTCATCTTATAAAAATCGTCGGGATTTAATTTTTCGCCGCTGAGACGTTCAACGGTTGCAATTTCTTTGCTCAAGCTGTTAAGTAATTTTTTCCAATTAACTTCAGAGGCAAGCAACTTTTCGAGCGCGGGATCCGCCGGCGATAAAAACACGCGATCTTTTTGTCCCAATGCGCGGTGATATTCGATGGGAATATTCGCGATTGGAAATGCGCCCGCTGAAAAATATCTTGCCGTCGCGATTGTCCGCTGATAAGAATTGGCATAAAAACGAACTTCACCGACGGACGGTTGCGCGTTTTTAGGGAAGAGACCTTGCGCCCTAAGCCGCGCCTCGAAATATTGCCCCATAAGCGTTTCCATTTCGCCGCCGCGCAGTGTCAAAAGCCCTCTGTCGTCGCCTGCCTTGAGTGAGTTGCGCAAATTGTGACGACTGATAACTACGACTTGTTCAAGCTGATACTCCATTGCATACGCGGCAGAAAAAAATGTCAGCGTGAAAAAGAAGACTATAACCAGCGAAAAAATTTTCCTCATAAAAAATTCCTCCTTAAAGTCCGAGATTCGGCACGGCGTTAAGTGTAAAGTCCGCAAAAGTTTTTTGATAGTAGCCGCGACAGGCAATCATTGCGGCGTTGTCAGTACAGAGAATTTTAGACGGGTAATAAAATTTAAATCCTCGACGTTGGCAAGCCGTTCGTAAAGTTTTCTCAAGCGAAGAATTCGCCGCAACGCCGCCCGCCAAAACAATTTTATTAAGCTTAAATTCTTCCGCCGCTGATAGCGTTTTTTCCGCCAGCGTATCGACGACAGTTTTTTGGAAACTCGCCGCCACGTCAGCAGAATTTATTGATTCGTCTTTCATCTGCGCGGTATTTAAGAAATTTAAAACCGCAGACTTAAGCCCGCTAAAACTGAAGTCGTAGCCTGTAACTTTGGGGTGCGGAAAATTTATGGCGTCGGGATTGCCGAGTTTAGCGAGCTTGTCGATTTCGGGACCGCCTGGATAAGGCAAGTCCATAACCCGCGCAATTTTATCGAACGCCTCGCCTGCCGCGTCGTCGCGTGATTGTCCCAAAAGTTCAAAGCTGTTATAGTCCGTCATTTTAATCAGCGCAGTATGTCCGCCGGAAACGACCAACGATAAAAACGGCGGTTCCAATTCAGGTGCGCTTAAAAAATTCGCGAAGATATGCCCTTCCAAATGATTGACGGCGATTAGCGGAATTTTCAGCGCGAACGCCAAAGATTTCGCCGCTGATAAGCCGACCAATAACGCGCCCGCTAAACCTGGTCCGAACGTTACGGCGATTTGATTTATGTCGCGCAGTTCGACGCCCGCTTTATTGATTGCCTCGTCAATTACCGGCATGATGTTGACAATATGTTTACGCGAGGCAATTTCCGGTACGACGCCGCCGAATTTTTGATGCAACGGAATTTGTGTTGATATGATATTTGATAAAAGCTCGCGCCCGCCGCGCAGGACTGCCGCCGCCGTTTCGTCGCAACTCGTTTCAATTCCAAGCGTTAAAATTTTATCCATTGGCAAATTTCACCACACAAAAATTTATCGGGACGCCCGCCGCGCTAAATTTATTTTCGTATTCGGTGCGAATATTTTCGGACGGCTCGTTAGCGTGCAAGTCGTTAGTAATGTCGCGGACTTCAAGCCCTGCAATCGCGAATTGCTCCAGTGAAAAATCAAACAGCCCGCGATTATCCGTCTTAAAATAAATTTCGCCATCGCGCTTTAAAATTTTCCTGTAAAGCTCCAAAAATCTCGCGTGCGTCAAGCGGCGTTTGGCATGACGTTTCTTTGGCCAGGGGTCGCAAAAATTTATATAAAGCCTGTCTACTTCGTGCTCGGAAAAAATTTCGGCGATATTTTCCACGTCGAAGACAATCAAGCGGACGTTGCTAAGATTTTTTTCGCGAACTTTCCGCGCCGCCGCCAATACGCAAGTCGCCTCGACCTCAAGTCCGATAAAATTTATCTGCGGATTGCGTTCGGCTATCTGCGTTATAAAGTCGCCTTTGCCCGTGCCGAGTTCCACGTAAAGTTCCCGCGTAGGGTCTTTTGTTATCGTCAAAATTGCACCGCGTGTTACAAAGTCCGCAAAGTTTTGAAGTTTCTCGTCAATGTGAGGTTTTCTCCTCAAGCGCAAAATTTTTCACCCCTCATCAAGTCCGATTAAATTTTCTTCGCGCATGAACGTCGCCAATTTTTTTATGCCGCTCATGACGGCGCGATAATGTTCAGGCGTCAAAGATTGCGAGCCGTCGGATAGTGCTCGCGCCGGATTCGGGTGCATTTCCATCATCAAGCCATCTGCGCCTGCCGCGATTGCCGCAAATGCCATTGGCTTAACCATGCGCCATTTGCCCGTTCCGTGTGACGGGTCAACAATTATCGGCAAGTGTGATAAATGTTTAACTGCCGCCACTGCAGATAAATCAAGCGTGTTGCGCGTGTAAGTTTCATAAGTTCTAATTCCGCGCTCGCACAAAACGACGTTGGGATTGCCAGCATTCATAATGTATTCGGCGGCGTTTAACCACTCGTCGATTGTCGCCGCAAGCCCGCGTTTTAAAAGAACGGGGCGTTTGCATCTACCGACTTCTTTAAGCAAGCCGAAATTTTGCATATTCCTCGCGCCAATTTGGAGCATGTCAGCATATTCAGCGACGGGCGCAATACCTTCAACCGTCGTGACTTCCGTGACGATTTTTAAGCCGGTAATTTCTCGCGCCTCTGCCAAATATTTTAAGCCCTCAACTTCCAGCCCTTGAAACGAATACGGCGAAGTTCTCGGCTTATATGCACCGCCTCTTAAAAATTGTGCGCCGCCCTCTTTGACAATCTGCGCGGCTTTTAAGAGTTGCTCGCGACTTTCGACCGCACAAGGACCCGCCATTACGACAGGTTCCGCGCCGCCGATTTTTACGCCGCTCACATCGATAACGCTTGATTGCGGGTGAAATTCTCGGCTCGCCAATTTATAACTTTTGGAAATCGCAACAGAACTTTCGACGCCGGGTAAAGCATCAATCGCTACGGACGCTAATTTTGTCTTGTCGCCTATGACACCGACGATTTTCTGTTGTGCGCCCTCCATAATCTTCGCATCAAGTCCCACGCTTTTTATAGCCTTGATAACTTCCTCTATGTTGTGTGAAGTCGCTTCCGGATTCATTATAATAACCATACAAACTGCCTCCTTAAATCTTGTGATTGAATATCATAGCGAATCAATCGCGGAATGTAAACTGCAAATTAATTTTTATTTTCGTGCGGGGCGCAATCTCTTGACGTGATAAGAATACGCCGCAATTAAAAATATCGTCGTGATAAACCAGCTAACCGGATAAACCGCCATTAACGTTGCATATGTCGGAATTTCTCTAAACAGCGTGAACACCCACACAACACGAGTTCCACACACGCAGATTAAAGTTATCACGGCGGGCGTTAAGGATATGCCGTAACCGCGCAGTGCTCCCGATAAACCTTCCATTAAAACGTTTATTAATTCTGGCAAAACGATATACCAAAGCCGAATCACGCCTAAACGGATAACTTCAGGGTCGCTGTTGAAGAGAGCTAAAATTTCCTCTGCGAAGAATAATATAAAGCAACAGAGCGTTTGCATAAAAATCGCACTCAAGCCCATTGATACCCATGTCGCCCGCTTGCAACGCTGTAAATTGTCCGCGCCGTAATTTTGCCCTACGAAAGTTGTTGCCGCCTGTCCAAAGCCGTTGACAACGCAGAAAACATTTATCTCAATCGTGAACGCCGCCGCTGAAGCCGCCATTGCATCTGCGCCAAGTGAATTTATCGCCGCTTGAATTAAAAGATTCGACAGCGAAAAAACCATGCTTTGAATCCCCGCCGGCAATCCGATTCGCACAATCTCAAAAAGTTCTTCCTTGTCGATAATCAGCGCGTTTAAGTGTAGTTGTATGACGCCCTCCGCTTTTAACAGGACGCGGAATAAAATTATCGCGCTGACAACGTTGGCAATTACGGTAGCCGCCGCCACGCCCGCAATCCCCCAATCGAATTGCAGAACGAACAGCAAGTTCAGCAAAATATTTACGCCGCTCGCTACTGCCAATGCAATTAATGGCGTTCGAGTGTCGCCTTTGCTCCTAAATATCGCCGCTTGAAAATTATAGAGACTTATCGCGGGCAATCCCAACAAAAATATTCGCAGATAAGTTTCCGCCATGTCCACGACGCTTGACGGCACATCTAGGAAATAAAAAATCGGCGTAACCAAAAATTCCGCGAGTATGCAGAAAAAAATTCCCGCCGCGATTGCCAAAACAAAAGCCGTGCTTACTGCTGTGTGAGCACGGTCAATTCTTTTTGCTCCGATATTTTGCGCAATGACGACGTTCGCGCCGAGACTCAAGCCCATCATCAAGCCGACGATAAGCCCAACCATTGAAATATTATTGCCGACCGCCGCCATTGCATTTTTGCCAACGAATTTTCCTAAAGTAACAACGTCCGCCGCGTTGAGGAGCTGTTGCATGACGCCTGTTAATGCAAGCGGCAACGCAAATAAAATTATTTTGTCCCACAGCGAGCCGTGCAACATATCAATATCGCGTGTGTTAAACTTCATCTTATCGAGACATCTCCCGAATAGACTGCTTGCCGCCCGTTTTCAGTTTCGACGACGAGCGCACCGTCAGCATTTAAATCGACAGCCTTGCCCATGAAACTTTTGCCGTTAATCGCCGAGATAACTTTAATATTCTTGCCGAGCGTAATGTTATATTCCTTCCAACGATTGATAACTTTATCAAAGCCCGTCGCGGTGACTTCACGATAAAGTTTGTCGAATTCTTCAAGGACTGCGCGGAAAAGTTGCACACGAGAAATTTTATCGCCGCTAATTTCTGACAGCGACGCGGCAATATCTTTAAGTTCTTCGGGGAAATCGTCGCGGTTAATGTTGACGTTAATGCCGACTCCGACGACGAGATAATTTATCTTGGCAATTTCGCCGGTCATTTCGGTTAAAATGCCAACGAGTTTTCGCCCGTCGAACATAATATCATTTGGCCATTTTATTTCCGCTTTGAGATTGAAACGTTTCATAGCTTCGGCAATGGCAACCGCCGCCATAAGAGTACATTTCGGCGCGTCTTTAGGCAAAAGATTTGGGCGCAGAATAACCGAAAACCAAATGCCCTTGCCACGTGGCGAATAAAAATTTCTATCGAGACGACCTTTGCCGCCGGTTTGTTCTTCAGCAACGACAATCGCCCCGTCCGCCGCGCCGTGATACGCCAGAGCTTTAGCAACGCGATTAGTCGAGTCAACGCAAGGCTTATAATGCATTTCCTTGCCGATAATTTCAGTGTCAAGCCCGATTTGAATTTCGCTGGGCAAAAGTAAGTCGGGCGCGTCCTTGAGTTTATATCCATGACGTTCACGGCTGAGAATTTCATAGCCGCTTTCCCTAAGTTTTTGAATATGTTTCCAGACAGCGGTACGAGAAATTCTCAACTCGCCGGCGATGCTCTCTCCGGAAATAAAATCGCCTCCCGCATTCTTCAAAAGTTCAACAATAGTCTTTCGCATATTCATTCACCTCGCATAAAAGCTTAGCATAATTTTACTAACATTTCAATTAAAACTGCGCAGGAAATATTGTTTTAGCCGCCGAATTACGCGAAAAAAATTTTTTCAGGAGGCGTTAAGCGTGAACACTAAAACAGAAATTCAACAAGCATTGACGGAAAATTTCCCAGTCGGGACGAGCCGCGCTTTGCACAGTGAACTTTACGGCGAAATTTTAATTGTATCGACGGGCGTCGCAGGTAACTTGATTCTGTATAAAAATTTTTATCCTGCCGCTTACATTCGCCCCGAAACGTCAACAGCCGTTGTAAATGCCGAAGAGCCTTTCCCGCCCAACGAAGATTTCTATAAACTGCAACAGCTCCTTAAGGAAACTTGCAAAACGATTATCGAATGTTACAGCGTTGACGAGCTAGTTGAGTTTGTTGACATGAATCAAGATTTCGGCAAATAGCTTAGAAAAATTAATTTTCGTTGTCCGCTATTCTTAAAAGTTTCAATTCAAGCGGGTCATTAGATTTGGGCGGCGCGTGGTGCTTTGCAATAATTTTTGCCTCCTTGAATAGTCCGATTTGCTGAAGTTTACGCGCTCCAATTTCCGCGTGATTGTGATAAACGTAAAGCGCGTGATTGCCGTTAATCTCCAATCGTTCGGCTAATTTCGGCGCAAAATTCGTGATTAGGACGACGAAAATTTTTCCTTTAATCGTCAAATCTCCCGCTTGTCTACCAACGTCGTGCAAAAGGGCGCAACGAATCAAAAATTCTCGGTCAACGCCGCGTTTATCCTCTATAATCAGCCGCTCAACCGTGTACGCCGTGCGCAAGCTGTGATATTGGTCGGCAACGCTCATGGCAAAAAAAATTTTCTGCTCTTCGGCGTTCAAATGCGCAGAAATATATTTCCCGTCGTCAACGCTAATACGCGCCGTCACAGCTCTAAAAAACTGTAAAATTCTTCCAAAAACACTCATGCTAAATAAATTAACTCCATACATCTTTTTGCCGCGCAGGATTTTTCCGCGTCGGTTTTATTTTGCGGCGTTAAGGAAACTTCGACAACTTTTTTATCCGCTCGGAGTTCTGCCGCTTTTTTTATTGCTAAATTTTCTCGTCCTTCCGCATAACTAAGATAAAAATCTTTAGCTATCGAATTATCTGCAACGCCTTGAAATTTCCTGGCGTCTAAAATCCGCTCGATTCCCAACGCAAAACCCGTTGCAGGACAAGCCGCGCCAAAATCTTTAAGCATGTTATCATAACGTCCACCGCCCGCTAATGAATAGCCTACGCCGTGCGAATACGCCTCGAAAACCATGCCCGTATAATATTCAAAGTCGCGAATTAAGCCCAAATCAAACGTAATTTTATCAGCGACGCCGTAAATCTCCAGCAAGCGATAAATCTCCGCCAAATTGTTCAACGCACGGCGCGAACGTTCATTATCTGCGATTGATTGAGCTATTGTTAAAATTTCTTGCCCGCCCTGAAGCGTCGGAATTTTTTTCAAGTTGTCGTCAATGTCAAGATTGTTAAGCGCAACTATATCGTGGCGTTCGATTGCAGATTTTATTTTGGATTGAACATCGACAGATAAATTTTCTATAAGCCCGCCAACAAATTCGACTTGCCCTAAGCAAATTTTAAAATCTTTAAGTCCGGAGACGCTCAACGCCTGCGCGGCTAACGAAATTATTTCCGCGTCAGCAAATGCGTTAGAAATCCCCAACAATTCGACGCCCGCTTGATAGAATTCGCATTGACGACCGGGCTGATTGTTGCGGAATCTAAAAACGTTTGTATTGTAGGAAAGCTTAAGCGGCAACGGCGAATCTTTTAGGCGACTAACTGCCAATCTCGCTATCGGCGTTGTCATCTCGTGGCGTAAGGCTAGTGTCCGATTGTTTCTATCAAACATTTTAAATAAATGCGGCTCCTGTGCTCGCCCGCTTGAAGTCGTCAGCGTTTCTAAATATTCCATTGTCGGCGTAACGACTTCCTCGTAACCAAAGCTCGTAAAAAGCTCGAAAATTTTTTGTTCGGTTGCGCGTTTAATCGCCGCCTCTGCCGGCAGAAAATCTTGTGTGCCGTAGGGTGTCTCTAAAAGTCCTGTCATAAGAAAACCTCCTGTTGTATAAAAATAAATATTAGAATCCAACAAGGATGGTGAAGTCCAAAAGAGTTGCGTGCGGAATTTTAATAATGCGGGTGAAGTTTAACATAATCAACGGGGCGGCTCCAATCGACATGTACGCCGGTCGCCTCCCAAAGCCGCGTCAAAACAATTTTTAAATTATCCGCGCTCAAATTCGGGTTAATATTTTCTGCTGTGAAATCCAAAAGAGTTTCGTGCGGAATTTTAATTTCGTGCGGCGTCGTCAAAAATTTTTCGGCAAGTTTTTTCCCCTCGTCGTCGCCTAAGTTCACGATAACTTTTTTCGTCGCCTCGTCGTACTCAACCCAACCAAGACTTCCTTTAAAACTTATCGCCACGCTAAAATTTTCCAATAGAATCAGCTCCTTTCATGATAGACTGCCGCGTACATGACGGGCAAAACTAACAACGTTAAAACCGTCGCGATTAACAGCCCGCCCGCGATTACCACTGCCATTGGTCCCCAAAAAATACTTACCATTAGCGGCAACATGCCCAATATCGCCGCTGCCGCCGTTA
The DNA here is from genome assembly GCA_017428215.1 of Selenomonadaceae bacterium. Lineage (GTDB taxonomy): Bacteria > Bacillota > Negativicutes > Selenomonadales > Selenomonadaceae > Quinella. The sequence continues at coordinate 120,300 of JAFRRH010000031.1, forward strand.
ACATTATCGGACGGAATCTTAAAACTGCTGAATTAATTATCGCGTCGTGAAGATTTTCGCCCGCTCGTAAGTGCTGTTGAATTTGGTCGATTAAGATTACAGAGTTGCGAATTATCATGCCAGACAACGCGATTACTCCCAACTGCGCCACGAATCCCATTGGCTTTGATAAGATTATCAGCGCGAAAATTACGCCGATTATGCCGAGCGGTGCGGTTAACAGCGTCAACAACATTGCTTTTGCGTCGTTTAGTTGGAACATTAAAAGCGTCATTATTACGAAGACGACGAGCGGCACCATTGCCAATAAATGATCCGTCGATTTGTCGGATTGTTCTAAGTCGCCGCCTGGTTCGATTGAATAGCCAAGCGGTAAATCTTTTCTTAAATCCTCCGTTGCGTCGAAAGCTTTTGTCGCCGCGTCGTTAGCTGTGCCCGATAAAATATTTGCTTGCACCGTGATTGTCGGTTTCAAGTTGCGCCGATTAATCAAGCCGAATTCCGCATCATAGGAAATTTTAGCAATTTGCTCAAGTGGAACGTAGCCCGCCGCGCCTAAATATATCGGCAAATTTTTCAATGCGGCAAGATTATTTCTGTCAGCCGCCGCCAATCTTAAATCAATGTCAATCGTCCTGTCGCCCGTGTAAAATTCTGCAACCTTCGCGCCGGTGATTTCGGTGTAAAGCATGGACTTAACCGCTTGACTTGAAACGCCCAGCGCACGCAATTTATTTTGGTCAAGTTCAATGCGGACGATTTTAGATTTTTGATTCCAGTCGAAGTTAATATCCGTGACGTTTGAATCTTGCGCAATGCGGTCGGCAACCTGCGCGGCGAGCGATTGAACTTTGTCAACGTCAGTGCCCGAAACGCGAATTATAATCGGATAATCGGCGGGCGGTCCCGTCTGAATCAGTTGGATATTCGGACGGACGAGCGGAAAATTTTCTGCCAGCTCATGACGAATCTTTTTAATCAAGTCGTCGCGAATATCTTCGCTTGCCGCCGTCACGACAATTTTAGCCATATTATCGGCGTCAATTTTCGGGTCAATCGTCAACACAAAGCGCGGCGTATCCTGCCCGACGTAGTAAGCATAATTTTTAATGTTGTTGCGTTCGCTGTCTAAAAATTTCGCGAATCTGTCCGCTTCGGCTTGCGTCGCCGCCATTGATGAACCTTCCGGCAACTGGAATTGTATCAAAATTTCCGGACGCATCGACGGCGGAAAAAATTCTTGCTGAACAAATTCCGATACAAAAATTGTTGCCGCGAATGCGCAGATTGTTCCGCTTAATACCAAAATTTTGTTGTCTAAAAAAATTTCAAGCACGCGACGGAAGATTTTATAAAAGCGGCTGTCGTAAAGCTCCGCCTCCGGTTTTTTCTCAACTTTGATTATGTACGTTCCAAACAGCGGCGCGACCATTACGGAAACTATCCACGATAAAATTAACGCGATTGCCACTACCCAAAACATGTCGCGGCAAAATTCGCTGGCAATTCCTTTGGCGAACGCAACAGGGATAAATCCCGCGCAGGTTATCAGCGTGCCCGTCAACATTGGTTTAGCCGTCACGTTGAACGCATGACACGCCGCATCGAATCTTGACAAGCCGCGCTCAAGTTGTACGCTCATCATTTCAACGGCAATTATCGCGTCGTCAACCAAAAGTCCCAATGCAATTATCAAAGAGCCGAGCGAAACTTTGTGCAAGTCGATTCCCAGCGCGTACATAAAACAGAACGTTCCCGCCAAAACCAGCGGTATACAACCCGCCACGACCAATCCCGTCCGCAATCCTAAACTTGCAAAGCTCACACCCAAGACGATTACGATTGCCAAGATTAAAGTTTCGACGAACACGCCGATTGATTCTTCGACGACTTCCGGTTGGTTGGATACTTGCTGAAGTTCTAAGCCCAGCGGTAATTCCGATTGAATTTGCTCAACCATGCCGCGCAGATTTTCGCCGAGCTTTAAAATATTTCCGCCGTCCTCCATTGATACCGCGATTCCGATTGCGGGTTTGCCGTTGAAAAACATTTTTGGTTCGGGCGGGTCAACAAATCGCCGCTCAACTTTGGCAATGTCGCCGAGTCTGAAAATTTTCCCGTCGGCGTTTATCGGCAAGCTTTTTATTTCGTCAACGGCGTTAAAAATCCCCGTCACACGCAGATAAACATTGTCGGAGGAAGTTTCAACCATACCGGAGGGCGTCATAGCGTTCTGCGCGGCGAGCGTGTTGGAAATAACTTGCGGACTTATACCCAGTTCGGAAAGTTTAGTTTGCTCAATCTCAACGTAAACAATTTCGCTCTGCACGCCGACGAGTTCAATTTTTTTAACGTCTTCAACGCCGAGCATTAAGCGACGAATTTCTTCCGCGTTTTGTCGAAGCTCCTCATAATTAAAACCGTCGCCAGTCAGCGCGTAAATTGAGCCAAAAACTTCATCATAGGTATCGTTGAAAAAAGGTCCCATGACGCCTTCGGGCAAGTCGCCTTTAATGTCGTTGCAATAGTCTCGCACGTCGCGCCACGTCGGGCGAATTTGTTCGGTTGAAGGTTCGTCGTCAAGCCTAACATAAATCATAGTTGAGCCGGCACGAGTTTCGCTTTCCAAGTAGTCCAAATGTGGAATATCCTGCAATTTCTTTTCTAGCTTGTCGGTAACTTGCTCTTGCATTTCGTCAGCCGTCGCGCCCGGCCAATACGCCGCAACAAGCATTTCGCGAATTACAAATTTCGGATCTTCCATGCGTCCAAGTTGAAAGTAAGAAAAAATTCCTCCGATAAACGCGACGACGATAAAGTACCAAACGAGCGGGCGATTGTTCAAAGAAACTTCCGTTAAGTTCCGCATGTCAATCACCCGTCCTAACGGCTTGCCCGTCGCGCAATTTATTGACGCCAGCGATAACGACTATATCGCCCGATTGAAGCCCGCGAACTTGGACGTTGTTATCGTCAAAAGCAGTGACCGCGATTTTTTTCAACGAAACTTTATTATTTTCGACAAGCCAAACCTGCGCGGCGTCGCCCGTCTGATAAATCGCACTAAGCGGCAGAATAATCGCGCCTGTCGAAAATTCGCGCATTGCAACGTTAGCCGTCATGCCGAGTTGAATATTTGGAACGTCGGGAATAGAAATTTTAACGGTAAAAGTTCTGGACGCCGAATCAGCCATAGGAGAAATTTCGCGAACGGTGCCGCTTACAATGTCATTCGTCGCCCAAAAATCAATCGAAACTTGTTGCCCGATTTGCACGGTGGAAATTTTATTTTCGGGAATGTCTACGACAACTTCAAGTTCGCCGGTTTGCACGAGAGTTAAAACATTTTGTCCCGCCGCGACGACTTGTCCAACTTCAGCATTAACAGCTGAAATAACACCGTCAGCATTGGCGGTTAGCGTCGTGTAGTCGAGGGCGTTTTGGCTTTGTTGAGCTTGAGCAACTGCGGCGTCATAGGCGGCTTTGGCGGCGTCGTATTCGGTTTTGTATTGGTCGAGAACGACGGCGGCAATCGCTTCCGCTTTAAAAAGTTCTGAATATCTATCGAAGTTAGCCTTAGCGAGTTTAAGTTGGGCTAGCGTTGAGGCAACTTGCGCGTCGGCACTGTGAGATTGTTCGACAATATCTTTAGGGTCAAGCGTCATCAAAACTTCGCCCGCCCTAACAACCGAGCCTGTCTGAACGTTGCGAGAAATTATTTTGCCGCCGACTTGAAAAGATAAATTTGTTTCGTAGCGACCTTTAACGACGCCCGAATAATTTTCTTCCTGCGCGGCATTGGTTAGCGTAATTTTTTGAACTTTAACCAGAGGCGGTTTTGGAACGACGACTTCTTCATTACAGCCGGCGAGCAAAAAATTTACTGCGATAATTCCGGCTAAAAATTTTTTCTTCAACAAAGTCACCGCCTAAAATTTTTTTAACATTATAACATTTAGGCGGCTCGTTTGTACACGAAAAATTTAAATGGCGAGTCGCGTCAAGGTTAGTAAATTTAGGAAATCAGATTTCTTTTGGACGGCTGAAATTTTTTCTGCAACATGTGAATCGTCCTCGTGAAAAAAAATTCCCGTGACGGTGCCCGAATGTGCCACGTTGACGGCGACGGCTCCCAAGTCTTTTGCAAAGTCCATTAACTCCTCAAGTCCATGTTTAAGTAAAATTTTTTGATTGGCAAGCGCAGAATTTTTTACCAGTTCAAAATTAATTTCGTCGTCGAGGGCTGGAAATTCAAAATTACTGCGACGATTAAACTTGAGCGTATCGACTTCGCCGCCGTAATCAAAGATTGCTATTTGAAATTTTTCCTGCACATGAATTTTTTTTACGAGCTGTCCGGTCAACGGATTCATAGCTACGACGCCCGAATAAAAAATTCCGTCCGTCGGCTCAATCTCCGCGCAGAGTTTACCGAGTTTATCAGACGAAAGTTTTTTCCCTAATGACAACGCAACGGCTTGAGCGACTGCCGCCATATCAGCCGAAGAGGACGCCATGCCCTTGCCGCGAGGAAGTTCTGAAGTCAATTTTATTCCAAACTTAAAATTTTCCGCGCCGATAATTTTTTTTAGTATTGTTAAAGATTTTAAGCCGAGTCCGTCTAAGCCAGCAAATTCATCACTCACGACAGCCGTCGAATATTTTTCAATCGGACAAGTTATTAAAATCGGTTCGCCGCGAAAAAATCCCTGCGCCAATTCGCCACACGTCCCACGCATTTTAACCGTAATTTTCATCTTAAATAATTTCCGATTAATAGAAAAGTTATCAGCGCGAACATTTCAGCCAAAACAGTTATCGCGCCGTAAATGTCGCCTGTCACACCGCCGATTTTTTTTGTCGCGAAGTTTGCAAATTTCCAAGTTACAAGCCGTGCAACCACACTTGCCGCCGCCGCGCAGATAAAAAATATTTTGCCAATAAAAATCAGCGGCAACAAAAGTAAAATCGTTTCAATCATCGCAAAAATCATCGTCCGTTGCGTCGTGAATTGTGCAAACGCCTTGCCCATGCCTTCAGGTCGAGCGTAGGGGAATGAGCCGATTGTCAAAACCATCATTTGTCGAGCGATTATTGGCGCAGAATAAATTGCCGCGCATAAAAATATCGTCGATAATTTTGCAAGCTCCGTTAATGTCGAAATTTCCAATGCCGCAACTAAAATCATACTCACTACGCCGAATGAACCTGCGCGGGAATCTTTCATTATCTCCAAAATTTTTTCCCGTTCGCGCCCAGAAAATAATCCGTCCGCCGAATCCATTAATCCGTCGCAATGAATGCCGCCCGTTAAAATTATCATCGACGCAAAACCTACCGCGCCCGTTAACAGCGGCAATTCAAAAAAGTTTATCACCCCGACAATTACCGCGTAAAAAATTCCTAATACTGCACCTACAGCCGGAAAATATTTTACAGATTCGCCGAAACTTTTTTCAGTCCATACACTTTGCTTGACGACAAATATCCGCGTCAAGAATTGTAAGCCGATTAAAAATGAGTTCATAAATTTTCACCGCCCGCATAATATAAAATTTCAAATAGATTGTACAGCGATAAAATTTTTTGCTATAATCTGTGCGTTTTAGAGTTTCACTTACAGATTATGGGAGGTTTTTGTTAATGGAGAATTCTGCGTTGTCAATGCTGCCGCCGATTATCACGATAATCCTCGCGCTTTGGACGAAGGAAGTTTACACGTCGCTGATAATCGGTATTTTTGCGGGCGCAATGCTCTTCACGGGTGGCAACTTTTTGGAATCAATCGTGACGTTTTTCGACATCATGAGCGATAAAGTTGGCGGTAACGTGAATATTTTAATCTTTCTGGTTATCTTAGGAATTTTAGTAGCGATAATCAGCAAATCGGGTGCGACGCGGGCTTATGGCGAATGGGCGCGTTCTGTCATTTCCGGTAAACGCTCCGCGCTCGGCTTAACGGCATTTTTAGGAATGTTGATTTTTATCGACGACTATTTTAACTGCTTGACCGTTGGAACAATTATGCGCCCCGTTACCGACAAATTTAAAATCTGTCGTGCTAAACTTGCCTATGTCATCGACGCGACGGCGGCTCCTGTCTGTATTATCGCGCCGGTGTCAAGTTGGGCGGCGGCTGTTGGCTCGTCACTGCCTGAAGGTTCGCTCGTCGACGGTTTTGTACTTTTCTTGCAGACGATTCCTTTTAACCTCTACGCAATCTTGACGATGATTTTTATGGCGTTTATCGTCATCACCGGCAGAGATTTTGCGACAATGGGCGCGGCTGTTCGCAAGAACAATGAGCACTTTGAAATCCCCGAAGAATATAAAGACGCCGTAGCCGAAGAACAAACGGGCGGCAATGGCAAGATTGTCGATTTGATTCTGCCGCTGATTGTTTTAATTTCTGTCTGTATTTACGGCATGTTGTACACGGGCGGCATTCACGATGGCAAATCAATTTCCGACGCCTTCGCCGACTGTGACGCCTCAAAAGCTTTGGCTCTTGGTTCGTTTATCGCGCTGATTTTTATTTCCCTGCTCTATCTGCCGCGTAAAGTCGTTAACTTTAACGAATACTGCGAATGTTACTCGACGGGCTTTAAAGCTATGGTTCCTGCGATTTTTATCTTGTGCTTAGCATGGACATTATCGGGCATTTGCTCTGATAGTTATTTAAATTTGGGCGGATACGTCGGCGGCATTGTTCAAGAGAATGCTTCCCTTGCGATGTTCCTGCCTGTAATTTTCTTCCTCGTATCAATCGGCTTGGCATTCGCGACTGGTACAAGTTGGGGCACGTTTGGCATTTTAATTCCGATTGCGCTTTCCGTGTTAGTCAATCTTCCCACTCAAGACGCATCTAACCTTTTGGTCATCTGCATTGCGGCGATATTAGCTGGCTCGGTTGGCGGCGACCATGCCTCGCCCATTTCCGACACGACGATTTTAGCTTCAGCAGGAGCGAACTGCAATCACATCGAACACGTTTCGACCCAAGTCCCCTATGTCTTGACGGTTTCTAGTTGCTGTGTCGTCGGTTATCTGGTTGGCGGCATTACGCAAAGCGGCTGGGCTGGTTTGGGCGTCGGACTTGCTTGCCTTGCCTTAGTTATGATTGTGATTCGCGCTAAAGTTCCCCCTGTCGAAGTTTAACGGGGCTTAATTTATGCACGGAGTCATTTACAAAATCACATGCCTAATCAACAGAAAAATTTACGTCGGACAAACAATAAATTTCAAGCGACGAATTAATCAGCACAAGCGCGACAGCAGTAAATTTAGAAACGGTATTGACGCGGCCATAGCAAAATACGGTTGGGAAAATTTTTCTGTCGAAGTTATCGAAAAATGTCCCGTTGAACAACTTAACGAGCGCGAAATTTTTTGGATTGCCGAGCTTAACTCTAAAGTGCCGAACGGATACAATTTGACGGACGGTGGAGACGGAATTGTTGGTTGTTCTGAAGAAACGCGAGCAAAACTGGCGTTGGCAAGTAAAGGACGTAAGTTTTCCGAAGAGACACGAGCAAAAATTGGCTTGGCAAGTAAGAATAGACGCCCTAACGAAGAGACACGAGCGAAAATGTCAGTGGCACATAAACACAGACGTCCCCCTGATGAAAAAACACGAGCAAAAATGTCGGCGGCACAGAAAGGTCATAAACTTCTTGCAAAGTCATGTGCGAAAATTAGTGCGGCAAAACGTAAAGGGAATATATTCAAAAATCTTTTAACAGCAATGGATGAGCGACAACTCACTTATACTTCACTTGCAAAACTTCTGAACATGTCATCTTCAGCTGTTTCTGCTAAAATGCGCGGCATGCGAAACTTTACGGAGAAAGATGCGATTAAGTTAGGAGAAATTTTTGGATTACCTGTAGAATACTTGATGAGCAAATGAAATCGGAGCTGACAAGTTATGACTAAGCACAGAAAAATTTTGGACGATTTATTTAATGCCTACACGATGATTGGGCGCGGCAATCACGTCACAGTTTACGACGCTAAAGATAAAGTGACGCGCTTTAATCAAACTATCGTGGAACTGTTTGACTTGCCCGGCGAGTATGTTCTTGCTGGCAACGAGATTTGGGAAAATCATATTCACCCCGAAGACCAAAATCAATATCGGCGTACGATGAAAGCTCTGCTTAACGGCGAAGTTAAAGGTTACGACTTAAGTTATCGCACGCGGCTCAAAGACGGCTCCTACGCCATTATTCGCTATATCGGTTCGACAGTTTTTGATTCGGACGGCAAGCCCGACATTATCGGCGGCATTATGATTAACGAGGGCATTACCGCCGTAACTGACCCTGTGACACTCCTGCGCAATCAATACGGTTTCTTCCGCGATTTAATTGCCGCTATTGAACTTAAGCGGAATTGCGTTATCGTGCTGTGCGGAATTAATCACATGAACAAAATCAACGAGGAGCACGGCTATTTATTCGGCAATTCAGTTTTGCAACAGACGGCGTGGATTCTTCAAGAACTTGTCGAGCAAGAGGGCACTGTCTATCGCCTGGACGGTGCAAAGTTTGCTTTTCTGACGGAAAATCTTTCGCCGGAAGAGGTTGCCGTTAAGTATGAAAAACTTCGTCGTGCCGCGCAGGCAGGTTTGCCTGTCGAAAATGTCCGTCAAGTTTTATCGATTAGCGGCGGAATGATTCATTTTGCGGGCGGCTCCTACGACGAACGGACGATTCACGCTTGCTTAAAATTTGCTTACAGTGAGTCAAAATTTTATCACAATGGCAAGCTCGTTAATTACAACGGCGCAATCGGCAGAAATACGCACGAGTCCCTTGAGCTTGTTGCCGAAGTTCGCGACGATATTTTAATGGACTGTGAAAATTTTTCTCTGCGCTATCAGCCGGTGTTCAATGCCGACACTGAAAAGTTAACGGCGATTGAGGCTTTGTTATGTTGGCATAGTGAACGTTTTGGCGACGTGCCGCCGTCAGCTTATGTGCCAGTTTTGGAGCGCGATTTTCTATTTGAGGAGCTGGGCTATTGGATACTGCGCCACGCTATGGAAGACGGCTTGAAACTTTTGGCGATAAAACCCGACTTGATGTTGAACGTGAACATTTCGCCCGCGCAGATTGTTGACGACTTCCTCTTTGACGAGATTGATAAAATTTCAAAGGCGGTGGGCTTTCCGCTGAAAAATCTTTGCTTTGAATTGACGCAGAGTTGCCGATTGATTGAGCCGGATATTTTGCGTCGAATTGTCCGCGCCTTAAAGCGTAAAGGAATTCTCTGCTTGATTGATGACTTTGGTAGCGGCGTTGCGTCGATTGACTTCCTGCGCGACCTTGCCCCGAATTTTATCAAACTTGAACGCGATTACATAATGAACATAAAAGACGCGGGCAATTTGCTAATCGTTCGTCATTTATCTGAGTTAGCGGCGGAACTTGGAACTAAAGTTTGTATCAAGGGCGTAGAAAATTCAGTGATTCGCGAGGCGATAAAAACTTTCCCCGTAACCAACGTGCAAGGAAATTTTTATTCCGAAGCGATACAGCTTGACGAGATTAAAGAAAAATATTTATGACAAAAAAATTGGCGATGAGCTAAAGAGTTCACCGCCGTTTTTATTTGCCGAGCCGTTTAAGCGTCAAGCACCGCCCATTCATTTGTGAAGTAAAAACTTTTACTTTCTGGGAGCTTGCCCCAATTTTCGACGACACGACTTAGGGCGCGTGTAACGTCGTGATGTCCGTCGGTATTCGTTAGCAAAACTAAAAATTGATTGGAGCCGTTTTGAGAGACGAGATCTCCGCGCCGCAAAGTAGTATGCAAGCACTCAATAAATTGTTCGCCAGCGTACTTGAGAGAAATTTTTTCGCCGTCGCCAGTTCGTTTAAGCGCGAGGAGCACAATACAAATCGTTTTACCGTAACCTGCGCGGGTGCGCTTGAGGAAACGATAAATATTGCGGAAACTTTCAAAGGGCAAGACATATGCGCCGGATTCTTTGTTGCGTTCGGAGAGAATCATTTCAATCTGCGTAAGCGTGACGACCGTCTCAACGTTTTCTTCGGGCGCGTCCTCGTTAAAAATGTTGTAGCCGTGCTTGCCGTTCTGTTTGACAATGTAGAGAGCCTTATCCGCCTTCTTGTACAGTTCGACAAAATCGGTGCCGGCTTGCGGAACGAGTACACAGCCGATTGACGCGCCGAGCGGAATGTTCATATCCTCGCCCATCAACTTTTTAGCCGCTTCGGTAATTTTCTCGTTAATAAACTGCGTCTTCGCGGCAATCGAATTTTCATCTGAAACGCCGTGACAAAAGGCAACAAATTCGTCGCCGCCCATACGCCCGATTAAATCCGTCGAACGCATTGCCGCCCGCAAAATGTCAGCAAAGGCAATTAAAATTTTATCGCCCATAGCGTGCCCGTGAATGTCGTTGACGAGCTTAAAACTATCCAAGTCAATCATCATCAACGAGCCGTGCGACTTCGTGCAAATTTTTTTAAGTTCCTCTTCCGACGAACCTTTATTGAAAAGTCCCGTGAGTTTGTCGATAGACGAAGTTTTTTTCAAGTCTTGAATTTCGCCGACGGTTTTTAAAATATTTGCGACGCGACGCAGAAGAATTTTCGGTTCAAAAGGTTTGTGAATCAAATCCATTGCGCCATTGTCAAAGCCCTTGCTCTCAACGTCCTTGTCTTCGTCCGCCGTCATGAACATAAACGGTATTTCTTTATGGAATTCGTTTTGCAATTCAATCTGCATTTCGTAGCCCGTCATGCCAGGCATCCGGAAATCGGAAAGCACCATGTCAGGCATTTCCTTGCGATAAATTTCCATTGCCTCTTTGGCTGATTGTGCACAAAAAGTTTCATATTGACCCGCGAGCATATTTTCTGTCATCATGAGCGGAACGAGCATATCATCTACTATCAAAATTTTTTTCATTGCGAAAACCTCACTGTTTGAAAAATTAACAGCCACAATTTTTTTAATCATTATAAAGGTTTATCGCGATAAAGGAAAGAAAAATTTTATGGGAGGAATTTTTATGGCTAAAATTTTAAAGCGTGAACTGTTCGCCAAAATTCCGAGCGTTGACGAAAAGTTTTATCACGCAAAGTTAAAGGCGGCTCTGAAAACGTTTAACAAAAAAATTATCGTACTCGACGACGACCCGACCGGCGTCCAAACCGTCAACAATATTTCCGTCTACACGGATTGGACTGCTGAAAATATTGCGGCGGGCTTTGCTGAAGAAAATTCCATGTTCTTTATCTTGACGAATTCCCGTGCCTTTTCTGAAACTAAAACTCGCATTGAGCATAAAAAAATCGCCGAACGTATCTGCGCGGCGTCTGAAAACTTTGGCAAGGATTTTATGATTGTAAGTCGTTGTGATTCGACATTGCGTGGACATTATCCGCTTGAAACTCAAACTTTGTATGAAACGCTAAAAAATTGCGGCAGGAAAATCGACGGCGAAGTTTTAATGCCATTCTTTAAAGAGGGCGGACGTTTTACGATAGGCAATGTTCACTACGTGCAAGAGGGCGATTATCTCGTTCCCGCCGCTGAAACTGAATTCGCTAAGGATAAAACTTTCGGCTATAAAAATTCCAATTTAGCGGCTTACGTTGAGGAAAAAACTTGTGGCGCGTTTAAGAAAGAAGCCGTCACTTTCATAAGCTTAGACGAATTGCGCGGCGGCAACTTGGATAAAATTTCTGCGCGGCTTAAAAATGTCAGCGACTTCAATAAAATTATCGTCAACGCGGTTGATTATGTAGACGTGGAAATTTTCGCACTTGCCCTGCTTAAGTCGAAGAAAAATTTTCTATTCAGGACGGCGGCAGCGTTTACGAAAATTATTGGCGGCGTCGAGGATAAAAACTTTCTAACCAAAGCTGAACTCGTCGATGAAACAAACAAAAATGGCGGCTTGATAATCGTCGGTTCGCACGTCAAAAAAACTACCGCACAACTTGACGAGCTGAAAAAAATTTCTTCCGTTGCGTTCATTGAGTTTGACGTTTCGGATTTGGGCTCAGTCGATAAAATTATTCAGCAGGCGGAAGAAAATATTTCACACGGACAAACGACGACAATTTACACCAGCCGAAAAGTTTTGGACGTTGGCGACGCAGAAAAAAATCTCGCGGCGTCCGTGAAAATTTCCGAAGCACTCACGAGTATTGTTAATCGTCTAAAAGTTCGTCCGAAATTTTTAATTGCGAAGGGCGGCATAACTTCCAGCGACGTGGGAACTAAAGGTCTTGGCGTCAAAAAAGCTCTCGTGCTCGGTCAAGTGGCGGCTGGAGTTCCCGTTTGGAAAATCGGCGCGGAAAGCAAATTTCCCGACATGAGCTATATAATTTTTCCCGGCAATGTTGGTGCTGTCGATACCTTAAAAAAAATCGTCGAAATACTCAATGCATAATTATTTGCAAGCTTAAAATGACGTGGGCATCAAAGACCTAAAAAATATATTCACAAGTAAACTACGTCTTCTAAATTCTTAGAAGCGGTGTTCATAACCGCTCAAGTAAGGTGTGAATATGGGAAATCTTAATCAAGGTTTGAGCAGAAGTAACGCTCAGCTCGTAATCCTTTCTTAGTAGGCGTGAATATTTCCACTCGCAAGCCGAAATATTTGCATACTTCGTAAACAAAGGAGCCGCGATAACCGCCATCTGCACATATTTTCTTCAAAGTCGGATAGGCAAAAGTGGCTAAACCTGCTACCCAATAACCCATTGTGCACTGTAAATTTCGCTTTTCCCATTTGTACTTTCTCATATTGAAGAACAAGGGAGCAATAACTTTCCATTGCTCTTCCGTTATATCTGTTTCGTATTTTTTTCTATGAACACACGTTCTTAAAGTGCAAATAAAATTTATAGTTCTCATAGCGAACCGCGGCGAAATTGCCGTTCGAGTGATTCGCACCTGTCAAGAGTTGGGCATTGAGACAGTCGCGATCTATTCGGACGCTGACAAGGAGGCACTTCACGCGCAACTTGCTGACGTTTGCTATCACGTGGGCACTGAAGACGCTTTCGATAGCTATCTTAACCGTGAGGCGATAATCGACGCGGCGAAGACCACCGAAGCTGACGCAGTTCACCCAGGCTACGGCTTTTTGTCGGAGGACGCTGACTTTGCTCAAATGGTCGTCGATGCTGGCATGACGTGGATTGGTCCTTTGCCCGAAACGATTAAACTTGTTGGCGATAAAGACGCGGCGCGAACTTCAATGGTTCCGTCGGGTATTCCTATGGCAAAAGATTCAGCCCCTTTGACTAGCAACGGCATGGCGATTAAAGCGGCGGCTGAAGTCGGTTACCCCGTCATTTTGAAACCGGTATCGAGCGCGTCGGCAAGCTTGCAGTTAAGGTGGCTAAGAGTGTTCACTACTCAAATATCGGCACTGTTGAATTTTTGCTTGACTTGGTTACGAACGAATTTTATTTTAAATTAATCCGCGTATTCAAGTTGAGCACGGAATAACCGAAGCCGTAACAGGCATAAACGCTGAAGACACCGACAGAAAATTTATGCCGACGCCCGTCAAAATTAAATTCCTGCACGAACCGAGCGATCCACGTGTAAGATTCGACAGCGGCGTTACGGCAGGTTTATCGATTGAGCCTTATTACGATTCGTTGATTACAAAGCTGATTGTTCACGGCAGGACGCGCGGCGGGCTTTGAATGAATTCATGCTCAAGGGCGAAGATAATTTTGTTAAAACGACTGTCCCGATTCACCAGCAAATTATTGACTATGCATAAAATTTTTATTCTCTAAAAGACTTTTTGTCGCTTGAAAAATTCGGGCGGCAATTTTTTTGCGGAAATGAAGGAACTTTAGCAAGTCAAGCGAATATTAGCTAATAATTGTTTTAAAGCGGTTGACGGCAGGGAGCCGACAACGTGAAATAATTTCAGCCAAGGGAGGCGTCCAAAGTGATTCGGGTTTTGATTGCTGATGACTCGGCTTTTATGCGAAAAGTCCTCTCTGATTTATTCAAGAGTCAAAGCGATTTCGAGGTTGTCGGCACGGCGGTTAACGGTCAAGACGCCATAGAGAAAGTTAAAAAGTTTCAGCCCGACGTGTTGACGCTAGATGTTATTATGCCGGTTATGGACGGATTGAACGCGCTGGCAGTCATTATGGAGCAATGCCCGTTGCCGGTCGTAATGGTTAGCTCCACAACACAAAAGGGTACAAACGAGACAATTCGCGCTCTTGCCTTAGGCGCGGTTGATTTCGTCAGCAAGGCGGGCGGTGCCATTTCCAAAATCGACACTATTAAAGACGAAATTTTAGCTAAGTGCAGATTGGCGGCTAAAACTCACGCTAGAAGAAATTTCGCCGCTGCCAAACCGCTTGTCTACACTCCAAGACCTGCCAACGTTGAGCCGACAACGCGCCGAATTGATGTAAAACGCAGAACGGGACTGGTACTCGGACAAAAACCGACGATAAACCGCACGCCTTCGACAACTGCGCCCGTCAAAAAAGTTATTCCAGGTACCGGCAAAAAACTCGTGGTAATTGGAACTTCGACGGGAGGACCTCAAGCTTTGCAAGCGGTTATAACGCGCCTACCTAAAAATCTTCCTTGCGGCGTCGTCGTCGTTCAACACATGCCCGCCGGTTTTACTAAGTCTTTGGCGGACAGATTAAATTCAATCAGCGAAATAGCGGTTAAGGAGGCGGAACACGACGAAATTATAAGACCAGGACAAGTTTACATTGCGCCCGGCGATTATCATTTACGAATTGTGCCCGCAATCGGCGGCGAACGAAAAATTGCCTTGAGCCAAGAGCCGCGTGTCGGTAATCTTCGCCCGACAGTCAATTACATGTTTGATTCTGCCGCGCAGTTTGGTAGAGATTTAGTAAGCGTGATTATGACGGGCATGGGTTCGGACGGTTGCGAGGGCATGAAAAAAGTTAAGGCGACAGGCGGTTATTCAATCGCGCAGGACGAAGACAGTTGCGTTGTCTACGGCATGCCTAAAGCTGTGGTTGACGCGGGACTTGCCGACGAGATTCGCCCTTTAAATAAAATTGCAGAGGCTATTGTCGACGCAGTTAGAAGATAGCGGTTTTATTCGACCGATAAATAAACAGGAGGATTTTAAATGGAAACCAATCAGTATATGGATATGTTTCTCGACGAGTCGCATGAACATTTGCAATCGCTCAACGACGGCTTGCTCGGCTTGGAGGACAATGCCGAGGATTTATCTATACTCAATGAAATTTTCCGCAATGCGCACACGTTGAAAGGCATGTCGGCGACGATGGGTTATAACAAAATCGCCGAATTGACGCACGAAATGGAAGACGTGCTCGACATGTTGCGCAAGGAACAACTTAAAGTAACGGGCGACATTATCGATACGCTGTTCAAGTGTATTGATTCGTTGGAGCAAATGATTAACAATGTTGCTAACGGCGACCCCGAAGACCTTATCGATGTATCGAATTTAGTTGCCAAATTGAGTGCGATTTTGCGCGGCGAAAAAGCTCCTGCCGCCGAAACATCAACTCCTGCACCTTCTGCGCCTGCGAGTACGACGGCTCCAGCTCCCACTGCGGTTGATAGTAGCATTCCCGTTGATTTATCTGAAACGGAAAAAAATGTTATCACCGAAGCTAGCAAAAAAGGTATGCACGGCATTTATTTAAAAGTGACTTTGGCAGAGTCTTGCCTGTTGAAATCTGCGCGGTCGTATATGGTAATGAACGCGCTGGAAGAACTCGGCGAAGTAATTCGGACAATCCCGCCCGCCGAAGATTTGGAACAGGAAGCCTTTGAGCGTTCCTTTGAAGTCATCTTAATAACAGGCTCCGAAGAGGAACAAATTCGCGACGCTGTATTAGGCATTTCGGAAATCGAAACGGCGGAAACTCAGATTATAAATTTGAACGGTGCTTCTGCACCTGCGCCGACTACTTCGACACCTGCACCCGCCGTTGAACAAAAATCTGCGTCAACTGCACCGGCAACAGCTCCCGCACCTGCGGCGGCTCCAAAATCTTCTGCACCGGCGAATAAACCTGCTACTCCTGCGGGCGGCGGACAATCTGCTCCTGCAAATGCGGCGGCGGCTCAAAAGAAATCTCATGCGGGGCAATCCGTCCGCGTTGATATTGAAAAACTTGATACGCTGATGAACTTAATGGGCGAGCTGGTTATTAATAAAGTTCGTCTTGAACAAATCGGGCAGACGCACAGACTTTCCGAGCTTACTGAAACTTTGGAGCAAATGGACAGAGTAACAACCGACCTCCAAAATATCGTTATGAAAGTCCGCATGGTTCCCGTTAGCCAAGTCTTTAACCGTTTCCCGCGCATGGTTCGCGACGTTACTAAAGAACTCAACAAGGAAATTAACTTGACAATCGAGGGCGAGGACACCGAACTTGATCGCACAGTTATCGACGAAATCGGCGATCCTATCATGCACCTCTTGAGAAACTCGCTGGATCACGGAATCGAAATGCCGGACGAGCGCGAGGCTAAGGGCAAGCCGCGTATCGGTGAAGTTGGTCTTATCGCTCGCCACGAAGGCAACAACGTCGTTATCATGGTCACCGACGACGGCAAGGGCATTGACGCCGACATTATCCGTCGTAAAGCTGTTGAGAAGGGATTGTTCACTCAAGAGGAAGTCGACGCAATGAACGACGCGGACGCCGTCCGAATTGTCTTCCTGCCAGGCTTTTCAACGGCGGAAAAAATTAGCGACATAAGCGGGCGCGGCGTCGGCATGGACGTTGTTAAATCTAAAATCGAATCTCTTAGCGGTCAAGTTGACGTTGAAACGCACGTTAATGAAGGCTCCATTTTCAAGATTAAGTTGCCGCTGACGTTGGCGATTATTCAAGCAATGCTCGTTCAAGTTCAAAATGAAATGTACGCAATTCCGCTTGCTTCAATCGATAGCACACTTAGCGTTCAGCCAAACGATATTCGCACAGTGCAAAACAACGAGGTTATCGTCCTGCGCGGCGAAATTATTCCGATTATTCGCATTGAAGAATCTCTTATGGTTCCGCACATCCACGACACTAAAGAACTTTTCGTCGTCGTCGTTCATGCAGGTGATTCTAAGGCGGGTATCGTAGTCGATAAATTAATCGGTCAGCAGGAAATTGTTATAAAGACGCTGGGCAACCTCTTCATGGGCTTGAAGATGTTCTCCGGCGCGACGGTTCTCGGCGACGGTAGAGTTGCTCTTATTCTCGACGTTGCAACAATGCTTAATTAAGGAGGAATTTTTATGGCTAAAGACAGCGTGGCTAATGCCCCCAAAAACGCTTTGAGCGACGACGACGAACAAGTAACTGCTATGCAGGTCGTCGCTTTCAAACTCAAAGACGAGGAATATGGAGTAAATATCTTTCAAGTCCAAGACATCAACGGCATGAGCGATATTACCCGTGTGCCTTTCGCGGCAAGTTTCATTAAGGGGGTTATCAACCAGCGCGGCTCCGTTTTGCCCGTTATCGACCTCAAAAAAAGACTTGGCATCGAAGAAACTCCCTACACCAACACGGCAAGAATCGTTACCGTTATCGTCGGTGATTTGCAAGTCGGAATGTTGGTTGACTCTGTAACGGAAGTTTTGACAATCCGCACTAAACTCGTTGACCCGAAAAAAACCGTTAACGATAGAGCTATGGAAAAATTCCTTAGCGGTATCGGCAATATCGAAGGGCGACTGGTTACCATGCTTAATTTGGAAGAGATTGTCGCTTTGAATTAATAAATACTAATGGAGATGATTTTAAATGGTTGATGAATTTGACTTGACTCCGAATCAGCTTGACGCCATGCGCGAAATCGGCAACGTCGGCGCGGGCAATTCTGCTACTGCACTTTCGCAAATTGTCAACAAAAAAATCGACATGAACGTCCCGAAAGTTTCGATTATCCCGATTGAAGAGGTTCCCGAACTTGTCGGCGGTCCCGACGCTTTGATTGTCGCTGTCTTTCTGCGCGTCTACGGCAAAGCCCCCGGCAGTATCCTCTTCCTTATGCCTAAAAAAAATGCATTCTACCTTGCCGATGATTTAATGGGTAGACCGCACGGCACTACGCAAGAACTCGACGAAATGAGCATTTCAGCAATAAAGGAAGTCGGCAATATCCTTTCCGGTTCGTATCTGGGCGCGTTCTCCCACTTTACAAATATTTCTATGTTGCCGTCAATCCCGTCTTTGGCGATGGACATGGCAGGAGCAATTTTAAATATAGTGCTCCTCCAGCTCGGACAAATGGGCGATCGCGCAATGCTTATCGAAACAAAATTTTTAGCAGAAGACAACAGCATCAATGGGCATTTCTTCCTCGTTCCCGATCCTGGTTCGCTGGGTACGATTGTCAAGGCAGTGGGAGTTGAATAATTATGGCAGACCTTATCAAAGTCGGCATGGCTGATTACAAGGTCGGTCGCAGTCCGTCTACTCTCATAAGTTACGGTTTAGGTTCGTGTATTGGCATTTCTCTTTATGACCCGATAAAAAAAGTTGGTGGGCTTTTACATATCATGTTGCCCGACAGCAAACAAGCAAGATCTAGCGACAATCCCGCCAAATTTGCGGATACTGGTATTCCGCTCATGATTAACGACGTTGTTTCACTCGGCGCGACTAAAGCGCGGCTCGTGGCTAAACTTGCCGGCGGTGCGCAGATGTTTGCTTTCTCCAATGCAAGCGACATTATGAAAGTCGGCAATCGTAATGCGGAAACTTGCAAACAAATTCTCCGGCGCAACGGCATTAAAATTATCGCTGAAGATACGGGCGGCAATTACGGACGTACAGTTTCAATCGACTTGGCGACGGGGTCTTATAAAGTTAAGACCATAGACCGCGGCGAGAAGAATATTTAGTGATTAGTGGTTAGTATTTAGGAGAAAAACCTAATCGCTAACCACCAATCGCCAATCACTAAAAGTGGTGAAAACTTTGACAGGATTTTACAACTATCTTGAAAGCGTCATGCCAATCAAAAGGATTATAATTTCAATGGCGGTCGGCATGGTATCATTATTTATCGTACTCATTTCGGGGCTGACGAGCGATTTTGTGCGCGGGGCAACAGTAGCGTCAAGAACTTTTTCAGCCTTTTCTTTTACCAGTTTGGTGACTTTTATTTTTATGATGAGTTGCGAGGAGTATGCTATCTTCAAGACTAAGCGCGAACTTGAAAACTTTATCGACGACGCGCCAGTTGCAGAAACTAACGAAAACTTCAACAGGGCGGAATATCTTCACGAGAACGAACCGGTAGCAGAGCCTGAACCCGTCGTTGATAATTCTTTCCGCCCAATGGATTTTGCAAACTTCTCGAATCAACCTTAAATTTATTGGAGATAAATCATCATGACAGATAAAAGTAAAAAAGCCTTTGAAGATTTTTATTCTAAAGCATTGCACTTGCAAAGTTCGCGCTATAAAATTCAAGACATGAACGTTAGAACTATGAAAGAAATCTTCGATAACGAAAAAGATAGAGACGCGGCTGAAAAAGCTGTGATGGCGGCATTGGAACCTTTTTATAAGGGGCGGGAACGAGAAATTTATGAGGCGGCAAAAAAATTTGTCGAAACTTACGAGGCTAATGATTTAGTCTGATAAAAATTTTGGCGGCGCGAGGGACGGTGAATCAACTATGGAAAGTGACGCGAAAACAAAAGACATGACGGCTCTTTGGCTGAAGTACAAGGACAATAAAACCATTGAACTTCGCAACGAAATTGCCGAAAATTATTTGCCGCTCGTTAGAATTGTTTGCGGGCGATTGGCGGTAAGTCTGCCGCCACATTTGGACAAGGACGACCTTTTGAGCAGTGGTTTTTTCGGCTTGCTCGACGCGATTGACCGTTTCGACGTTACGCGGAATATAAAATTTGAAACTTATGCAGGCGTGAGAATTCGCGGTGCAATGATTGATTATCTGCGCTCGAAAGATTGGATACCCGTTTCAATGCGCCAAAAAATTCGCAAGTATGAACAGACAGTTTGCCGACTTGAAAACGAATTGGGACGGACGGCGACCGATGACGAATTGGCGGAGGCGTTAGAAATTTCGCTTGAGGAACTTCAAACGCTAGTCAATCAGAGTAATTCGGCAACAGTCATTCCGCTGGAGGAGTATCTAAAAACCGACGCGGCAGAGGCAGTCGATACTAATCCCGCGAATTCGACGGAATTTTTTGAGTTAAAAGAAACTCTAGCAAAGGCGATTGAACGTCTGCCTGAACGAGAACGCCTTGTAGTGTCGCTGTACTATTACGAGGAAATGACGCTAAAGGAAATTAGTTTGGTGTTGCACTTGACGGAGGCGCGAATTTCCCAGTTGCACACAAAGGCGATAATAAAAATGCGCGGTTATTTGGCGCAAATCAAAGAGGAATTGGTTTAGGAAAGGAGGACGCGAGATGAGCGAAAATCTTATCTTGGGCGGTCCGTCATCTGGCTATAAATACGAATTCAAACCGGATGGCGTTTATTTGACGGTTTATCCCAATGTGGACGGCGAACGTCTCTTTGAGCTGTCCGATATGCGCCAAATTCTGCGTGATTGTAAAGTTTTGGATTATGACGTAGGAATTCTTTCGCGGACAATGCGCGAGGCTAATGGTCGTCCGCAAAAAATCGCCGAGCCTATCCAAATTACTGAGGAAGCTTTAAAGGCTATAGTTGGCGGCGAAGATATTTTTGCGGGCAATGAGGAAGAGGAACCTTACGCCCGAATTGTCGTTGAAATGACACGCGACAGAATGAAGGCTACAATTCGCTACGACACGCGGGACGGCGCACGACTTCCAACTAAAGATATGGTTATGGCGGCACTTGACGAGGCGGGCGTTGTCTACGGCATTAACGAGGACTCGGTGGAAATTGGCATTAGAAGTTTAACTCCGTTTGTTGCGGCGGAAGGTCTTTTGCCAATTCCGGGCGAAAATGCTTACATTGACAGGAAATTTAATTTGGGCGTTCAAGGCAAGCCAATTATCGACGAATACGGCAAGGCGGATTATAAAGACCTAAATCTTTTCGTGCTGGCTAAGGAAAATCAGACGCTGGCAATCCGCATTCCACAGACTAAGGGCACTCCCGGTAAAAATATTTTAGGTGAAGTTGTCCCCGCGCAGAACGGTAGACCGTGCCCCATGCCCGAAGGTAAAAATACTAAAGTTGTCGGCGAACACAGATTGATAGCTACGGTGAACGGGCAGATTGTTGATAAAGGCTCGCGCATAAGTGTTGACCCGCGACTTGAGATTAAGGGCGGCGTCGGTGTGCAAACGGGCGATATTGACTTCGACGGTACAGTTCAGATTAAGGGCGACGTGGAGCAGGGCTTTAAAGTCACGGCGACGGGTGACATTGAAATTAAAGGCTCCATAAACGGCGCGGAAGTTAGAGGGCGCAACATTTACATAAGCGGCGGTGTCACTGGCGCGGATAGAGCTAAAGTTTATGCTGAACACGACGTTAGAACTGCCTTTGCCGAAAATGCGCTGATTGAGGCTGGCAACGACATTTTCATTGCGGATATTGCGCTCCATTCGCAAATCAGAGCGGGCAAGCGTTTAATCATGGAAGACAAGCACGGGCAGATAACTGGCGGTCATGCCGTCGCGGGCGAAGTAGTTAGCGTAAAAATTATCGGCAACTCGTCCTTTGTCGTCACGAAAGTTTCCGTCGGCGTCGACCCCAATTTACAAAAAGAATATCAAGAGTTGCGCAAGGCTTATAAAGAATCCAAGAAACGCTTGACTCACATAACGCAGACGCTTAACACGCTGTCGAAGATTGATATTAACAAATTGCCTAAAAGCCGCGTTGAATCGATAAATGCGCTGACTCGTTCGCAATTCCCGTTGGCAGGACAGATTAAACGCGACGAGAAAAGAATTTTAGAAATCGAAACTCAACTGCACAACATGAAGAACGGCAAAATTCGTGTGAGCGGCACAATTTATCCTGGCGTGCGCCTTTCCGTCAATAACATTTTAAAAAGTATTCAGTCGGAGTATAAACATTGCAGTATTTCCCTTAACGAGGAAGGCGATGTCGAGGTTGGAACGTATTAATTGCAAGGAGGAATAAAAAATGGAACTTGCACCGGTTGGAGTACAAATGACATATGCGAACGCAAATAACGCCTCGCAAGTTCAGCACGATATGAATAACGCCTCTGCATTGCAGAACGCATTTCAGACCGTGCGCGAAAAAGAAGACGCTCAACTTAAACAAAAACAAGTTCGTAACAAGGAAGAGGCGGAAGGACGTTTAATTAAGGACGACCCCGACCGCAGAAGTAGACAGGGCGGCTATTATTACAACAGTCAACGACGCCAAGAAGAATTTGAGGACGAAGAAGAAAATTACGCCGTCGACCCTAGACGCGGACATTTCTTGGATATTTCGCTGTAAGAATCATGATTACAGAAATAATGCTGTTGCTGATTGTGCTGGGCGCGGGAATTGTTTTTATCGCGTGGTCAAATACTCGCCGCCGCAAACAGGACGCTTTGGAGCGCAGGGAAGTTGAAGACTCAACGGGCAAGCTTAAAAAGGAATTGGAGCGGACTGCGAACGAAATAATCGGGCGCATGGAAAATCACGTCACGCATTTAGAAACCGTTTTGGACGAATCCGAGCGCAATCGAACGCAACTTGAAGGACGAGTATCCGAACTAAAAAAATTGCTCAAAAAAAGCGAGGGGCAATCCGGCGAGATACGCGACCTGTTGGCAAGATTAGACGACGCTGGCGAGGAAATTAATTCCATGCAACGAAAAATGGATGTCGTCGAACGTAAATTAAATTTGGCAATGACGGCACCGCTCCCAATTCAACAGCCCGTCACAATCCCGCAAATGACAACGCCGCTCGTACCGCCGATAATCACGCCGCCGATAACTTCAGCACCGTTTGCACCGATTAATACAACTTCTGCACCGCCGCCGATTGAGCCGAGAAATATTCCACCCGCCGCGCAGATAAAGCCACAGCCGATTGAACAGAAAAATCCGCCGCCCGCGCAGATAAAGCCACGAAACGCGCCGCCAACACAAATAACGACGACGCCCGCCGAACCGATTAATCCGTTGGGACCAATCACAGTTCAGCCAATTATCCGTCCGGCAGAAGTCGAGGATAAAGCGTTCGATAAAATTTTGGAGAAGTCAATCGCCGAGCCGCCAAAGCCAAGAAAATCAATCGTCTTGTCGCCGGAAAATAAACAGCCGGTAACAGTCGTTGAGGCAGATCCAGTTAAGATTGAAGCGACGCGCAAGAAATTAACTGAGGCGTCGGCTAAAATGGCGGAAAATCCTCCGGAGGAACCCGGCAATCAAGCACAACCTCTGCAAAGGAGACGGCGCAGTTCCCGTTCAGCTCGCGACGTAAGAAAGGCGGCCCTCGACGCGATAAAAGCGGCAGAACAAACCAGCGCAACTGCTGAAAAGCCGCTTGAAGTACCGCGCAGAAAACCGGAAAAAGAAATTATGCCCGAACGTCGCGACTTAAAACTTGAAACGACAAATTCGGCGATAATCAAAGAAATGCTTTTGGCGGGAATGTCAATCGAAGACATTTCACGAGAAACAGGACTTGGACGCGGCGCAATAGAATTGATTCAAGAAATGACCAGGCGACAACTGGCAAGAAGATAGCAAACGCTGCTCATCATCGGTGGGCAGAATTTTTTTAGGAGGAATAAATCATGAGCGAAATTGTTTTACACTACACCCGCGCAGGTCACGTGGAAAATATTCATCGCGGAGACGTTGCGGCGGTAAATTGTAAGGGTGAAGTCGTTGCGTCCGTTGGCAATGCTTACCTGCCTATGTTTTGGCGCAGTGCGGCTAAACCATTTCAAGCGTTGCCCTTCGTGAAAAATGGCGGACTTGAAAAATACGGCATAACCGACGAGGAACTTGCGCTTTTAGTTGCCAGTCACAGCGGCGAAGAAAATCACGTGGCACTTGTCAGAGGAATTTTATCTAAGCTTGGACTTGATGAGAGCGTTTTGGATTGCGGCGTCGTGCGTCCCATGAGCGGCAAGGCTTTCAAAAAAATTATCGCGGCGGGTGAAAAAGTTTTGCCCGTTCACAATCCTTGCTCTGGCAAACATTCGCAGATTATCGCGCTGTCAATGATGTTGGGAATTCCCTACGAAGGTTATATTCGCCCTGCACACGAGGCGCAAAAAATTATCTTCAAGCATGTGGCAATGGCGTCGCATATGACCGAAGATAAATTGGAAATTGGAATTGACGGTTGCGGCGTGCCCGTTTTCTATCTGCCGATTTATAATATGTCGTTGGCTTATGCTAGACTTTCTACGCCTAGCAAAGGCGATTGGGGCGATTACGAAGACGCGGCAACTAAAATTCGTGACGCAATGAGCAAATATCCGCAAGTTATTTCTGGTACGGGACGAATTGATTTGGCAGTTTCCGAAGTCACGAACGGCAGGATTATCGCTAAAATCGGTTCGGACGCAGTTTATTGTTTGGCGGTTAAGGACGGCGATTTAGGAATAACTTTTAAGATTGAGGATGGAAGTTATGCGGCAGTTACGCCAATGACAATCGCGGTGCTTAAACATTTAGATTTAATGACTAAGAACGAGGCGGCGGAGCTTGATAAAATTTTCCCGCCCGTGCTGAAGAATCATCGAGGAGAAATTATCGGCACGATTGAAACTGTTTTTTAATGTACAGTGCAAGTGCAACAGCTAAAAACTCAACGAAGAATATTTACAAGCTGTTGCACTTCGCTTGACTATTCAAAATAAAAAAAGACAGCCGAGAAAATTTTTCCCGACTGTCCTGAAATTCTTATAAGACTTGTAATCAATAAGTTTCAAACTTTTTGTTCTTGCTGTTATAGAACGCAAAACTTTTGTCTGCGGCACCTTTAACGACAATTTGACCGCCGTCGCTGAAATTGAGTATGGCATCAGTGCCGTTGTCACCGAATCTTCCAAGCCCCTCTTCTCCAGAGAGAATCATGATTCTGTCGAGCTTCGTATTGAAATCCTCAATAACGACTTTACCGTCGCCGTAGTTGTAGACAAAAGTGTCGTTGCCGTCGCCACCGAAGAGAGTATCGGTACCTGCACCGCCCCAGAGCGAATCATTACCTGCGCCGCCGTAGAGAGAATCATTGCCTGCGCCACCAACGAGTGTATCATTGCCGTCGTTGCCGTAGAGGGTGTCTTTGCCCTTGCCGCCGTCAATGTAGTCGTCCTGTTCAGTACCGGTGATATAATTGGAATTCCCGTTGCCCGTGATGCTGAGGTCGTGCGTGACTTCCGCCGCATTGATCGTAACGAGCTTGCTCTTATACTCGCTGTAATCGCTCGGTTCAAAGCTGTC
Organism: Selenomonadaceae bacterium; assembly: GCA_017428215.1. GTDB lineage: Bacteria > Bacillota > Negativicutes > Selenomonadales > Selenomonadaceae > Quinella. Next base: position 145,717 of record JAFRRH010000031.1, read on the forward strand.
TTTCGAGTAATAAGAAGTGATAGTTGCCGCCGTGCCGTTTTTGTTGTATATGACGGATTCCTTGTCAGGATAAGTATGCCCGCCAGTTGAATCAACGTAGCTGATAAATTTGTCCGCGCCACCTGTGACGGTTATCTTGCCTTTGCTCGCGAGCGTCAAGATGATATTGCCGTTCTTGGGTGTGAATTTGGTTATGGTGTCGTTGCTAATCTGAATGATGTCTTCTTCTGTGTAGTCGGTGATGAGGTCGTTGCCGTCACCCTTATTGTAAACAAAAACGTCTGCACCTTTGCCGCCCGTGAGGAAATCATTGCCCTTGCCGCCTTCGAGTGTGTCGTTGCCATTGGCACCGTTAAGCGTGTCATTACCCGTGCCGCCGAGAATATTGTTTTTGTTCTTGTTGCCAATAATTTCGATGTCGTGTTGAACAGCCGAACCGTCAATCGTAAGGATCTTGTTGGCATAATCGGTAACTTTCTCGTCTGTCGTGACGTTAAAGATGTCGTTTTCATAATGGGACAAAAGCGAAACTCCTTTGCCCGAATCGTCAACGATTAAATCGACGTCGGGATAAACGTGCTCGCCGTTCGTATCGAAGTAGGTAACCACTTTGTTTTTGCCGTTCAGAATGGTTATTGTTCCTTTTTTGTCGCCCTTGGCCGACTGTGAGGATAAAGTTATTACCGCTCGTTGAAGTGACAGCTGTGCCCGATGCAATGCTTATTCTGTCCTCTGTAGCGTAGTCGGTAATGGTGTCGTTGCCGTCGCCGAGATTGTATATAAAAATGTCTGCACCGTCGTTGCCAGCCAACGAGTCATTACCTTTGCCACCGATAATAGTATCGCTACCGTAACCGCCAATAATTGTGTCGTCACCTGCGCCGCCGTCAATAGAGGAATCTTCATACGGCTTATGTGTAACCAAAAAATCCGCTCCGTTACTTCCGGGTACTGAAATCATGCTATCTCCTCCTGCTGAAATAAAATCATTGCCTTTGCCGCCGTTAATGGTCACGTTGGCACCGGAACTTATAATTGAGTCTGCTCCGTCGCCACCCGATATTAAAACGCCGGCTCCGCTGTTTGTGATTGTATCGTTGCTTGCGCCCGAATCAATCGTGACATTTGCGCCCGTGTTGACAATTTGATCCTTGCCCCCTTTGCTGTCAATGAGCGCACCTTTGGCTTTATTTGAAACGGTGTCATTGCCGCCGCCGGTTTGAACAGTCGATTTGGAAGCGTTCGTACCTATTGCAACGTATTTGTCACCGTTATAGCCGTTTATTGAAGTGTATTTGCCGCTGACGGAAATGATGTCCTCACCTGCGCCGCCGTCTATCGTCATGTATTGCCATGAAGTCGTAATAGTTTCGTCAAATTTAAATCCGCTGATTTTTGCCTTCTTATAGTCTGACGTGAACTCAAAGCCGTACTTATCGCTACTGACAGAGACGTTACCGGAGAGTGCGCTTGCCGAAGGCTTAATAGTATTCTTCTGGATAGATAAATCGTCCGTAGACTTGACGCCGTTGATTGTCGCCAGAATTGTTGCCGCTTTTTCTGAAGAATAAACGATAGATTTGCCGTCGGCGGCAAGAGTATATCCTGCTGTCGTCGAATCACTGTTATAGGTGGCAGTTTTACCGTTGAGCTTCCAACTCGCTTTAACCGTTTTCGGTATGTCCGCATTGCCGAGCTTGAGCGTATAACCGTTGCTGATTTTTACCGTTCCCTGATTGAGGGCGGAGTTGGCAACAGTAACCGTCTTGGCATTGGTATCGATTGAGAGTCCGTTTGTTGATTTAATGCCGCTGACTGTGACCAAAGTATTTCCGCCGCTCGCATTGACATAGGAAATTTGATTATTGGCAAGCTTATAACCAGCAGAGGTTGACGCCGCTTTATAAGTGGCAGTCGTGCCGTTCAAAGTCCACCCTGCCGCCGTTGTCTTCGATTGAGTTACGTCATTGCCGAGCTTTAGAGTATAACCGTCACTGATTTTTACCGTCCCTTGATTTAGCGCAGAATTCGCAATCGTGACCGTCTTATCACTTAAAGTGATTCCGCTTAAAGATTTAACGCCGCTGACTGTGACTAAAGTATTACCGCCGCTTGCCTTCACGTAGGAAATTTGATTGTTGGCAAGCTTATAACCAGCAGAGGTTGACGCGGCTTTATAAGTGGCAGTCGTGCCGTTCAAAGTCCACCCTGCCGCCGTTGTCTTCGATTGTGTAACGTCATTGCCGAGCGCGAGCGTATAGCCGTCACTGATTTTTACCGTGCCTTGATTGAGGGCGGAGTTAGCAACCGTGACTGTTTTATCGCTTAAAGTGATTCCGCTTAAAGACTTAACGCCGCTGACTGTGACTAAAGTACTTCCGCCGCTTGCATTGACATACGAAATTTGATTGTTGGCGAGCTTATAACCAGCAGAGGTTGACGCGGCTTTATAAGTGGCAGTCGTGCCGTTCAAAGTCCAACTCGCCGCCGTTGTCGAGGAAATCGGTACATCATTGCCGAGCTTGAGAGTATAACCGTCACTGATTTTTACCGTCCCTTGATTTAGCGCAGAATTCGCAATCGTGACCGTCTTATCACTTAAAGAGATTCCGCTTAAAGACTTAACGCCGCTGACTGTGACTAAAGTATTTCCGCCGCTTGCGTTGACATACGAAATTTGATTGTTGGCAAGCTTATAACCAGCTGAAGTCGCCGCAATTTTGTAAGTAGCAGTCGTACCGTTGAGCGACCAACCAGCCGCCGTTGTCGAGGAAATCGGTACATCATTGCCGAGCTTTAGAGTATAGCCGTCGCTGATTGAAACTGCTCCTTGATTTAGCGCAGAATTCGCAATCGTGACCGTCTTATCGCTTAAAGTGATTCCGCTTAAAGATTTAACGCCGCTGACTGTGACCAAAGTATTTCCGCCACTCGCATTGACATAGGAAACTTGATTATTGGCAAGTTTATAACCAGCTGACGTTGACGCCGCTTTGTAAGTTGCAGTTGTACCATTCAAACTCCAGCCAGCCGCCGTTGTCTTCGATTGTGTAACGTCATTGCCGAGCTTTAGAGTATAACCGTTGCTGATTTTTACTGTTCCCTGATTGAGCGCAGAATTTGCAACCGTGACCGTCTTATCGCTTAAAGTGATTCCGGCGAGCGATTTAACGCCGTTAATTGTGATTAAAGTGTTTGAAGACGTGCCGTAAGTCGCCGTCGTGCCGTTGAGCTTCCAAGAATTTTCTTCAATTTTTTCTTCCTTGCCTTTAATGTTGACTTTCGACAAGTTCGCCGCGCCTTTGAGGAGGATTGAGCCGTCGCCGACCGTGACGATTATATCTGAGCCGCTAGCTTGCGTGGAGTAAGTGTCAGAGCCGCCGCCGATTTGGAGCGTCGCTCCTGAATTAAAACCTTGAATCGTGTCGTTGCCGTCGCCAACATTATATTTAACTAAAATATCTCTGTATGCATTGCTTCCAAGAGAAACGAAATCATTACCCGCCCCGCCGAGAATGGAAACGTTTGTGCGTTCGTCGTTGTAAATAGAATCGTCGCCCGCGCCACCGTCGATAACGAGTTTGTTATCTTCATAAGAATAATAACTAAAAATTTTGTCATCGCCTGCGCCACCGTTTATCGTGACATTTACTCCATCATTGGAAATGGTATCATTGCCGCCGCCGGCGTTGATTACGGCATTATCGCCGTCATTGTAAATGGAATCATTGCCGTCTCCGACGTTGATTAAAATATTTTCAATGTCGCCGCCACCGGTACTGGCTCCAATTTCAATCCTATTATCACCATCGCCGCTATTGATTGTCACATTAGAGGCGTCGTTTACAATGTAATTATTTCCTTCGCCGCCATTGATTGAAACATTTGAGCTGTAATTATTAATAGTGTCATTACCGTCGCCGCCATTGATATACGAATATTCGCCGTCATTAACACTAATAAAATCGTTGCCGGCATCGCCGTTTATTGAACTGTTGTCAGCACTGGTCAAAATAGTATCGTTACCATCTCCGCCATTTATGGAAGTATAATCAGCCCATCCATTATTTTAGATATAATCGTTGTCCGAGCCGCCGTCAATATATGAATAAGCACCGGAAAGTGAAAAACTTTCACCCCGCGCGATGTTGATAATGGTGTCATTGCCTGCGCCGCCAAAAATTGAACTGGCGGTGCCGCTGTTGGAGATTGAATCGTCGCCGCCGAGAGCTTGAATAGTCGCGCCGCTGAGGGTGTTTTTGATTGAATCGTTGCCTTCCGTGCCGACAATGAGCAATGAGTTTACGGGTTCTTTTTCAATACCCTCAATGTTTAATTCACTTAACGACGCCGCGCCTTTGAGGAGGATTGAGCCGTCGCCGACAGTGACGATTATATCCGAGCCGCTAGCTTGCGTGGAGTAAGTGTCGGAGCCGCCGCCGATTGAAAGCGTCGAATTTGCTTTGAAACTATAAATAATATCATTTCCGTCGCCTGAATTGTATTTGAAGAGTACATTCGAACCGACGGAATTAAAATAACGAATACTACCGTCACGTTCATAACAGGTATTGAAAATTGTATCAGAACCTGTTCCGCCGCTTATCGTGACGTTTGAACCGTTATTTGTAATTTTATCGTTGCCCGCGCCGCCGCTTATTGTCACGTTTTCGGCTTCGTCATTATAAATGAAATCGTTGCCATCGCCGCCACTTATCGATGTGTTTTTACGATCTATCCAGCTCCAAATAGAATCATCGCCGTCTCCGCCACTTATCGTCACGTTTGAAGACAAATTATCAATGTAATCGTTGCCCGCGCCGCCGTTTATCGACGTGTTTGTAGCATTTGGCTTGTTCCAAACAGAATCATTGCCGCCGAGAGCTTGAATTGTCGCGCCGCTGAGAGTGTTGTTGATTGAATCGTTGCCTTCCGTGCCGTTGATAATCATAAAAACCGCCTCCCCTTCAATGTTTACTGTCGATAAAGTTGCCGCGCCGACCAAAGTTATCTTGCCGTCGCCGACATAGACAATAACGTCATTGCCGCTTGCAAGTGTCGCGTAGGTGTCCGTTTTGCCGTCGCCGATACGCAACATGGAGCTTTCGTTGAATCCGTCGATAGTATCATCGCCGTCGCCAACTGCATATTTAAACAAAACGTCGTTGCCCGTGCTCTTAATCAAATCGTTGCCTGCGCCGCCGATTAACGTTGCGTCATTGCCGTTGTTGTTTATGTTATCGTCATCAGCCCCGCCGTCGATTGAAGTCGTGTCACCCGTGCTTGTAATGTTATCTTTGCCGTCTCCGCTGTTAATTGTGACTTCTTTACCGTTACTTGTTATTAAATCTCTGCCAGCTCCGCCGTCTACTTTAACATTGTCGCCGGTACTCGAAATTGAGTCGTGACCATCACCCGCGTTTATTGTATTGTCGGAACCGTCGTTGCTGATGGTATCATTACCCGCGCCGGCGTTGATTGTGACATTTTTTGAATGATATTCAACATATTCATGCTTGTCGTAACGGCTACCGTAGTAGTCACTATAGTCATATCTGTAACTGCCGATATAGTTGACAATAAAATCATTACCGTTGCCGGCATCGATTAATACTTGCTGACCGCCATAATTTAAAATGGTATCGTTTCCGACACCGCCGTTTAAAGTAACGTTGTCTCCACCTTTAACAACAGTGTAGCATGATGTCCATGACAGAGCACCATAAGAATAATTGTAGATGCGTCCGCCGTTTTGAATTAAATCGTTATCCTCGCCGCCCTCGACAAAAACATTCGTACCTTCCACTGAAATGTTGTCATTGCCCGCGCCGCCACTGATTGATAAATTCGAGCCACCGCTTGTATATCGATCAGTTTCACCTTTACTGTCAATAACGTCGTCTCCGGCGTCTCCGGTGATTGTAACGTCAGAACCTCTGTTGGTAATGGTATCATTGCCGTCGTTGCCGTTGATTGTGACGTTGACGGCTGAGTTGTAAATATCATCGTTGCCTGTGCCGCCATTGAGTGAACTGTTATCGGGCGATTTTGTCACATATCCTCCCATTTCATCAATGGCATTAACTTAACGAAAAGGGGAAAAGAATTTATGATAGTCCCGAAAGGACTGTTATAAAATGAATCCGATAGAAAAGTTACAGGCAATTCTTAAAGAGATGAATAGCAATAAAAATCTTTATGTAACTAATCCGC
>JAFRRH010000032.1 GCA_017428215.1 Selenomonadaceae bacterium
AGTCGCGCCAACCAACGTCAAACCGCGTGCATCAATCGCATTTTTCAAAACTTGCGGCTCTTTATTGGGCATATAACCCCAAGGACCAATTTCACAGCCCTCATAGCCCGCAATTTTCATTTCGTCGAGGCAACGCCACCACGGCGGCTCTTTTTCGTGTTCGGGGAACCATACGCCCCAAGAATCAGGCGCAATACCAACTTTGATAGGCATCGTTAAATCTCTCCTTATTTGATAATTTTTTGAATTGACTTGCGCGAACTCCAAAATTTATAATTAAGGCAAAAAATTTTTTGAGGAGGTCGCAAGCCGTGAAGATTGTCGATAAAGGCGTCCTTGAAACTTCATTCATAGATTTTTCGTAGCCGTCGGAGTTCGCTAAGAAAGCTTTATTGTATCCGGGCGATTTTGGTCATTATTTTTGTAATGGCGGCTATCGAATTAAGCGCGAATCGTTGAATTTATTTCTGATGTTCTACGTTTTGAGCGGGAATATCTTTGTTAAGACGAAAAATTTTGACGTTAACGCGAAGTCGGGCGAAACTATTCTTTTGGACTGCCGCGAGCCGCATATTTACGGTTGCAACGACGCGGGAGAATTTTTATGGTTTCATTTTAACGGAATTGCCGCAAGCCCTTATGTCGAACATCTTTACGAGAAAAGCGCATACATTATCGTGGAAATCGTGCTGAAAAGTTGCGTTTGCGCTTTCAAGAGATAATTTCAGCCGCCGCCAAGCCGATTGTCAATGAACCTGTCGTTTCGCACAACATTGACGTGATTTTCGCCGCTGTTTGGACGTGACGACACACGAATATTTTTTTTTGTATCGACTAAAGCAATCGAAATTTCTTTTAGTTTCAACGAGCGAATCAATCGAACGAATTGCGTAACTTTGCGGCTTTAACAGCACGTCGCACTTTGCGCGGGCATTTAAGAAGGAAAATTCTATGACACCGAAGAAATTTCGCTCAATCGGCCTTTAATTAACGTCTACCCAAACGCGTTCTTTGGTGGATTTTAGGATTGCGGCAACGGTTCTGTCAATCTTGTAGCCGAATTCAAACGTGCAATCGTATTTAATGTCTTTAGTAATCGCACTGAACAATTCGTGCGCCTCAAGAACTTTCATATCATTACAGGCAATGGCAATGCCGCCTGCGGGCTGGAACGCGCTGTAGCCTTTTTGCAGAGGATTGAGGAAAACCTTTCTGAAGCCGCGATTGACTTCCTCATCACTTTGGAAATAAGTCTGGACTTCGCCCATGCACTCCAAATCATAAATGACGGAGCCTTTAGTGCCTTGAATTTCATACGCGAGATAATTTTTGCGACCTGTGGCGACGCAGCTGGAAGAAATCATACCTTTTGCGCCGTTAGCGTATTCAATCATGAAACTGATAATATCTTCGTTTTCGACGGGAGCCATTTCGTTTGAACCGCGAGATTTTGGACATTCGGGGAAAATTGCAGTTGTCATGGCGTTTACAGCGGAAATATCGCCCATAATGAACTGCGAAACGTTCAAAAATTGTCTTAATGTACTACAACCTGCTAATTTATTAATATTTCTACAAGTTATCATAATTTACGCTCTGAACGAGTTCGCGGACGTAAGAATTAGCGGGATTTTGCGTGTTATTGAAGCTGACGTAGTTAATAACGCCTTTTTTCGCGGCGAGTTCAGCGAGTTCTTTAGATTCTTCGGCGGAAATGGGCAACGGCTTTTCGCAATAAACATTTTTGCCCGCCTCAAGCGCGGCTTTGGCAACTTGATAGTGGAAAGCGTTCGGAGTGGCAATATCGACCAAATCAATGCCGGGATCGTTGACGAGAACTTTCCAATCATCAATCACGCGCTTGAACCTTGATATTTGATTCGCAACGTGTTAAGCTAAAAAAAATTTTTATACTGATAGGAGAAGATATGGCTAAGATAAAATTTTGCGGGCTGAAAACTTTGGACGATATTTCTTTTGCCAATGAAATTTTTCCCGAATATGTCGGTTTTGTCTTCGCGCCAAAGAGTAAACGATATGTCACGCCCGCGCAGGCTGAAAAATTTCGCAATGCGCTTTCCAAAAAAATTTGTGCGGTCGGTGTCTTCGTCAACGAAAAAAATTCAACCGTCGCTGAACTGCTCAACGCCGGCATTATCGACGCGGCTCAACTTCACGGCAACGAGGACGATGCTTATATTAAAAATCTGCGCGGGCTTAGCAACAAGCCGATAATTAAAGCTTTTAAAGTTCACGCGGCGCAAGAAAGTTTAGCCGATTTTATTTTGATTGACGCGGGCGCGGGTGATGGTAAAGTTTTCGACTGGAGCTTGATAAAAGATTTGCGACGCGAATATTTTTTGGCGGGCGGCTTAACTCCAGAAAACGTTGGCGACGCGATAAAACTTTTGAAACCGTTTGCAGTCGACGTTTCAAGCGGCATTGAAACCGACGGCAAAAAAGACTTTAAGAAAATGACAGCCTTCGCGGAGGTTGTGCGGAGGGAAAATTTATGACGAATCAAAATGGACGCTTTGGCATTTACGGCGGGCAATACATTCCCGAAACGCTGATGAATGCAGTTATTGAGTTGGAGGCGGCGTACAATCGCTTTAAGGACGACAAAAATTTTAATCGCGAACTCGACGAACTTTTTAAAAATTACGCGGGGCGTCCTTCAGTGCTCTATTTTGCAAAAAAAATGACTGCTGATTTAGGCGGTGCGAAAATTTATCTCAAGCGCGAAGATTTGAACCATACAGGCTCACATAAAATTAATAATGTTCTCGGTCAAGCATTGTTGGCAAAAAAAATGGGCAAGACGCGCCTAATTGCCGAAACTGGCGCAGGTCAACACGGCGTCGCAACTGCCACTGCCGCCGCTCTGCTCAATATGGAATGTGTCGTATTTATGGGCGTTGAAGATACGATTAGGCAAGCTCTCAACGTCTACCGCATGAAACTTTTGGGCGCAACTGTTATTCCCGTCAAAAGTGGCACTGGTACATTAAAAGACGCTGTATCAGAAACTTTTCGCGAGTGGACGAATCGAATTGCCGATACGCATTATTGTTTAGGTTCTGTTATGGGTCCTCACCCTTTCCCGACGATTGTCCGCGATTTTCAAGCTGTCATCTCCAAAGAAATTAAAGCGCAACTTCTTGAGCTTGAGGGTAAACTTCCCGACGCGGTTGTTGCCTGTTGCGGAGGCGGCTCAAATTCTATTGGAACGTTTTATAATTTTATTGACGATAAAAGCGTTCGATTAATTGGTTGCGAGGCGGCGGGTAGAGGCATCGACACTTTCGAGACGGCGGCAACGATTGCAACTGGCAGAACGGGAATTTTTCATGGCATGAAGTCTTACTTTTGCCAAGACAAATACGGACAAATTGCTCCGGTTTATTCGATTTCGGCGGGGCTGGATTATCCTGGCATTGGTCCCGAACACGCATATCTACACGACATTGGACGCGCTGAATACGTTCCGATAACCGACGAGGAAGCCGTTAACGCCTTTGAATATTTATCACGCACGGAAGGAATTATTCCTGCGATTGAATCGGCGCATGCAGTTGCTCACATCATGAAGATTGCGCCTGATATGGATAAAGATAAAATTATTGTCATTACGCTTTCTGGGCGCGGCGATAAAGATTGCGCGTCCGTTGCCCGTTATCGCGGAGAAAATATTACAGAGTAAGACTTTCAACAGTACGCGGCGCACCGTTCATTTCGGCAACAAGTGCGTCGCGTATTTTTACTTCCTGCTCATCGACAACTTGCATTGCAAAGCCCGCGTGAACTAATACATAATCGCCAACCTTAGCTTCGGGCAGAAGCATTAAACTTGCTGAACGTTTTACTCCCGAACGCTCTACTGTTGCTAAGTCGCCGTCAATCTCTAAAACTTTTGCCGGAAAGGCTAAACACATATATAATCACCTCGCCGGCAATCATACACCACGCGCACCGACTTTGCAAAGTGAATCGTCTTTTTTTGCATAGATAATAATTGACAATTACGGCGCAAAAGTTTATTATCGACGCAGAAAATTTTTGGAGGTAGAAATTATGCCAATGCTTGATTTGACGAAGTACGGAATCACAGGAACGCCCGAAGTTATTTATAATCCGACATACGAGGTCCTCTTCAATGAGGAAATGCGCCCCGACCTTACTGGCTTCGATGTCGCACAGGAAACGGAACTCGGTGCTTTGAATGTCATGACTGGTATTTACACCGGACGTTCGCCCAAAGACAAATTCATTGTCTACGACGATACGACAAAAGAAGGTGCGCCCGGCGAAATTTGGTGGACGACTGACGAGTACAAAAACGACAATAAAAAATGTTCCGTCGAAAGCTGGAAGGCTCTCAAGGAAATGGCGATTAAAGAGCTGTCCAATAAACGCCTTTTCGTCGTCGACGGCTTCTGCGGCACTCATAAAGATACCCGCATGAAAATCCGTTTCATCATGGAAGTTGCTTGGCAGGCTCATTTCGTTACGAATATGTTCATTCGCCCTAAGAATCAAGAAGAATTCGACCAAGAGCCGGACTTTGTAGTTTTCAATGCGTCCAAAGCAAAAGTTACTAACTGGAAAGAACTCGGACTCAATTCCGAAACGGCGACCGTTTTCAACATCACGACCAAAGAACAAGTTATCCTCAATACTTGGTACGGCGGCGAGATGAAAAAAGGGCTCTTCTCAATGATGAATTATTTCCTGCCGCTTAAAGGTATTGCCGCAATGCATTGCTCCGCGAATACCGACATGAACGGAGAGAACACCGCGATTTTCTTCGGCTTGAGCGGCACGGGCAAAACGACCCTTTCCACTGACCCGAAACGTTTGCTTATCGGCGACGACGAGCACGGCTGGGACGATACCGGCGTATTCAACTTTGAAGGCGGTTGCTATGCTAAAGTTATCAATCTCGACCCCGTTGCCGAGCCCGACATTTACGGCGCAATTCGTCGCGACGCACTCCTCGAAAACGTAACTGTCGACAAGAACGGCAAGATTGATTTCGCTGATAAATCTGTCACCGAAAACACCCGCGTTAGTTATCCGATTTATCATATTAAAAATATCGTTCGCCCCGACAGCCACGGTCCCGCCGCGCAGTCAGTCATCTTCCTTAGTGCAGACGCATTTGGCGTATTGCCGCCCGTTTCCATTTTGACGAGCGAACAGACTAAATATTATTTCTTGAGCGGCTTTACTGCTAAGCTGGCTGGCACCGAACGCGGAATTACCGAACCGACTCCGACTTTCAGCGCGTGCTTCGGTCAAGCATTCCTTGAACTGCACCCGACTAAATACGCTGAAGAACTCGTTAAACGTATGGAAAAATCTGGCGCAAAAGCTTATCTCGTCAACACGGGCTGGAATGGCACTGGCAAACGCATTTCCATTAAAGATACTCGCGGCATTATCGACGCGATTCTCGGCGGCGCAATTAAAAATGCTCCGACTAAAAAAATTGCTATCTTCGATTTGGAAGTTCCGACCGTCCTCGAAGGCGTCGCAACCGAAATTCTCGACCCGCGCAACACCTACGCAGACCCGACTGAATGGGATCGTCGCGCTGAAGATTTAGCAAGCCGCTTTATCAAAAACTTTAAGAAGTACGAATACAACGCGGCGGGCAAAGCTCTCGTTGCGGCAGGTCCTCATCTCTGATAATTAACGACGTTTATAAAAAAAAACTCGTTCCTTTCGGGGAGCGAGTTTTTTTAATTTAAATTTTTAATCAGATTGGCGCAAAAGTTTTATAGTGATGACATCGGAAACATAGTTGCAAACTTCCTTCTTGTGAGTGACGATAACAATCGTTTTGTCGTGAGATTGATTGGTTAGCCGCGTTAAAAAAATTTTTTCCGTTTCGGCGTCAAGTGCGGAAGTCGGCTCATCCATCAGAATGACTTTACCCGGACGCAGAAAACTCCTTGCAATGGCGATTCGTTGCGCTTGTCCTTCACTGATACCGAGACCGCCTTCACCAATTACGGTATCCAAGCCGCTCGGAAAATCATTGATAACAAAATCTGCCGCCGCGAAATAAAGTGCCGTCCGCATTTCCTCTTCCGTCGCGTCGGTTTTACCTAAGAGAAGATTGTAACGAATCGTGCCGCTGATTAAGCTGTTGCCTTGAGGAACGTAAACGCAATTTCCACGCGTCTGCGGACTTGCCGCATATTTTACAAGCGTGCAATTTTCCGTCCCGTAGAACGTAATGTTACCAGCATCGGGAATCAGTGTGGCGAGGAACATTCGCAAGAGCGTACTTTTACCAGCCCCAGTCTCTCCTACAACCGCCGTGACGCTACTGGGCTTGAAATTGTGATTGAAGTCGCGATATATCCAGCGAGAATCTTCTTTGTAGCGAAAATTTACGTTTGAAAATTCAACGCCGACGGGAACGGAAAATGTCACAGAATTTGAATTGTCTTCCTTCGGCAGATTTTCAAACTCCATCAATCGTTCGACGGACGCCATTGACGTGATGAGCAACTGATAGTTGTGATTGAATTGAATGAACGGAACTTGGATTTGCTCCGCCAGCTGCAAGAAGACAATCAGTTCTGCATAAGTAAAAGTATTGTTCCGTGTGCCGTAAATGCCCCAAATCAAAATGACGATGTAGCTGATATTAAGTGTGGAGTCTATGAGCGACATCGCCAGGGTGCTTAGTTTTGTGCTGGTAACAATTTTTTCGTAAAGTTTGCGCTGAAGTTCTTTCAACCGATTCCAAATGAACTCGGTTTTCTCCATTGTGACAATCAGCTCGTGGTGTTGAAGATGTTCCTGCATGAATTGATGAGCCGTGCTGTCAGCGATTCGTATTTCTCTGGACAGCGGCAATAATTTCTTCGCGTAGGATTGCCCGAACATCATGTTGACAGACATAATCGCAAGTATCACCAACGTCAAAACGGGTTCAATCGACTTGAGGTAAATACATGTGGCAAGGAGTGAAACAACTGCGTACAATAATTCGGGAATTGTTCCTATCAAGCAGTTTGACACGCTGAAAACGTCCGTCGTCAGCCTGCTCAGCGAATCGCCCGAATGAATTCTTTCATTGTAAGAGACGCCGCCGGTAAACAGGTCTTTGAAAAATTTTAGGGACAGCTCATTGTTCATCGAATAAGTTTGTTTTTCGCGCAGATAAATTTTAAAATCCACGCAAAATATATTGCAACCCTTGATTGTCGTCAGCGAAACTATCAATAGCAACAGAGAAAAATTTTCGCCGCGCTCGACCGCCTCCATAAAAATCTTGGTGACTTGTACGAAAAGCAAAGAAAATATTACCGCCAAAACGCTCAACACCACGCAAAGCAATATGTCCTTTTTGAACGCGCCGACGTGCTTATACAGCCACGCGAAATATTTTCTACTTACACTCTGATATATCATTGACGAGACCAAGCTCCTTTGCTTTTCGGGAAGTCAACAAGCAACCTTTTCTCATGAGGCGTTTCCAATAGGCTTTATTTTTATTGCTTGCGTCGGCAAGAATGGTCGCGATTTTATTCGTATTAGCCGCCATTTCCCTTGCTTCGCGCAACAAATCATCGGCAGTAAAGTTGCCGTTCAGATTTTTTGTAATGGAGTGAACGTAGAAGGACGAACAAGGCAAGCTGATTCGCTCCGTGCCCGCAGCAAAGATGATTATCGCCGCAGAATTGACGCAGGAAATATTTACCGTCCGTATCGTGCAATCCAACAGCTTCAGGAAATGAAAAAGCTCGACGGCAATGTCAACGTTCCCGCCGGGCGAAGAAATATAAACGGTCAGCACGGTGCTGTCGGGATTTTGCTTAATCAAAGTTTTTATCTCGTTGATGAACGCCCGAACATTTTCCTCATTGACACTGCCCGTAAAGCTGATTTTTATGTCTACGTTGTTCATGCAAATTCTTTCCGCCTCCGTAACGAAATAAACGGCGCGGCGACCTGTCAGGCTACCACACCGTTTGTTTTCGTCGTCACAAATGACCGAGTTGGTTGCTTATCTGCGACCGTTACATCCGCCTTTGCAACCGCCTGAACAGCTTTCGCACCCGCCACTGCAAGTGGTCATGCAACCCGTACAGCCAGCGTTAGCCGATTCATGTTCGGCGATACCCCCGTTCGCTTTGCTGTATTCAGCCAGTTTGAGTTCGAGAGCCTTAAGAGCTTCCATGTTCATCTTCATGATTATCACCTCCTTTCATGCTTACGCTCAACGACGCGGTGTTGCTGAACGCAATTACTTGAAACTTATCGGCGCGGCGAAGTTGGTCTGGCGCACCGGATAAGAATTCTGTCGTAGTTCAAATTGTGTAGGGACTTTGGCTCTTCATGATGTCCAGATGTTGCAACGCCTTGTAAGCTTGAAGTGCTGCCAGCCCGTGTTGAGCGTCTTTCTCGTCGAGTTTATCGATGGTAGCAATAAGCTCAACTTGGAACTCGCAAGCCGTTATCGCTTCCGCCAAAACCATTGGACACCAGCTTTTATCTCGAACGGCAAGATGTCCGCGATACTTGTAGTTGAAGCCTGGGCACGTCGGGCAGAAATTTCTCAACACGCAACTCTTGCAATAATCATCAGCCGTCGATTCGGGCGAATCCCATTCAACCGCGTCGGACAACAACGCCTTATCCTTGCCCAAGACTATGGGCGTAAACATCTGGCAACCGTATCTTTTGCCGTCAATGTCATAGGTCACCATATATTTTCCTGTGCCGCACCATTTCTTTTGGACTTTCTCTGTAGCTGGCAAATCGTAAACGTTAATGAATCTCGTTAATCTGTTAAACGGAGTTAGCGCGGAATTTTTCAGATAGGCGTTTTTTAATATGTTCAACTGCTCGCGATAAATCAGCGCGTCATTTATCGTCCAGTCGATGCCTTCAGCCAAAGCCGCCTCGACGTTGTAGCCGTGAGTTTGTATATCCAAAACGCCTTCAGCCAACGTCGGCAAGGTCTCTTTTGAAATCGTCATATGCAAAGCTTGATGAGGCCACAATTCATGGAAAAACGCCAAGTCTATGTTGTGCTTATCGGTGCCACGATTTGTTAATTGCATTTGACCGGTTCCGTCGTAGCTCGCGCCAAGGGTAATGTTATCTTTATGTTCGCGCAACCAACTTTTGATTTCGTCGGTAAGCAGGGTGCCGTTTGTCGTGGCAAAACAAATCCACGGAACATCAATGACGCCGGTCTCCAGCCATTCGACGATCGCCTTAATCAGAGGGAAATTCATGAACGGCTCGCCGCCCATAAAGTCAATCTCCAGCTCGTCAAACTGATCGCTTTCCTTCACGAACTGCACCTCACGCAAAATAATTTCTTTAGCCAAATCCAAGCTCATGTAAGCGTTTTTCTTATACGACTCGTAGCAATAGCTGCAGTTGAGATTACATGCGTGCGTGACCATAAGCATACAAGTGCGCCTGCGCGTCGAGCCTTCGTAGCCCCAATCCATTTTATGTTTTCCTCCTGTGATTAAAATTGTACATTTTAATAAAAAAGCCCGAACTTTTTGTTCGAGCTGATAAATTTTAATAGGTACATTTCAACAATTAAAAACCGCCGAGCGTTTTTGCCCGACGGTTAAAACTTTTTATCGCGGAGGAATAATGCACATTCCTATACGTCGTATCTTCTCGCGAAATTCGTTCCTGTGTTAATCGGAATCACCTCAGTAAATTTAATACCATGAAAGAATTGTTATTAGATTGAGCGAGCATAAACTGCACGGATTGCGATAAAACATTCGACCTTGTATAAGCAACTATTTCCTTAGATATATCGGTATCACGAATCACGGACTTAGACGCTTCGGTATTTTCCTCCACAGTGTAAATAGTATTCTCCATGCTTTCCATACGTTGAAGATATGAGCCAATTTTCGTTGCATTATCGAGGGCGTAGTTGAGTGCTTCATCTAAAATTTTAATTGCAACTTTAGCATCTTCGGCAGTTTTAACAGAAATTTCGTTGCCCGCCAAACGCGCCGCCTCTTGCATATTCTCTAAAAACTCTCGTTGTTTGTCAGGGTGAGCACTCAAAGCGTTGTATTTGGCACGGTCTCTCGCGTTTACAAAGTCCCCGTCATCGTCGAGGATATTTCCAATACCTAATGCACTGGTTTGCATGTTCTTAATTGTATAAAGATTGTAATCTCCTCTTTGCGTTCCGTCGTGAATGGTTAACGGCGCACCATAACCTACAATGATGGTTTCCAAAACGGCTTCCTCTTTGTCCCAAATGTGTCCAACCATTGCCGTATCAACATTTATCTTTTGAACTTCTTTGCCGTCAATAATTTCCGTGCTAACGGGGTCAGGCAAGTCGTCTTTTGAACCGGGACCGCCCGTCGCCATGATTGTGCCCGAATCCAAAATCAACATTCTAGTAGATTTCTCTTTAATAAAAAGATATTTTCCGTCAGCGTTAGGATTTTTAGCGATACGAAAATTGTGTCTATCAGCATCAATTTCCACAGAAAGAAGTTCTATTATATTGCCGCTACTATCCTTTTTGTAAATATCATGATCTCTATCGTAAGGTTTGCGTCCCGAATTTTTTATTCCCTCAAAAATCGCTCTTGCCAAATCATCTGTACTTGTAGCATCGCCTATACCGACGCGAAAATCTTTTCTCAAGGTGTTATCTGTAAAAGTCGTAAGCGTCCCTTGCCCAATATTCATGCTTTTATCAAAGACAATGTTTATATATTGCGAACAACCACTACACAAAATGCTGAAACCTTGCCCGTCGAAATCATCTGCGACGGAACCATTGGCACCTTCGGCACTGCTGAAATCAATTTCTACGCCTATTTCCTTGTTGTTGGTATAGCGACTCGTTCTTACGCTTAATAATGTATAGGTTTCGTTGTTCTCAGTCCAATTGGCTCTGTAGTTCGCAGTCCAATTCCAACTAGAATCTTTGAAACCAAAATCGGCGTTCATTGGTGGTTGCATATATGCTGCTCTTAAGTCGGACCCTGAATCTATTTTTGTGGTAGTGTCATCTGTTTGAGTGAAACTGTGTGCCAGATTCTTAATTTTATTTTCGGCGATAACAATTCGCGAGCCGTCGGGAGAAACTTCTTTAGTATAATCTTTGGTCGACGTCATGTTAATGCTTTGCAGATTAAATTTTCGCACATTGACAACTTGCTCCTCAAGTACCGTGCCTGGCTCAAAAGTGCCGTCGATTAAACCCTTGTTGTTATATTTTGTACCAATCGCTATGTCATTAATGGTTGCAAGGCGTTTCATCATCTCGCGCTGAATAATTTCTCTGTCTGCGTTTGTATTGGAATCGTTAGCGGCATTAATTGCAAGGCTTTTCATGTCGCGCAAAATATCAACAATTCTTTGAATGCCGCCCTCCGCAACTTTAACCATAGATAAACCATTTTGAACATTTTGATCCGTCTGGTTTAAACTGCGAAGTTGTTCCCGCATTCTTTCCGAAATTGAATAATCCGAAGCGTTATCTGCCGCAGAATTTATTTTCTGACCGCTTGAAATTTTTGTTAAAGAACTATCAAGTCGAGTACTAGCTCTGTTTAGCACATTCAGAAAATTTATCGACGTAAACCTATTTGTAACCGTCATTGTCATAGAGCATCATCCTTTGAACAAATCCAATCCTTTAATCATTACGGGAAAAATATCAATCGTCGTGGTGGTGATGAATTATTTCCTCGCCGCGAATATCTTCAATCGCCTGAGCAACGTCCGCCGCACCGTAAATAGCCGAGCCAGCTACCAAAACATTCGCGCCCATTTCCCTAACTAATTCGGAAGTCTTAGCGTTAATACCGCCGTCAACTTCAATGTCGCATTCCGTTTCCATTTCCTCAATCATGTGGTAAAGCATATGAATCTTGCCGAGCATTGACTCGATAAATTTCTGCCCGCCGTAACCAGGATTGACCGTCATAATCAAAATCATATCGGCATCTTCGACAAGCTCCTCAATAGCAGAAAGCGACGTACCAGGATTGATTGCGACGCCCGCCTTGCAACCGAGTTCGTGAATTTTTTGAATCACTCTATGCGGGTGGCGCGTTGCTTCCACGTGAAAAGTTATAATATCCGCGCCCGCCGCCGCAAAACTTTCAAGTTGCGTTTCGGGGTGTTCAACCATTAAGTGAACGTCCAAAACGGCTTCGGTGAATTTGCGCAAGCTCTTGACGACACCAGCCCCGATTGTAATTTCGGGTACAAATGTCCCGTCCATAACGTCAACATGAACATATTCCGCGCCCGCCGCTGTAACTTTTTTTACTTCGTCGGCAAGGTGCGCAAAATCCGCCGAGAGTATCGACGGAGCTACTATGGTTTTCATTTACATTCCTCCCAATAAATTTTTTCCTTTGCTCAAAAGTGCCGTTCGATTTATCCGCGCGTTTGCTACGTCGACGGGAAAATTAAATCGTTCGTGCAAGATTTGTAATATTTCGCTCGGCTTGACACTTCCTGTAGCTGTAATTCTAATTGCTAAGTTTATCATAATTTCTTCGCCGAATAAAGCTATTTTTATTGGCTCGGCGACATATTTTTTTATTTCAAGCTCCCGCGTTTTTTTCGGCGTGATTCGCGTAAATTTTATTTCGGGTGTCGCGTTGAAATTTTTTATTGAATTCTGCGCGGCGTCGAAATATTTTTTATCAAACGGTAAACGAACTTCATAGCGCGACAAATCTACCAGCGACATCACCGGCTGAACCTTGCCGCGTAATTTTTTCAAACGCAAAATCTCCATGCCCTTTGGCAGTTGCGCGTTCAATCTCTGTAAAACTTCCGGCTCGTCAATAGGCGCGGTTAATTCAAAGTCAACGTATTCGCAATCGCTGGTAACTCCGAGGCTTAACGCGCTTGCAAACGAAACTTTCAAATGCGGATTAAAACCCTCACTCCACGCGGCAGGCAACTTGCTCCTAAGCAACGCCCGCATGAAGACGTTCATATAATCAAGGTGACTTAGCACGGCAATCTCCGCGCCCTTACGAATTTGCCCACGATATTTAGTGATTAGTGGCTGGTGGTTAGTGACTAGGGATTGGCGATTGGAAAGTTTAGTTTTATCTGCGTCGAAGTCGATAACCTTAACGCCCAAATTCATGCATACGCCGCAACCCGTGCAACTCGTCCGTCGGCAGTCGCGAGTAGTTTTACCGACTTGAGATTTTTCCCACTCCACAAGCAAAAAATTTTTATCTACGCCTGGCGAGGTATGTTCCCATGCTAGCGGCTCCCAAAAATCCCGTTCACGCCCGCTATAATATTCGGGACTTATTCCGCAAGTATCAAAAGCCGCCGCCCAAATGTCAGGCTTAAATAAATCGCTCCAGCCGTCAAATTTTGCGCCTAACTTCCAAGCCGCCTCGATAACTTTTGCAAGCCGTCTGTCGCCACGAGCTAAGGCTCCCTCCAACACGGAAAGTTTAGCGTTGTGATAGTTGTAAGTTATCGCCCTGTTCGTGATTAAATTTTTTAAGAGTTGTTGCCGCCGCTCGAATTCTGACGTAGAAATTTGCGCCGCCCATTGAAACGGCGTCCACGGCTTCGGTACAAAACATGACACGCTAATTGTAACTTTGACGCCGCGTTTAAGGTTCGCAACTTTATTTGCCAAGTCAGCTATGCCCGCAATGTCTTCGTCGGTTTCCGTCGGCAAGCCCATCATAAAATATAATTTGACTGCCCGCCAACCTTTAGCGAATGCCGCATTGCACGCCTCAAGCAAATTTTCTTCCGTCACATTTTTATTTATCACGTCGCGCAAGCGTTGAGTTCCTGCCTCCGGTGCGAACGTCAAACCGCTTTTGCGCACAGATTGAACACGCTCGGCAAGCTCGATTGAAAAGCTATCAATTCGCAAGCTCGGCAACGAAAAACTTACACGCTCATTTTTGAATTCACTTTGCAAATCGTCAATCAATCGGCTAAGACACGAATAATCCGCACTCGACAGCGACGTTAAAGAAATTTCGTCCCAACCACTAGAATCAATTAATCGCCGCGCTATAGCTCGCAATGTCTCTGGCTTGCGCTCGCGAACGGGGCGATAAGTCATGCCCGCTTGACAAAACCGACAGCCACGACTGCAACCCCTAAAAAGTTCTAGCATCGCCCTATCGTGAACAATTTCAATAAACGGCACGACAGGCTTATCAACTGTCGGCGTCGCGTCGAAATTTTTCACCACACGCTTTAAAATTTTTCGCGGAGCATTCTCCAAAACTTTTAAGCCTAAAAACTTTTCGCCCGAATACATCGGCTCATAAAAACTCGGCACGTAAATTCCACGAACGTTTAAAAGTCTTCGTAAAAAATTTTTTCGTCCGCCGATTTTGCCGGAATTTTTCCAAGCAATGAATTCGTCGACAACTTCGCCAAAAACTTCTTCCGCCTCGCCGATAATAAAAAAGTCAAAAAAATCTGCGACAGGCTCCACGTTATAGACGCAAGGACCGCCGCCAATTATAAATGGTTCGTCGTCGCCGCGCTCCCAACTGTGTAGAGAAATTTTCGCTAAGTCAAGTATATTGAGGACGTTGGTATAAATCATTTCGTATTGCAGAGAAAATCCTAAAAAATCAAAATCCCGCGCAGGTCGTTTCGATTCTAATGCGCACAAAGGCGTTAAAATTTTTTCGGCGTCAATCCACGGGGCGTAAACTCGTTCACAAAGGGTATCTGCGCGGCGGTTGAGTATCGAATACAAAATTGCCAAGCCCAAATTGGACATGCCGACTTCGTAAACGTCAGGCAACGCTAAAACTATTCGGCAAGCGGTCTCGTCAAAATTTTTAACGACGCTGTTAAATTCGCCGCCCGTATATCGCGCCGGTTTCATCAATTCGTAAAGATTCATCATTCATCACCATAAAATTTTTTACTTAATTCAAGCGCGGCTCACCATAGAAATTTTTGTTTGTGCATGTTTATATTTAGGAGGATTGCTATTGCTAAAATGTTCGTCGTCAACGAGCTGATACCATAACTCATTAGCGGCAAGGGAATTCCTGTTACCGGCATTATTCCCGTTGTCATTCCCACATTAACCAGCACATGGAACGCCAGCATTGAAGTTATCCCGACTGCGAGCAATCGCCCGAATACGTCGCCAGCCTCTTTTGCGATAATAATTCCGCGCCAAAATACGATTAAGTACAAAAGCAACAGCACGACCGCTCCCACAAAGCCAAGTTCCTCGCCGACAACTGCGAAAATAAAATCCGTGTGATTCTCCGGCAAAAAATTTAGTTGACTCTGCGTTCCCTCGAATAATCCTTTGCCAAATAACATGCCGGAGCCGATTGCGATTTTTGATTGGATTATGTGATAGCCGGAGCCGAGCGGGTCAACATTCGGGTCAATGAAAACCATGATTCGCATTTTCTGATAATCCTTCAAGAACTGCCACAGCAAAGGGAACGACGCTATAGCCGCGAAAATTATCCCGAAAAAATATTTCCACGGCATGCCGCAAGCAATTACCATTCCGAAAAAAATTGCCATGAAAACTAGCGACGTGCCCAAGTCTGGTTGCTTTAATACTAAGAGGAACGGTACGCCCACATAAGCCGCGATTGGCAAAATATCTTGCAACGAGTTAAGCTTGCCCATGCGCTCCTCTAAAATCGACGCCATGCAAATTATCATGATTAGTTTTGAGAACTCTGACGGCTGCACGCTTATCGGTCCAATTTGTATCCAGCGTTGTGCGCCTAATGCCGCGTGCCCGAATAGCATTACCGCCAGTAACATTATCAGATTGAAGACGTAAAATTTCTTTCCGTGCTGACTTAACCCGCGATAATCGAAATTCATAAATAAGATTGCTAAGATTGCATTGACGACGGCGAATATGCCTTGACGCTGTACGAACCAAAATCGCTCCTCGTGTGGCGTGTTTATATGCGTGGCACTTGATATTATGACAATCCCGTATATGACTATTGCCGCCGCCGACAAAATCAGCGCGAAATCGACGCGGCGTAATATTCTTTTCGTGTCTGTAGATAATATTGCCAAACTCTTCACTCCTTAAGAAAATCTACAGCGTGATTCTGCCACTAGGAAAATTTTCCTGCATTGCAGTTAAAGATATTTTTTGATACAATTCCTAAAAAGGAGGCAATTATTTTGGCAGAAAATGTATTCGATACTTTAACCGAACGCGGCTTTATCGCGCAATGCACCGACGTTGACGAGGTTAAAAAATTACTCGGCGAGAAAAAAGTTACGTTCTATATCGGCTTTGACCCGACGGCTGACAGTTTGCACGCGGGACATTTTATCGCGCTTATGGCTATGGCTCATATGCAACGCGCGGGACACCGCCCGATTTGTTTAGTAGGCGGCGGCACCGGCACAATCGGCGATCCGTCTGGACGCTCTGACTTGCGCAAGGTTATGACTGATGAAGTTATTCACCACAACTGCGAACGTTTCAAGGAACAAATTGCCCGCTTTATTGATTTCAGCGACGGCAAAGCTTTAATGGTCAACAACGGCGACTGGCTCCGCAAACTTGGATATATTGATTTGCTCCGCGAAGTTGGCGCACATTTTACCGTTAATCGTATGCTTGCCGCCGAATGTTATAAGCAACGCTGGGATAAAGGCTTAACCTTCCTCGAATTCAATTATATGGTTATGCAAGCTTACGACTTCTACAAACTCAACGGCGATTACGATTGTATTTTGCAAATGGGCGGCGACGATCAATGGTCTAACATTATTGCTGGCGTTGAGTTGACTCGGCGCAAAACCGGCAGGGCGGCTTATGGACTTACGAATAAACTTTTGCTTAAGAGTGACGGCTCGAAAATGGGCAAGACGGCTGGCGGCGCACTTTGGCTTGACGCGGATAAAGTTTCGCCTTACGATTTTTATCAATACTGGCGCAATGTTGACGACGCTGACGTTAAAACTTGCCTTAGCTTGTTGACGTTCGTGCCAATGGACGAGGTTAATCGCCTGTCAAGTTTGGAAGGCGCGGAAATTAACGAGGCTAAAAAAGTTTTGGCTTATGAAGTTACAAAGCTCGTGCACGGTGAAGACGCCGCTAATCAAGCTCAACAATCTGCCGCTGAAATTTTTTCTAATCAATCTTCCGAAAACATGCCGACCGTTGAAGTTATGAACGCCGTTGGCAAAAAACTTTTGGACGTGCTTGCCGCTGTTAAGATTATTGATTCTAAATCGGAAGGGCGCCGGCTTATCAATCAGAGCGGCTTGACACTCAACGACAAAAAAGTTTCCGACGTCGATTATATTTTGCAAGCCGACGATTTACCCGCTGTAATTCGCAAGGGCAAGAAAAAATTTTACAAGGTAGTTGCGTCATGAAGAAATTTTTAATGGCGGCTATTGCGGGGTGTTTGATTATGAATTCAGCACAGGCGATTGATTCTCGCGTCGAAAATGCGGTTCAATGGGCTTGCGAAATTGCCGAAGACGAGACGCACGGTTATTCACAGGGCGCGGAAAATGCCACTGAGCGGAATCCCTACACTGGCTCGCGTGAAGGTCCCGATTATGATTGCTCGTCGCTGGTTTATCACGCCTTCAATCACGCTGGCTTTAACATCATTGATAACTGGCATAAAAATCCTAAATATATGTCGCGCTATGGTGGCAGGCAATATTCCGGCGACGCTGACACGATTTGGGAAGATTTAAGCGTTGACGGCGGCTGGGTTAAGTATTCGTGGAACGAAATTAAAGACAATCTTCAGCGCGGCGATATTTTATGCCGTCCGCAATTCCACGTAGCAATTTATATAGGCGACGGCAAAACGGTTGAGGCTCGCGGCGTGAATAATCCGACGGGCAGAGGACGTTACGAGACGGGCGACCAGGGCGGCGAAATTGATTTTTACGAGGCGCAAGGACGCGGCTGGACTGAGGTTTATCGTTATGTTGGAAATTATTGACGGCGCAAATCATCTCGACGAAGTTAAACGGCTTGTCATTGAGTACACGAAATTTTTAGGGCGCGATTTATCTTTTCAGCATGTTGACGACGAATTGAACGATTTATCGGCAAAATATGCGCCGCCCGAAGGTAGATTACTCTGCGCGGCTATTGACGATAAGATTATCGGCTGCGTCGCCTATCACAAGCACACCAACGACCGTTGCGAGATGAAACGGCTTTTCGTCCGTGAAGGTTATCGCGAACATCACGCGGGCAGTAAATTAATTGAGGCGATTATAAATTCTGCGCGGGCGGACGGCTTCAAGGAAATTGTTTTGGACACGATAACGCCACTGCAAAGCGCGATTCGTCTCTATAAAAAATTTGGCTTCGTCGAGACTGAACCTTATTACGAAAATCCAATGAGCGATGTTATATATTTCATAAAGGAGTTGTGATTATGTCAGGACATTCAAAGTGGGCAACCATTAAACGCAAAAAAGGTGCGAACGACGCAATTCGCGGAGCTATGACGACCAAAATCAGCCGCGAAATTACAATCGCCGTAAAAATGGGCGGCGCAGACCCTACAGGCAATATGCGCTTAAAACTTGCGCTTTCTAAGGCTAAGGCTAACAACGTAACCAAAGACAACATTAACCGCGCAATTCAAAAGGGCTTGGGAGCTTCTGATACTTCCAATTACGAGGAAATAACTTACGAGGGCTATGGTCCCGGCGGCGCGGCTCTTATGCTTGATATTTTGACGGACAATCGCAATCGCACGGCGGCTAATATTCGACATATTTTTAGCAAGCACGGCGGCAATCTCGGCGAAAATGGTTGCGTCGCGTGGATGTTCAAGAAAAAAGCAGTCTTCACCGTTGACAAGGAAACTTTTGACGACGAAGATACGCTTATGGAAATTGCAATGGACGCGGGCGCAGAGGATTTTGAAGCGGACGACGACTCTTTTGAGATAACTGCCGCCCCCGACGACTTTAACGCGATTGAAACTGCACTCGCCGAAAAGGGCATTGAAACTGCCTCCGCTGAAATTACTCAAGTTCCGGATACGACGGTTGCGCTTGCCGATAAAGACGCCGAGAAAATGCAAAAACTCCTTGACGCCCTCGACGAAGATGACGACGTTCAAAATGTCTACGGCAACTACGAATTCTAAATGTTGGCACTAGGTATTGACCCTGGCACGGCGATTTGTGGTTACGGCTTAGTTGAGCAAATTGACGGGAACTTGATAGCAAAAAATTTCGGCGTGATAACTACCAAACCGCAAGCCCGTATGCAAGACCGATTGCTAAAAATTCACACGGAGCTTGACGAGTTGATTAAAGAATATCAGCCGCAAGTTATGGGAATTGAGAAATTATTTTTCGGCAAAAACTCGACGACGGCAATACCGGTTGGGCAAGCACGCGGCGTAGTTTTGTTATGTGCGGCACAAAATAATCTCGACGTGATAGAAATTACGCCTAACGAAGTCAAGCAATCAATCACGGGCTACGGAGCCGCCACAAAAGAGCAAGTTATCTACATGGTTACAAAGCAGTTAAATTTGGCGGAGGAGCCAACGCCCGACGATGCGGCAGATGCTTTAGCAATCGCGGTTGCCGCGTGTTATGAGGCGAATTCTTTGGCTCGCCGCAATTTTTTTGGAGGCTAATCAATGATAGGCTATCTGCGCGGGAAGGTTAAATTTCTTTACAACGAATTTTGCATACTCGACGTTGCGGGCGTTGGTTATAAAGTTTTCGTCGACGCGGCTACTCGCCAACTTTTGACAGCGGACGAGACTGCAGAATTATTTATTCATACTGCGGTACGCGAGGACGCAATAACTTTATTCGGCATGAAAAATCAATCGACGTTTGAGCTGTTTGAATTGCTATTGACAGTTAGCGGAATCGGGGCGAAGAGTGCTCTTGCTATCGTGTCGAAAATTTCAGCAACGGACTTTGCAACGGCAATAGCTAGGCAGGACATAAAAACTTTAATGCGTCTACCTGGCGTCGGCAAAAAATCCGCTGAAAGAATTTTGCTTGAACTTAAAGATAAAATTCCGTCATTTACTGCAGAAGATTTCCAACCCGCGCAGATAGCCTCTACGGTGCAAGATGACGCCTTCGACGCACTAGAGGCACTGGGATATACTTCAGCGGAAATTTCTGCGACATTGAGCAAAGCTCCTCCGAATTCTTCGACGGAACAGTTAATAAAATTCGCGCTTAAAAATTTGGCAGGCAGGTGAAAATTTTTGTTAAAAACATTGGCAATAGCACGCCCGAAAAAAAGATTATTTCTAGGAATGTTGCTGGCGTCGGAACTTTTAATCGCGCTGACTTTTTACGGTTTATGGATAATCAGCAAACCTGGACTGGAAAATATTTTTGAATACTTGCCCGCGCTCGTCGGCGCATTTTTAATTTTTATCTCGACGTTTTCACTTGGCGCGGTGTGCAATATGGTTTTGGCACTTAAAGGTTTTCCGACGCTGAAATTATTTCATCGCTACAGCTTTGCAATTATAAAATTTTTATTCCCGTTGGCAGTGCGTATTGGGAAAATTTTTGGCGTGCGTCGTCGTCAATTAGAAGGTTCCTTCGTTACGGTGAGCAATGCCCTATTCCGCAAAAGTGGCTTAAAAGTTCCCGCTAATAAATTATTGCTGTTAGCTCCGCATTGTCTACAGTTATCAACGTGCCCGCATAAAATCACACGCGACCCGCGAAATTGCAAACGCTGTGGACGTTGTAATATCGGCGAACTGGTGAAGCTTTCAGAAGAGCTTGGCTTTAATTTTTTCGTAGCGACGGGCGGAACATTAGCGCGGCAAGTAGTAAAAGAAAAGCGACCGGAACTGGTAATGGCTATAGCTTGCGAGCGAGATTTATTTAGCGGAATTCAAGACGTGTATCCGTTGCCAGCAGTCGGATTGTTAAATATTCGTCCAAATGGACCTTGCAACAATACGCGGGTTGATATGGCTGAGGCTCGGCGTTTGCTAAACGAATTAATACGCGAGGTGAACTAAATGGGCTTAGACAAAGTTGTAGCAGATGTTGAGATAGAAAAATCGCTGTTAAGTGCACTATTGCTTAAAGACGGCGTGGCAATATCGGACGTAGTGGAAGATTTAAAAGCTGATGATTTTTATCGCCCAGAGCATAAAGCAATTTATACGGCACTGCTAAACTTGAATGGACAAGGGACAAAAGTAAATATTTTAGTTCTAGAACACGAATTAAGGATTACGGGCGAATTAAAAAAAGTGACGCTAAAATATTTATATTCGTTGCTGGATCGCGAACACACGACGGGGCGAGTAATAGAATATGCGAAAATAATCAAGGAAAAAGCACTGCTACGACGTTTGACGGAATTAGGACGCGAATTAGTAAATGCGGCAAGTAAAGACAACGTATCAATAGAGGAATTATTAGGAGTAGCAGAGAAAAAAATTTTAGAAGTTGCAGGCAAGACGACGCAAAAAGGATTTGAGCAACTCTCGAATGTGTTAACTGAATCGTTTAATCGAATAAACACTATACTGAATAACCCCGGAAAAATGCTGGGCGTTCCAAGCGACCTTTTGGATTTGGATCATGTATTAAATGGTTTTCAGAAAACGGACTTGATACTTTTAGCGGCGCGTCCGTCAATGGGTAAGACGGCATTGGCGTTAAATATAGGAGTAAATGCGGCAAAGGAAGGTAAAATTGTAGCAATTTTTTCGTTGGAAATGAGCAAGTCACAACTGGGCATGAGATTATTAAGCTCGGCGAGCAGAGTTAATAGCCATTATCTGAATACGGGAAATATAAGCAACGACGATTTAAATAAAGTATTACAAGCTCTAAACGAGTTGAGCAATCTGAAAATATATATAGACGATACGGCGGGCATGGGACTTTTGGAAATGCGTAGCAAAGTGCGACGGATTAAGCACGACTACGGATTAGACATGATAATAATTGACTATTTGCAGTTAATGCAAGGCGGACGTGCGGAAAATCGTCAACAAGAAATTTCGGAAATAAGTCGTGGTTTAAAAGCTTTAGCGCGAGAATTGGACGTGCCGATATTGGCGTTAAGTCAGCTGTCGCGCAGTGTGGAGCTTAGAGCAGAAAAAAAGCCGCAACTTAGCGACTTGAGGGAATCGGGCAGCTTGGAGCAGGACGCCGATATTGTCATGTTCCTTTACCGCGACGAATATTATAATCGAGACGACACGAGCAATCAGAATATCGCCGAGCTAATCATTGCTAAAAATCGTAATGGTCCGACGACGTCGATAAGATTGCGCTTCGATAAGGAAATCGTGCGCTTTGACAACTTGACAACTGATAGAGGAAATTAACCGTATTTAACTTGTAGCCTATTAGCGAACTTTCAAGAACGCAGAGAACTTAAATTAGCGTAAAGACTCGGAGTTTGGCATTATTACGCGCTTTATTTTTTGGTAATTTTTAATGGGAAAATAATTTCGTCGCCAGTCGCATTAGTAAAAGTGTCTGCTTCTATGGAAAAAACTTCGCTCAAAATCTGCGCGGACAAAATTTTTTTAGGCTCGCCCGACGCGAAGATTTTTTTGTCTTTAATAATCAAAACGTCGTCGCTGTAAAGGCGGGCGTGATTTATATCGTGCAAAACCATTATAATCGTCGTGGAAAATTTTTTATTTACGTCGGCGATAATATCCATGACTTCAAGTTGATGAGAAATGTCAAGATAAGTCGTCGGCTCGTCCAGCAATAAAATTTTCGGACGTTGAGCCAAAGTCATAGCCAACCAAGCGCGTTGACGTTCGCCGCCCGATAAAGATATTACTTGCCGATTTTCCAAGTCCGCGAGCTTTGTAAGTTCAAGGGCTTTTTTTATTGCCGCTGAATCTTCTGTTGATTCGCCGCTGAAAAATTTTCTGTGCGGAAATCGTCCGAACGAAACTAATTGCCGGACGGTCGTATCTTGTGGGGCGTCGCGTTCCTGCGGAAGAATTGCCATTACTCGCGCCAAATTTTTTCTGCCAATGTCGCGAATATTTTTCCCGTCGATTTTTACATTGCCAGAGAATTTTTCGTTGAGCAAGCATAAAACTTTTAAGAGCGTAGATTTGCCCGCGCCGTTCGGACCGATAATCGCCGTACGCTTGCCCGATTTAAAATTATAGCTAACGTCACGAAGAATTTCTTTGCCGCCAAGTTTTACGGAAATATTTTCAGCCGTCAAGTTCATAATTCGCGCCTCAATAAATACAAAAAGAATGGTGCGCCGAGCATTGCCATTAAAATTCCGACGGGCAATTCCGTTGGAGCAAAAATTGTGCGGGCAAATGTATCGCTTATCGTGACGACTGCCGCTCCCAACAATGCCGCGCCTGGTAATAAAATTTTATAATCCGAGCCTAAAATTAATCGCGCCGTGTGTGGAACAATCAATCCGACGAAACCTAATAATCCGACGACACAAACCGCCGAAGCCGCTAATAACGCCGCGATTGCCGTTAAAATCGTCCGCACGAGATTGACGCGCAAGCCAAGCCCCGTTGCTACTTCGTCGCCCAGTTGCAAAACGTTCATGTGCCGCGCAGATAAAAAAGTTGCCAACATCCCCGCGATTGAATACGGCAATAAAATTTCGACGTGTTGCCAACTCCGCGCCGATAAGCCGCCGACCATCCACAATAACGCGCCGTGAACTTTATCGGAATAAAAAATTAGCAACGCCGAAATGCCCGCGCCTAAAAACGCACTCACTGCTACGCCCGCCAAAATCACGCGAATCGGGCGAATGCCGTCTTTCCACGCCAAAAGATAAATCAACGACGCCGCTAACATTGCTCCGATAAATGCCGCCGGTGTCACCAATGCGCCCGCGTCGCCGAAAATCATCATTACAAAAATTCCGAATAAGCCCGCGCCCGAAGATATTCCGATTATGTGCGGGTCTGCCAACGGATTTTTCATCACGGCTTGCAAGATTGCGCCAGATAACGACAAATTCACGCCAACTAACATTGCGACGATTGTACGCGGCAAGCGAATATTTTCTAAAATTTGCTGTTTAGTTTCGTCGAGTGGCACTTGTCCGATTATCTGCGCGGTAGATATTTCAACTGAGCCGTTCATTAAGCTTAAAAAAAATCCCGCGACTGCCGCCACGCTAATTAAAAAAATTTTTATCATGCGAAGTAATTCAGCATTTCGCCGACTGAATCAAAAATTTTCGTTGCCTCACGCTTGACGAAATCTTTAGCCGTCGCAACTGTGTAGCCGCCAAATTTTTTTATCATAGGCAAATCGTTCGACTCGTCGCCGATAACAAAAACTTCGCCGCGCCAATTCATAATTTGCAAAAGATTTTCTACGCCGCGTGCCTTATTTATGCCAGCATTTACTACGTCAAGACTGCGAGTATTTTTTTGCGCGTAAATCACGTCGCCAAAATTTTTGTTCAGAAAATTTGCCGCCTCCTGCGCTTCTTCCGAACTTCCAAAGCCTAAAGCGAACTGATTTATTTTTTTCGGCAACGTCGGCACCTGCGCGGCGTCTGTAGTCGTCAAAAAGAATTCCCAACGCGGTCTCTCCAGAACTACCCACGAATTTTCTTTTACATTGACGCAAAAAACTTCGTCAGCCGCCTCGAACAGAAAATGCAAACTTTTTTTCAAAAATGGCTCGTTGAACAACGCAAGCAATATTTCCTTTGAGATTTCCGTTTCAAATATGATTTTCCCCGCGCCGTCGAAGATTATCGCTCCGTTGTCGCAAATGGCGAAGTCTATTTTCAAATTTACGTCTTGCAAGTGCGGTATAAGCATTGGATAACAACGCCCCGTTACGAGTCCGAATTTATTTCCCGCCGCCCGCCAATTTTTTATCGCCGTCAAATCTTCCGCAGAAAATTTTTGTTCTCTAAATAAAGTTCCGTCGAAATCGCTTGCTACTACTTTAAAACTCATAAATTGCCGCCTCCGTCGCTCGCAAATAATTTTTCGCGTCAGCATAGTTGCCCAAAATCTTTTTCGCGCCGTTCAAAATTTTATCGGGCAGATTTACTTTGTGCGTCGTGAAATTTACCACAGTCATAAATTTTTTGCCACCTAAACTCCGCGTGAAGATATAAAGCTCCTCATTTTTCGGATAAAGTTCCTCGTAACGTCCGCTAATCAAAACGTCGCTGGAATTTCTCAACGCGCTCAATTTGCGATAAAAATTCAGCACAGAATTAGGATTTTTTTCCTCGACTTCCACGTTGCAAGTTTTAAAATCGTCATGAACTGGCAACCAAGCCTTGCCCGTCGTAAAGCCCGCATTTTTTGACGAATCCCACTGCATAGGCGTCCGCGCATTGTCCCGGCTGAACTTCTGCACAAAGCGCATTGCCTCTTTATCGCTTAAGCCGTCCGCCCGCGCCAAATCGTATGCACCATGCGAGGAAATATCGTCGTAGTCGTCAATCGAATCAAATTGCGTGTTTGTAAAGCCAAGCTCCTCGCCTTGATAGATAAACGGCGTCCCGCGCAGAGTAAATAAAATTATCGCCAAAGCTTTTGCCGCCAAAATTTTATCCGAACCATGCGGGAAAAAATTATTCACGGAGCGCGGCTTGTCGTGATTTTCAAAATAAATCGGATACCAACTGTTTTTTGTCGCGGCTTGGCTATCACTCAACGCTTTTTTGAATTCGCTAAGTTTAATCGGGTGCGAACGGTGCCAAACCTCATCGCCGTTGTTGAACATAACATTTACGTGACTGAACTCGAACAGCATATCAAAAACGCCGCGTTCGCCGACCCATAAAGGCAAATCTTCGGGCTTAACGCTATTCGCCTCGCCGACCGTAAAAATATCGTGCCCGTCGAAAACTTCGCGCTTAAGCTCGTGCAGAAAATCTAAAATGCCGTCCGTGTTCGCCGTCATGTTGTGAACGGCGCAACTTCCGTCGGGCGCGTCGGGTGTACCATCAGCAAAAATTTTCGGCTTCTTAATGTAAACAATCGCGTCGATACGAAAACCGCCAACGCCTTTATCTAACCAGAAATTTGCGGCGTCGTAGAGTGCGCGGCGAACGTCGGGATTTTCCCAATTCAAATCGGGCTGTTGCGTCGCGAATGTGTGCAAATAATATTGTTGACGTTCTTCGCACCACTGCCAAGCACTACCGCCAAATATCCCGCGCCAATTTGTTTTCTCGTCGCGCCAAATATACCAATCAGCTTTAGGATTGTCGCGGCTCGATTTTGATTCTAAAAACCATGGGTGCTTATCCGACGTGTGATTGAAAACCAAATCCATGACGATTTTAATATCCCGCGCCTTAGCCTCCGCAATCAAATTATCGAAGTCCTCCATATTTCCAAAGCGCGGATCAATCGCCGTGTAGTCAGCAATATCATAGCCGTTATCAACCATCGGCGAAACGTAAATCGGCGTCAACCAAATCGCGCTAACTCCTAAACTTTTTATGTAGTCAAGCTTTTGAGTAATACCGCGTAAATCGCCCGTACCTTTACCCATCGTATCCAGAAAACTTTTCGGGTAAATCTGATAGACAGGCTTTTTTTGCCACCATTTAAAATTTTCCGCGCCAAATACGATAGTCGGAGAAATATAAGCCGTCGCCGTCAATGCAATCGCCCCTTTGATAAATGTCCTTCGATTCATAAAAAACCCTCCCTAACTAAAAGATTTTACTGCATTTGATTTTTCTTGACAATCATTTTTGACAGTCGAAAAACTTTTTGCTATTATCGCCCAAATAAGGAGGAGATATATTTGAATAAAACTATCGCAGTTGCCGGTTTAGGTTACGTCGGACTTTCTATGGCGACATTGCTCGCGCAGAAAAACCACGTGCTAGCCGTCGATGTGTCTAAAGAAAAAGTTGATATGGTAAATGATCGCAAATCGCCTATTCGTGACGAATACATTGAGAAATTTTTTGCCGAACGTGAACTTGACCTTAAAGCTACGACCGATTCTAAGGCGGCTTATGCGGCGGCTGATTTCGTTATAATCGCGGTACCGACTAACTACGACCCTAAGAAAAATTTTTTCGACACCTCAGCAGTTCACGCAGTTATTGAGGAAGTTTTAAACAGCGGCTCGCAAGCTTACATGGTTATAAAAAGTACAATTCCCGTCGGCTTTGTTAAGTCTGTGCGCGAAAAATATTCTACGGATAAAATTTTATTCAGCCCCGAATTTTTGCGCGAATCCAAAGCTCTTTACGATAATCTTTATCCGTCGCGAATTATCGTTGGAGCAAATCTTGACGACGCCGCGCAGGTTAACGCCGCCAATGAATTTGCTAAACTTTTACAGGAAGGCGCGGAGAAAAAAGATATACCAACGCTGATTATGGGCACGACGGAAGCGGAAGCTGTTAAACTTTTCGCTAACACGTATCTTGCGTTGCGCGTCGCCTATTTTAACGAGCTTGACACTTATGCGGAAGTCAAAAAACTCAACTCGCAAGATATTATTAAAGGCGTCTGTCTCGACCCGCGAATCGGCGACCAATACAATAATCCTTCGTTCGGTTATGGCGGTTACTGCTTGCCTAAAGATACAAAACAACTTTTGGCGAACTATCAAGACGTGCCGGAGAACTTAATTGAGGCAATCGTTAACAGTAATCGAACTCGCAAAGATTTTATTGCCTCGCGTGTCTTGGAAATTTCCGGTACATATGCTGACGGCATAGACTTTTCCGTTGAACGTGAAAACGAAATTATCGTTGGCGTGTGGCGGCTGGCTATGAAAACTGGTAGCGATAATTTCCGCCAATCGTCAATTCAAGGTATCATGAAACGAATCAAAGCTAAAAGTGTAACTGTTATAGTTTATGAACCTTCGCTCCCCGATGGCTCAACTTTCTTTGGTAGCCGTGTAGTTAATGATATTAAAGAGTTCAAACGCTTAAGCCGTTGCATTATCGCCAATCGCTACGAAAGCGCACTTGACGACGTTAAGGATAAAGTTTACACGCGAGACTTGTTTAAGAGAGACTAAAAAAATTACCCTCTGCCAAAAAATTTGCGGCGAGGATTTTTTTTTGCTATCATAAGAAAAATTTTTCGGGGAGTGATAAGTTTGTTTGGATTCTTGAAAGGGATTACTAAAAGATTTTTAGGCGACAACAACGACAAGGAAATTAAACGTCTGCAACAGACAGTCGATAAAATTAACTCGCTTGAGTCGGAATATCAAAACTACACCGACGATAAATTGAGCAACTCGACAGAAAAATTTCGCGATAGATTGCAAGCGGGCGAAACTTTGGAAGATATTTTGCCGGAAGCTTTTGCAGTTTGTAGGGAAGCGTCGCGGCGCGTTTTGGGCATGCGGCATTTCGACGTTCAGTTAATGGGCGGCATGTGTCTTCACGAGGGCAAAATCGCTGAAATGAAAACCGGCGAGGGCAAAACTTTAGTTGCGACGTTGCCAGTTTATTTGAACGCTCTGGAAGGTAAAGGCGTCCATATGGTCACGGTCAACGATTATCTTGCCCGCCGCGATAGTGAGTGGATGGGGCAACTTTATAACTTTTTGGGCTTGAGCGTCGGCTTGATTCTGCACGACATGGATTTTCCAGAACGCAAGCACGCTTACGGTTGCGATGTGACTTTTGGCACGAATAACGAATTCGGCTTTGACTATCTGCGCGACAACATGGTTATTCAAGAGGATCAAATGGTTCAGCGTCCGTTGCACTACGCCATTGTCGACGAGGTTGACTCGATTTTAATTGACGAGGCACGCACGCCGCTGATTATCTCCGGTCCTGGCGCGAAGTCAACGGAAATGTATGCAGTCATGGCGCGAGCCGTTGCCAACTTAAAAGAGGGTGAAGACTACAAAGTTGACGAGAAACAAAAAACCGTTGCGCCAAGTGATGAAGTCGTCCCGAAGATAGAAAAATTTTTGGGCATTCAAAATCTGTACGCGCCGGAAAATATTGAGCTGTCGCATTGCTTTACGGCGGCACTTAGGGCTAAGGCTCTCATGAAACGCGATAGAGATTATGTTGTACGTGACGGCGAGATTGTTATCGTTGACGAGTTCACGGGGCGGCTTATGACGGGGCGCAGATATTCCGACGGACTTCATCAAGCGATTGAGGCTAAGGAAAACGTCAAGATTCAGCGCGAATCACAGACTTTGGCGACGATAACTTTCCAAAATTATTTCCGCATGTACGATAAACTTGCTGGTATGACTGGTACCGCTAAGACGGAAGAGGACGAGTTCTTAAAAATTTATAAATTGCCCGTCGTCGTTATTCCAACGAATATGCCCGTACGCCGCGTCGATCACCCCGATGTTGTCTATAAAAATAAACGTGCCAAATATCGCGCTGTCACAAATGAAGTTGAGCGCGTCCACACGAAAGGGCAACCCGTTCTAATCGGCACCACGTCTATTGAGCAATCGGAAGAACTTAGCGGTTATCTTAAAAAGCGCGGCATACCACACAGTGTTTTAAATGCAAAGTTTCATGAGAAAGAAGCGCAGATTGTTGCTGATGCCGGACAAAAGGGCGTTGTGACAATCGCGACGAATATGGCGGGACGCGGCACCGATATTAAACTTGGTGAAGGCGTTCCGGAATTGGGCGGGCTGTTCATAATCGGAACGGAGCGGCACGAATCACGGCGTATAGATAATCAGTTGCGCGGGCGTTCAGGGCGTCAAGGCGACCCCGGCGAGTCGAGATTTTATATTTCGCTAGAAGATGATTTAATGCGGCTGTTCGCGTCGGAAAATATTGCTAAGGTTATGGACAAGCTCGGCATGGAAGAGGACGAGCCGATTGAACACACGCTAATAACGCGGTCGATTGAACACGCGCAGAAAAAAGTTGAGGCGCGGAACTTTGACATACGCAAGCACGTTTTAGAATATGATGACGTAATGAATCAGCAACGCGAAATAATGTACGGCGAGCGGAAAAAAATTCTTCGCGGGGATAATTTGCGAGACAATATACGCGGCATGGTCAATCACATAATCAAGCAGGAAATGAATCAGTATGCGAACGAAAAACTTTATCCGGAAGAATGGCAACTTGACGAACTGATTAAGGACGCGGAGAAAATTTTTGCGCCGGTCGGAGCGTTAAAAGTTTCAGAGCTGGAAAAATTGAGCCGCGACGAACTCAAGGAACATTTGGAAAAATTAGCAGAAGACACTTATAAACAGCGCGAGGCGGCGTTCACGGAAAAAGTTATGCGCGAGTTGGAAAAAGTCGTAATGCTTAGAATCGTCGATAATAAGTGGATGGAGCACCTCGACCATATGGACATGTTGCGCGAGGGAATAAACTTGCGGGCATATGGACAACGTGCGCCGCTCGTCGAATACAAAATTGAGGCGTTGGCGATGTTCGAGGAAATGGAAGGCGCAATTCAAGATCAAATCGCGACGACGATGTATCATGTGGCAATAGTTCAGCAACAAGCCCCGCCGACTTCAGAAGAGGACGCGGAAGAGGATACTCCGCCTGAACCGACGCCGCAAGAAATTCGAGAGGCTGAATCGGTTGTGCGTCGCGAGCAAGCCAAAGTTGAAGACAGATTGCAAACTGCGCGGGCGTCACATGGCGATGAAGTTTCACCCGCTGAATCTCAAAAACGCGCTAAGACTGCTGACGGCAAAAAAATAGGGCGCAATGACCCATGTCCGTGCGGCTCCGGTAAAAAGTATAAAAACTGCTGTGGCAAGAATAAATAATTTCTAAAGTTTAATGCCCAAATCCCACGAGGCGGGCCAATATCTTTCTGCAATGTCGAGGATTGGCGGAACCAGTTCTTCGACATTTTTTATTTTGTTAAGTCGCCACTCGTCGCAGCGCTGTATTGCGTAATAGAAGCGGTCAGCGTCGGGCTTGTTTTAGAAGCAGTATTGGAACGGGAACTAGAGCGTGTTGGTAAAGTCGGAAAATAAAACATAAGAAAATTCTTTGGTAAAATGAAAGTGAAAAACTAGCCAAAGGAAATGCTTATGTCAAATTCATTTTACCATGCACGTTACTGCCTTACAAAAGTACAACTTCATCGGGATTATTTTGCGTAATAGACATTATACAATCCTCGTATAATCAAAGTAGTAGAAATTAGCGTCCCTCTCCAAGGACGTGGTATAATTCAAAAGATGTTGTGGATTAGTTTTCATTCCTTCCAAAATATGGCTTATTGGAGATTTTGACCACAGCTCTTTGTTTAACTGATAATGAGTCAGATACCGCAAGACGGTTTATCTCGCACGAGGATTCAGTTCAAAGAGTTTTGTGGAGCCCAACATTAATTACTATGAAAGGATTTGAGTTTTATGATTCTGGTTAGTATTGATGTCGCTAAAGATAAGCACGACTGCTTTATTCAAACCGCCGATGGCAAAGTTCTTTACAAATCATTCTCGTTTGCCAACAATTACGAAAGCTTTGAGGAGCTTTATGCTCTAAAATTCTCTCTTGCAATGACTTTGCTGTAAAAGTCAGGCTGGCGGCGACATGACATTACTCTTACAACTTGCTCGGATTTTTGTTGAGTAAAGAGTTGCCCACATTCGTTTTCAATCCTCTGCAAGTCAATCAACATGCTTATTCTTTACAAACTTATCAAAATGAGGAATTAAAATCACTCACTCGTTATCGCACCGATAAAGTCAGTCAGCGTTCCTTTTCGCTACTTGAATCAATTCTGGGTATCAATTTCCGCCTCGCCGCCGTCATTGAAGCGGAATTTGGCGACTTCAAACGTTTTTCTTCGCCAGATAAAATTTTGGCTTTTGCGGGATTGTCTCCGTCAACTTATCAATCAGGCAAATTCACTTCGCAAAATGCTACTATGGAAAAACGCGGCTCACGATATTTGCGTCATGCTTTGTTCTTAGCCGCTCGTCTTGTCAGCAGATATTCAAAGACCTTTGCCTTTTACTTACAGAAAAAGCGCGACGAAGGAAAACATTATTTTGTTGCTCTTTGTTGCCAAAAAACTTGTTCGTGTTATTTTTCACCTTCAAAGAACCGGTGAATCTTTTTAGATTTTGCTTGACTCTTTATAGTCAGTCTCCAAAAAAATCGGCGCGGCTATCACTCTTCTCAAATCTTGCGATTCCATTCTTATTACCGCAAAAGACTTGGATAGCCACAACGAACTTTTCTGCGTCAAAAACGGCGTCGTCAATCTGCAAACCGGTGAACTTTATCCGCTTGACCCTAAATATCTGATAACTCAACAATCGCCCGCTATATATCGTCCGGGTTACCACAATCCTACTGTCGATAACTTTTTGGCAAGCATCCTGCCTGACGTTGATACTCTTGCCGCTCTCATTCGTTTTCTTGGTTATGCCGCTGCTACCGGTGAAGTCTCTGAAGAATAAGCTTTGTTCTTTTATGGCGGCGGCGGTAATGGCAAAGGTACTCTTACCAGAACTCTTATCATTTTATTCGGTTCCTATGCTACAACTCTCAAAACCGCCGCAGTTTTGTTGACCGGTAGAACGCAAAACGCGGGGGCTGCCACTACCGAGCTTAATCCTCTTGAAAATATTCGCATTGCTATCGTTGAAGAATTACCAAAAGGCGGCAGGCTTGACGTTACCAAATTCAAGAATCTCACAGGCTCCGACTTCATTCCCATTCGCAAGCTTCACCAAGAGCAAATCTACATTGAGCCGCATTTTTCGCCCATTCTTTCCGGCAACTACAGACCAGAACTTAGCGATACTCGTGACCCCGGACTTTTGCGCCGCTTGATGAATATCGACTTCGTTCAGTCTTTCATTGGTAGCCAACGCGACCCGTACTTGAAACGCAAACTTGCTGAACCTAACGCTCTCAGCGGCTTTCTTTCTCTCATTGTTGACGCCGCGCAGACATGGTATCGCGACGGCTTGCTCGAATCCAGCGCAATGAAACAAGCTACTCATGACTTCCTCCACGAAAATGACTTTATCGGCGAATTCATCGAGGAACATTGTGAGCACGGTTCCAACCTTTCCATTCCCCGTAAAGCTTTCCTTGAGCGATTGAAAAAAGAGTATCCTGCTGAATGTATCCGGCAATTCAACAATCGCGACCGTGCTTTAGTTGACACTATTCGTCGCATTGACGGTATCAACTACGACGGAAAGAGTGGCGTATACGGGTTCAAAGGTATAGGCTGGCGTAACGCTCCCAAACAGCAGGTTATCGGCGACGAGTTTTAACAACGGCGAACACTGTACGGCGAAATCGCCTTGTAATCTAAAAGAAAGTCAGGGTTGGAGGGAAAATCTCCCCCGCTTTTTTTTGCAACTTAGGTTTCTGAAAAAAAGATGATTTTGACCCCGAAAGTCTGTGCAAAACAGACTTTTGACCGAAAAAAACAGACTTTCAAAGGCAAAAGTCAGAGGCAAAAATGGCGTTAGGACGCGAAAAACCTAACATCCTACAGACTTTACAGACTTTTGGGAGACTTGGGAGGTCTTTTATAAAAGTCACATCGGAAAAAAACGCAAAAACGCAATTATATAGGGGGCACAAAGTTCCCCGAAACTCTGGAAAGTCTGTTTTGCCCCAAAAAAAAGCGATAAAGCTTGATATGACGCCATTTGTAAAGTCTGACTTTCGCGCTCAAAAGTCTGTTGAAAGTCTGTTTGAAACTCAGAAAGTACGTGTGGCAGTCTATAGCAAATCTATAGTTATGGTGTGTAATGGGTAAAGGGCAGGATGACAAGTACAGTAAGCGAAATTAAAAACGTGACTTTCGTCGTGAAGGTTGTTTTGGCTATTAGCTACTTTGGTATTGTCGTCGTAGATATTTGATGGTACGACTTGGTAAAGAAAAAATTTTAACGGACGTTAATATTTCTTTTATCTTTTTTTTAATCCGAGTCTTGTATAAACATAACGGATGTAATTTTTTCAGCACTTTCGGGGAATAATCGAATTTCAGGAGGAAAAAAGAGATGCGAACAGAGGAAATTATTCGTCAAAGATTGACTTCATTGAAAGAAGGAATGGCAGAAGCAACGCAAAGTTATCTCATAGAATACCTTCCGATGTACGTCATTTTTTACGACAAGAAAAGCAAAGGTTGTATAGGTGTGGACGTGTTTGGGCTGAGTGAGCCTTCCTATAAAAAGGAAGAACAAAGGCTGGCGGACTATGTAAAAGCAAGACCTGAGCGTTTTATTAGACTCCCTAATAACGACAGTAAACAAGAATGGGAGATAATGTGTGAATTTGCCGAAAAGAAGCAAATAGCCGAACTCTCATATGCTCTTAGCGGCGATAAACCAATGAAAATGTTTAAGAAAAAATTGGCAGAGTTAGAGCTTGACATAGAATGGGTTGAATTCCGAAATAGGGCATATGAAAAGTTTATTGAGGAATGGATAGAAGGAAAGAATATTTTATCGAAATAGGAAATAATGCTAGAAGACTAAGTGTAGGCTCCCGTGAGTGCTGACAGGTCTCGACGAAAGAATCGTCGGGACTTTTTCTTTTGTGCTAATAATGAATGAAGAGGATATGACACAAATAGAGCTGGCGGAAGCATTAAACATAAGCAGTAATTATTTGTCGCAGGTAGAACGCGGATGTAAATCTTTCTCGTTGGATAAGCTCCTTGAGTTGGCAGCAGTGTTGGAAATAGACGAGAAGGAATTTTTGGACTTCAGTAAATTGCCCATATTCGTATGATTTATTGTCGCATGACGGGCGACCTTTAGTTTTAGTCAGAGTTTATAATGAGAAAAAGTAAAAGTTTATTAGGAGTGATTTGTATGTCGATTCTCAAAAAAATTTATTATCTGGTGGTCTGCGCCGTTCGGTGGAAATGCACGAAATGCAACTTCAAGACTACGACGCCCAATGATTGGGCATCGTGTCCAAAAGGCGGTCATCACAAATGGGTATGCATTGGTGACTGATTAAGCTAAGTAGCAAAGCTTGACAAGTTGAGGGCGCAGTTATTATCTGTGTCCTCTAAATTTTTGTTTGTGAGGAGAATGGGCATGATCAAAGAACTGAAGGAGAAGATATGCTCGGTGCTCAATGATTGGTTTTTCGACCAGGATAAAATGGCGGAAATTATTTTAAAGGAGCTATATGAACATATCAAACTAGAGGAATTGGGAGAGTCTGAGGTTACGTTCGAGTTCGTTGAGGCTTTAGAACCTGACGAGATAATGTACATTGAATCAGAGGAAAAAGGGGTTACAGACGATGGGGAAATACTTGCTCTAACAATCGCAGACAATCCTGATATATTTAAAATTGTTTTCGTTTTGGACGCCATGAAGCGTTTCATCTCATGTGTTAATCCCTTTGAAGCCAGAGATAGAATCAAAGGCATTGCCAAGCACGAAGCCTTCCACGTCAGACAATACAACTACATGATAAAAAATGGCGGGATGGACGCTATCGGTCGTTTGGCTCTCTACAGCAAGCAGAATCATTACGTTGATAACCTATTGGAAGAAGGAGCTGTGCGGTACCAATACTTTGATGAACAGCAGGACTTTTCTGTCTTTGATAGATTTATTGAGCCTAAAACTTTAGCCGCCAACAAAAAAAATAGCCCGCGCTAAGCGAGCCGACAAACTTCGCTATGTGCGAGGTTTATTTTTTTCTCTCTTCAAAGTCTTTGTCAATGTCTTTGCGCCAAGAGTCGTCACCAAAAATTTTATCGAAGTCGATATTGGGGGCAGCGAAGCCGGCGGCGAAATTACTAATGGCTCCGAAAACTTCCTGAGTGCCTTTGTGGTCAGCGTGATAGTTGACAGCGCGGCGGGCATCAATGCCGATGTGCGAAGCTACTTCTACCGCGTCAATATTTGCGCCGAGAAAGATAAATTCCCAGCCCTGCTCTTTCTGATGTTCGATAAGCTTTTTGATTTCTCTGTAGTTAAACTTGTGGCTGGCATTTTCCATACCGTCGGTGGTGATAACGAAAAGAGTTTTTTGCGGGCGGTCTTCTTCGCGGGCGTATTTGTGAATGTTCCTGATGTGTTTAATCGAATCGCCTACCGCGTCCAAAAGGGCTGTCGTGCCGCGTACTTCGTAATCTTTTTCTGTCATGGCTTTCACTTCAGCCAGCGGAATGCGGTCATGCAAAACAATGCTCTCGTGATCGAAAAGAATCGTTGAAACCAGAGCATTGCCTTCGGTCTGTGTTTGTTGCTTTTTTATCATCGAGTTGAAACCGCCGATAGTGTCTGATTCCAGCCCTGCCATTGAGCCGGAGCGGTCTAGGATAAATACCAATTCTGTCATTTTTATCTGCCTCCTTTTGTTGAGGATTATAAGTCAAGATACAAAGTGATTGGTCGCCCCTTAAGCGACAAATCAGCCACCTAGCAAAGGCTGGTTGTACTTGTACAGCATCTGATTGACCAAATCCACATCGAAGATTTTGTACTCAATGAAGAACGAAACAATTACGTCGGCGAGATTTGCTTTACTGAGCGTGAAACCCGCCACTGCCAATAAATCTTCCGTTTTTTCAAAGTCCAGTTTCAGGGCAATCGCAAAGGCAAGAACTGTTTGCTTGCTCGGCTTGTAGTCGGGGTTATTTGCAATCTTGGAGAAGTGTCTGCGGTCAATGTTGGCGCGAGTGTACACCGCTGAATTTTTTTCGCCGCTCTCCTTGATGAACTTCAAAAGCATTTCGGAAAAAGTTTCTTGACCGGTTCGGGCTTGGGCTAATAATTTCTTGAAGTCTATCTCATCAAGCTCCACACCTCCGAAAACCCCTTGCATTGTTATCGTTTTGGGTTCAGATTGTTCTTTAAGATTTTTAGCAATGTAAGCTTGAACGAGATTTTCAATATTTTTGATGTCGGGCATGAATGTTACCTCCAATGACAAAAGGAGCACAGATCAAAGCTCATGCTCTTTGAAAATTCTTTTGGAACTCGCTCATAGAATAATTAGCTTCGCATTTTAACGGCGATTGTAAACTATAAAAAACTTTTTCTCCAATCTGTTCAGCACGTCAATAACTTCAGGAATACTTAATGAAACCTTTTCGGAAATTTGAGCCACGCTTAATTTACCAGTCGTCAAGGTTACTACTTCCAATTCTTTAACGGAAAATCTTTCTCCATAAACAGATACTGAATTTTCGTCGAGTCGTTTTAAATGTTTATAGAGTGGAGCTACACGCAAAGGATGCGCTTCCGACAAATTTTCCATGTCATTTGATTCTGAGCCTTCACCCAAATA
Source organism: Selenomonadaceae bacterium (assembly GCA_017428215.1). GTDB lineage: Bacteria > Bacillota > Negativicutes > Selenomonadales > Selenomonadaceae > Quinella. The sequence goes on from JAFRRH010000032.1 coordinate 37,193, forward strand.
AAGCATTTCATAATAGGCATATGCATTTTCGAGTTGAGTTAAAGCCATAAACCATGTGCTACGATGGTTGTGTGATTCTCCGAACCAACGCAAAATGTTTTCCTTTGGAATTTGTCGGCATTGGATTAACTCAAGCATCGTATCCAAAATGTACTGCTCAAATTCCGCTTGCTTCTGCGCTATAGCAATTCTGTCGAATTCTGTGGTTTCCGTTTGAGGAAAATCTCCCGCTGAAGTCAGAAAGTTCTTGTCGAAAATTTTTATTCCGAATTCGGAAGGACATAAAGTCATTTTGGTATTTGGAAGTGGCCAGAAAGTCACGACGCCGAGATCAATAACGCCTTTTCCGACTTCAAGAAGTTGGCGTACGAAAATTTTATCCTTCTCGTAAGTTTCATTGCTGAAAAATGCACTTCCTAAAATTATGTTACCGAAGATTTGCTGAATACCCGCCTCGCAACATAGTCGAACAACTTCCAAAATTTCTTCTGTGGTAGTATTTTTCCCGTATGCTTTCAGAACGTCATTGTTGCCTGATTCTATGCCCAGTTGTAGTCTGTAACAACCGCTTTCAGCCAATAAGCTAATTAATTCTGGATTCTTGTAAAGCGTGTGAACGTGCCCTTCGCAGAAAAATTTGATTTTACATGTCTTGCGTCGCTCAATGAGTCCCGCGCAGATTTTTTTTACGCGCTCGGCGTTAAGCGTAAACGTGTCGTCCGTGAAAGAAAAATATAACTCATCTTCTGTCCAAACTTTGAGATATTCATCGAGCTCAGCAAGAACATTTTCTGCAGAGCGGAACCGTACCCCCTTGCCAATCCCTTCATGACAAAAGGCACAGTGAAAAGGACAACCACGCCCCGTCATTATATTCAATCCGCTATGAAATTTATACGGCTCAAGATAACAAGCTTCCGTAATGAAAGGCAGTTCATCAAGATTTTTTATCGGCAACCGCGCAGGTGTTTTTACAAGCACGCTTTCCGTTGGATAAACTATGCCGCGAATTTTCCAAAGCTCACCGCTTCCATTAAGGAATAACTGAGCCAATTCATGAACGGTTAATTCGCCCTCGCCCAAAACAACTGTATCACATTTTGACTCATTGAAAAAATTTTCGTCGAGTGCAGTAGCTTGCGGACCGCCAACGATTACAGGCAGATTATATTGCTCCTTAATGTGACGGCTAAGGAAAATATTTTCGTTCACGTTGTCATAGTCACAGTAAAGCCCAATCATTGAAACGTTGCCGGAAGAACAAAATCCGTCTACAAATCTCGTACCTTCTAAGAAAGTGCCTGAAAAACCTTTGGCTTCGTAACCTTCCTTGCGCAGAAACGCCGACAAGTAATAAATGCCTAAAAAGCCGCCGTGTCGCGCTTCGTAGTTCAGACAACGGCGGTGTAAGTTAAGAAAAAGAACGTCAAGCTTTGGTATCATCTGAAACCTCTTTTGCATGTTTACGTTTGAGTTCAGCACAAGCCTCATAGTTGAGCCGAAGATATTCTTCTTCCGTATAAAGTTCTGCAAAATATTTTTGATAGCCGACAGCAATGTTACAAAGGTCAGGGCGATTAAAATAGATACGACAACGATTTGTCACCGTATCCAAAAATTTGCAGACGCCGTTACCAGTATCGAAATCTTTAAGCGGTGGGACGCGGTCAATGTGCCTGCAACAAAGACCGCACCCGTCACATTTGAAATTTATCGCCATGGTCAGTTGATCGTCTGCAACATCTTTTGCCCGGTAGTAAGTGCATGTTGTGTTTCATCGTCGCAAAGGCTACCGTCTTCCCTAAGGAGCGAAGTATTAATCACGATTTTAATTGTTTTGGCGAGCGAAACCGCTGAATGAACGAAATCTCGTTCGTATGTTGAATAATAGTTAAAATCGGTACCGCGATTACTAATGAGAGTAGCCAACTGATTGATTACGGGGCGGAATTTGCCGTTCAAATCGTTCAGTAAATTGTCTATCTGATTCGCACGTGCGCTGATAGCTTCCATCACCGTACAGAGATTTTTCACATCCTGCGCGTACTTTTTTGCTTCGTCTAATTGCGATTTTGCTTCGCTAAGAGCTTTATCTGCTTTAGAACTCATAAACAAGCCCGTAATGATGAGAGCGGGAGCGGCAACAAGTCCGCCCAAAACCATAGTCCCCATAGCCATACCACCGCCACCTGCCGCGATTGCTCCGCCGCCGAGCCATGCCAGAGTTGCGTTTGTAGCCGCTGCGCCCGAAAGAGCTGAAATTGCCGTGCCTGTCGACGCCGTTGCTAATGCTCCAACAGTACCGTAAGCCCCAGCCGCCGTCAATGCTCCAGCAGCGATTGACCCAACACCGCCTTTCGCCAACTCTACGGCATTGAAACTTGCCTTTTGAAGTTCTCGAAAGTCCTCATTGAAGTTACGCAACTCCTCATGTCCAACCTTATCGTTGAAATTAACATTTCTTATGCGTTTGTAATTTTCTACGAAGTCATTCATGCTACTTGCCATGATGGAAATTTTGGTTTTGCCCAGATTGGTCAAAGTGTCGTCCGTTGATTTGCGGGTCTTATCATGTCTTGCTTTGGCGGCGTCCGCTTTTCTTTGAGCATCACGATTGATTTCCTTGGCTCTGTTCATCTTTGTACGAGCATCATCAACTGTTGCTACTCCAACAACTCCTACGCCACCAACGATGACTGCTAAAAATGGTATTGCCATAAAAATTCCTCCTCAAATTTTCAAATTTATAATTCTAGTATGTAATTCGGATTTGCTATATCTTCACGCGAAGGCAACTTGCCGCCGAATTCGTGAGCAATATTATTGAGCGCGGCATTCATGGAGTCGAAGTCTCTTTTTTCTAATGCGTACTCGAATTGATTCAAACTCCTATCAATCACCTGCTGACGATTAGATAAGAATTGCGCAACCTTACGCTCGAACTCTTGCCGTTGACGTTCCATCTCGTTGATGTAATATTTGTAGAAGACGTGCATAGTCTCGTAGCGTTTTCGAGCAAGTTCGGCATCCTCAAACGCTTTCAAGACCGAACCGTAAAGCAAACTATTGGCGAAGTATCCGACAGCAGAACCAATCGCGCCGCCGATTGCACCGCCTAAAGGTCCTCCTATTCCCGTGCCAATCATTGTTCCTAACGAAGCATATACACCTGAAACGACAGCTCCTGTACCTTTTTCACCGAGTTCGCGCAGAAATTCAGCTTTGGAAATCTCGCCGTTTATCAGCTTTTTGAATGTGCTACTTAAATCGTAGACTGCTCCGGCAACACCAGTTAGGGTTTTTGAATCGGCAAGCTTATTTAGAACGGTGACCGTTCCATTGCGGAGCATTTCATTTTTAATTTCTCTTTCAGCGCGTTCCGACAAAGCTTTGATTGCTTCAGCCGCAAGTTCTGCGCCGTGTTGCTTGGTATACTCAACAGCGGTATTTTTTCCAGTGTAGACAACTATATTACCTGCCGCGTCAACGAAATCTTGTTTTCCGTCAATCCAAGCTCCGAGATTGTCTGTAATTTGAAAGGATAACTCGTTTGCAAATAAATCGGTAGCGTTCCTTAAGTAGCGGTTTGTTTTACGAGAACCACGTCCCCTAAATTTGAGTCGCATATAAATTTGCTTCCCTGCACTTTTGCTATAAACGTGAGCCTGTTCTTCAATGTAACGTTTGAGATGAGTTTTGCCTATTTCAGCGAGTTCTGTTTTGACTTCCTCAAGAGTTTTCCCGCTACAGAAACTTTCAATCCCTTTGTTTGCCATTTCATTTAAAGCGGCAAAAACTTTGTCACGAGTTTTTCCTCTAGGAAGTTTTTGTTGGATCCGTTTGAGAGTGGCTTCAGTATGACGGGTAGCCAGCTGAACCGCATATTCATAAGCCGTGCGTTCAACTTGCTTTTGATAATCTTCCAATATGGCGTCGATGCCTTCCTCTTCTATCTTAACCAGCAATTCAAGGAACTCTTTCCTAGAATCCTGTGGAAGATCCCCTATGATGTTATCCAAAGCACTACCAATGAGTGTACTCGTAGCCGAACTTATTTTTTGTTGAATGTAATCTTGTTTTCCGTTCATATAATCACCATTTGAATATTTTTTGATATTATATCTGATTGTAGACTAGGTTTGTCGCCTAGTAAGCGACAAGTAAAGTTTTTAGTAATTATAGCAGTGTTTCTAAAATCTTGCTTTGACTTAGGATTGAAAATTATCACTCTTAGTATCAATGACAAAATAATTCTTACCTCAAGCCGAAAAAAATCTCGACAAAGCCGAGAGTCAAAAATTTTCCTGTCAAGTAGATATTGGATAGCTGTAATAGGAATCAAGAACTTCACGATAAAGTTGAGGAATAATTTGATTGCCGTACTCTTGGCGAAAAGATTCAAGTTCAGTAGAGGAGTAAAAATCCAACAAGGCTTCGTAAAGCTCATGCAACTCTTCAGGCACAGAACACGGAATGTCATCTGGGTTCTCGTAAAAATAAGACTCACAAATAAGCGGCTTGTCGTTACAGCCCTTTTTTCTAGGAGTATAATTTTGAGTAGAAGCCGCGATATACTCAAATTTAGGGAAATCCGGCTTGGCAACGTCGGAAACAATTTTGATTACTTTTTGAATGGTGTTATCAAGGTCAGAGCGGTTAATAAACTCGTGTAGAGAGTGAGCATGATAGTATCCGGAGGAAAGATTGACGGCGGCAATCCCCAGTTCGGGTGCGATAAGTGAGATGTCGGAGAAGGAACCCTGCGCGGTTTTGAATCCTTTACTGGCAATATACTCCTCGAAGTCAGGATTGGCACAGTTGTAAAAAACAGCGTCGTTGGAACCGTGTCGGTCAATTTCGATGATTAACTTAAGTGTGTCCAAATTCTTTGGAAGTTGTTTTTGCTTGTGATAAGGCTTATACATGAAAATTTGGCGAGTGGTTTTCCGATTATTGAGCGTTTCGGGAATGTTTGTGTCGAAAGCAGTGAAAACGATAAAGGTAACATTGTCGCGAGCGTAGTCCGAACAGCAGCAGTTATAATCGCAATCGGCGACGTTAAAAGAGTGGCAGGAGGTCAAAGTAGAGCCGCGATCATCTCTTTTTGGATTACTCATCGTTAAGAATAGGAATAGGTAAGGCTTTGAGGTAATCGCTACCTTTTCCCCTACTCCAAACCGTGCGTGCACCTTTCAGCGCACACGGCTTGCCATCTATTTTTCTTACTTCAAGTGTTTACGGTACTTTTCAAATCGTTTGTCAAGGTCTTTTCCGTGATGAATCAAGTAGTGTGTCTTTGAGCTAACCAGAATAAGATTTTCGAGATTGTTTGAACCGCCCTTTGAAAATGGTTTAACGTGATGAATTTGAGCGTCTAATGGGTCTAAGTCTTCTTTTGTAATAGCGTCTTTGCCCTTCTGTTTAGTCCAGAGGCTCCAAAGGTATTGGAAGGCTCCATAAATCGCTTGTTCACTGTCTCTGTATTTCAGAAGTTCGCGCATATCTAGAGCGTGTTGGTAAACTCTAAAGTTGAATCAAAAGAGCAGATATAATAACAAAATTGAGAAAGCAGACAGCTAATTTGTCATAACGAGTTGCGATATGGCGACGAGTCTTTATCCGCAAGAAAAAGCGTTCAACGAC
>JAFRRH010000033.1 GCA_017428215.1 Selenomonadaceae bacterium
GGATTAGTTACATAAAGATTTTTATTGCTATCCATCTCTTTAAGAATTGCCTGTAACTTTTCTATCGGATTCATTTTATAACAGTCCTTTCGGGACTATCATAAATTCTTTTCCCCTTTTCGTTAAGTTAATGCCATTGCCTAAAATGGAAGGTCGTCAGCATAGTTTGCCTCCTGAAAAGTATCGCCGTTGCTGTCTTGTTCCTCATCGATTTGGTTAACGAATTGGATATAGAAATCAATGAAACCAAACGTCACTACAGACATAACGAAATTCATTTCCTCTGATTCAAAATAGTTAAAAGCGGTCATTCGGTATGGGTTCTAATCGACGACTACAAAGAATACGCCGCCAGATTAAAGCAATTCAAATTTAACACCTATGCTCAATGCCAAGAATTTATGAAATGGTTCCGTGGGGTATTGAACTACTTTGATATTGTCAACAATCTGTAAGATTTGCTCAAAGCGGTATCGGGAAAATTGTATTACAGAAGTAAAAGTAGTGTACTCAGAAAAGACGGCATTAAATACTACTACGGCAACGAACGTGAAAGAATTTATATCGATATGTGGGCAATGCGTAAAGCTACTCTTATTTCCTTTAAGGAATACCTCTTCAGCTCAAAATGGATAAATCAACGAGAACTGCTAAATTCAAGAGAATAAGATAAAGCAATAGGAGTAGCATTCTAATATATTTGGAGCCTATGTACAAGGCAAAAAGGCGCGGACGCAATAACAAAAAGACCACTAGACCCACTCAATATGGAAGTGCACCACGTCATACCGTTATCCAGAGGCGGCACCAATGAATTGGACAATCTGATACTTATCGCATCAGAAACCCATAAACAACTGCACTACGGCAAAGACCTTGACAAACGATTTGAAAAGTACCGTAAACACTTGAAGTAAGAAAACAGATGGCAAGCCGTGCGCGCGGAAATGTGCACGCACGGTTTTGAGTGGGAGAAAACTCGGAGATTATCTCCAAGAGTTACCTATCACTATCCTTATTCCTTGCCACCTAACTTGTTACAAAAAAATGGATTATGCTTTTGCAGAATTGGGGTTTAATTTATTGCGAGTTCTCTATTATTTTCGTGGGACGCTTGCCCTTCTAACTTCTCGCTTGGTATTTTTTTATAAAAATTTTTTCCCACTACCTTCAATGATATTCAGCTGTCATCTATAGTTCGCGTGTTAATTAGCTCGTCAATCCATTTCGTAACCTCTTCGGGCGTTTTATTGCAAACATAAACCAATTCGCTAATTAAAATTTGTCGTGAAAGGTCCAGCAAACGTTTTTCGCCGCTTGAAATCCTTTTTTTATTGTTTTGCCGCGTTAAATTTCGTGCAACTACCGCCGCATCTAAAATACTCCCTGTCTTTAGCCGCTCAAGATTCATGTTGAACCGCTTATTCCAACTGCCGTTGAATAGTTCCGTTTCCGCCTTCAAAATGTCGACAACTTCAGCTACTTGCGCGGGATTAATAAGTTCACGAATACCATTTTCCTCTAATTTGTCGACGGGCAGCATAAGTTTCAGATTGCCCATAGGAAGGCGAAAAACATAATACGAGTTGAGGACGCCGCCAACTTCATTTTCCTCCAGACCCGTGATTTCGCCGGCACCGTGCATAGGGTAAACAATTTTGTCGCCGATATTCAACTTATGCCACCTCCTGCGGAATTTTTTTATAGTTTATCAAAATCGGCAGGCAATGTAAAGGAAATACGCGGTTGAAATTATGCCTTGAAAATTTTTTGCCGACATGATAATATTTGTGCGGTTAAAAAGAAAATTTTAATGGCAGGTCGTTGGTAGTAGCGCACCGACTTCCTCCTCGTTAATGGTACTACGAATGTTGCATGTTAAACGAAGTGAAGCCGTCTTGGCCGACGGCTTTACTTCCTCTTGAAGAAGTTGATGAGCGCGAGGACGAAGTTCCCGACCTGGCAAATGAATTTAATCCAATCGAAGAAATCCATACACGTCACCTCCTCTCTTCGAGGAGAAAGCCTGTCACCTGACCTGCCAATAAAAATATATCATAGCAATAAAAGTTTTTCAAGGCAATTTTCATTTTGCATGGGAGGTTAGTAGTGTGGCAATTTCAGGAACGATAATAAAAATAAAATCTGCGCGGCGCGAAAATATCAAGCACGAATTAGAAAACTTTTTGGGAGTAAGTTGGCAACAGGATACACCCGAAGGCGATATGATTTTGCTGATTGAGGCGGAAAATATACAGGCGTTGCATAAAATTTGCCAAAAGCTCGAAAAGATTGACGGCGTATTGGGCGTTTATCCGAGCTACGTGACGACGGCTGACGAACAATAAAAAAAAGGACTGCAGGTCAAATGGCTTGCAGTCCTAAATTTTTAAGCCTTAGCAATTTTCACGGCGCAAACTTTGTATTCGGGTTGTTTGGAGCCTGGATCGAAAGCGTCAAGCAAAACGAAATTAATCATGCGCTCCATAACTTGATCGTGGAAGGGAACGTAGACTAAACCTGGTCGAGGTTGCCCGCGCCCGTTAATTTTGGCTTTAAGTTTGCAAGTGGCGCGGCGCGAAGTCACATCAACTAAATCACCGTCACGAATTCCGAATTTAGCGGCGTCGTCGGGGTGAATCTCAACGTACATTTCGGGAACGGCGGTTTTTAATTCTTTAACGTTAAAAGTCATCGTGCCCGTGTGCCAATGCTCCAAAATTCTGCCCGTCGTGAGGAAGAACGGATAATCGTTATCGGGCATTTCTTGAGCGTCCTGTTGAGGTCTGGCGTAGATAATGGCGCGTCCCGAAGGCTTGCCGTAAAATTTAATGCCTTCGCCCGCCTTAACGTAAGGATCGTAACCTTCGGCGTAGCGAATATAAGTTTCGGGCGAATTATCATCGGGGACGGGCCAAGTAAAACCGTGTCCTTCGCGCAGTCGCTTATAGGACGCCAGCATCATCGCCGTACCTTTTTGGCACTCTTGATATTCCTTCCAAACTTCTTCCGGCGTATTAAACGGAACTAATTTTTCATAGCCCATACGCTTTGCAAACTCGATAATCGCCCATAAATCTGGTTTAGCCTCACCAGGCGGATTGATTGCCTGTGCGATATGTTGAGTGCGTCGCTCGCCGTTGCCGTAGACGCCTTCCTTTTCCATCCATAGCGCGGAAGGTAAAACTACGTCGGCAAGTTCGCTCGTTCTCGTCGGGTGATAAGTTTCAGAGACTACTAAGAAAACTTTCTCCATGCCAGGTCGATAATAATTTAAATTCGGAAGCGATTGACCTGGATTTGTCGTCATAACCCATAAACATTTTAAATCGCCCGTGACTGCCGCCTTAAACATTTCCAGAGTATGATAGCCAGGCTTGCCGGGCAAACTCTCGACGCCCCAAAGTTCAGCAAGCTCTTTACGATGTTTTTCATTGGCAACCATTCTGTGCGCGGGCAATAAATGCGATAAGCCGCCAGTTTCACGAACGGAACCGCAAGCTGAGGGTTGACCAGTCAAAGAAAACGGCGTATTACCTGGACGACAAATTTTACCCGTCAACAAGTGCAGATTGTGAACTAAATTATTAACCCAGACGCCGCGAGTACGCTGATTTAATCCCATACACCACAGCGACATTGTATTTCTATCTGGCGCAGAAAATAATCTGGCGACTTCGCGAATAGTTTCAGCGGGGATTCCGCAAGAGTCGGCAACTTTTTCGGGCGCGTAATCCTGCAGAAACGCCTTGAATTGGTCGTAAGTTAATTTTTCGTCCGCGCCCTTAACAAATTCGGTATGCTCGGCGATAAATTTCTCGTCGGTGCGTTTTTCCTCGATAATCGTATAAGCCATTGCGTTCATAAGCGCAAGGTCGCGGCTCGGAATAAACGGCAAATGATAATCGGCAATATCACAAGTGCGAGTTTTACGCGGGTCGGCGACGATAATTTTTACGTTGGGATTAGAATTTTTTCTATCAATCAATCGGGAGAATAAAACGGGGTGAGCCTCCGCCATATTTGAGCCGATTAGGAAGAAAGTATCCGCCGCTTCGATGTCGGCATAAGTTCCCATTGGCTCATCTTCGCCAAAAGTCGTAATGTAACCAGCAACTGCGCTCGCCATACACGTTCGCGGATTGCCGTCAATGTTGTTCGTGCCAATGCCCGCCCGCATAATTTTTTGCATAGTGTAAGTTTCTTCCGCTAAAGTTTGTCCAGAGCCGTAAAAACCGACGGAATCGGGACCGTATTGCTCAATAGCCTCTTTGTACTTGGCGACGATTAAATCCAGTGCTTCGTCCCACGTCGCTTGAACAAATTCGCCGTTCTTTTTAATCAGCGGGTGTAAAACTCTGTCGGGCGTGTCGATAATTTTAGCAAGCAAAATCCCTTTGACGCATAAACGCCCGCGATTAACAGGACAATCTGGATCGCCCTTGACGGTGACGATTTTATTGCCCTTAACGCCAGCCAACACGCCGCAACCCGTGCCGCAATATCTACAGACGCCTTTAACCCATTTATCAGCCTCGACTTGATTAACGGGACCTTGTTGAGTGTCGCGCTTCGGAGAACAGCCCGCTGTCAACATTGCCGCCGCCACTGCGATTGATTTTAAAAAGTCGCGCCTAGAAAATTTCAAACTCATTTTAATCCCTCCTCACAAGCGAGCTCATAGCGTCAAGGTGACACGTATAACAACGGTCGCGGCTCGGCAAAACTTTATTCTTCATCTCGTCATGCACCAAGCCCGTATGACAGCTAACACAGTTCATGCCCTCTTGAAAATGGCGTTCGGTGTGCGGGTCTTTACGCTCAAGCGCAAGCTCCCGTTCCTTAATTTTATCTTGGTGGCAAACGTAACAGTTCACGTCGTTGGTATTGCCAATTTTAATCGGGTCGGGAACATTGCCCGTTACGTGAAGAATCAATTCTTGCGTGCCCTTCCACTTGCTCTCAATCGTGCCGGCAAGTCCGGGCTTTTCGTGACAATCAGCGCACTCAACTACTTTATGGTTGGAAGTTTGCCAAGTTTGATACATCGGATCCATTTCGTGGCAAGTCGTACCGCAGAACGACGTTTGATTAGTCGCCTCTATTACGCCGTAACTTATCGCGAACAATCCGATACAGGCGAAACCTGCCGCCGCGATATGCTTCAGCTTAAATTTTTTATCAAGTAAACCCATTGTTTATTCACTTCCTTTGTTGATTTTTTTGTAGGATTAATTATAATTAATCCATCGGGAAAACGGTTAGTGCTGAAACACCAAGGCACCCGGTTTTGGGAAACCTCAATGCTGCAAGGCAACTTGCAGGGCTGTAGTCAACCAGCCGTACGCGGCGGATTTCAGTCCAGCTGCAAGCTTCCCGCCTTTAGGTGTGGAGCTGTTGACCCCTTTTAAAGGTTAAAGCTTTTTTGGGGCAAGTGTCAATGCAATCGCCGCAATTCGTGCAGGAAAATTTATCCTCAAAAGAATTTTTAAGCGGCGACGTTCCCATCGAACAAACTTTTTCGCAACGTCCGCATTGGACGCATTTTTTTTGGTCGACAGAAACTTTTAACAGACGTTTAACTCCCAATAGGCCGTAAATTGCGCCGAGTGGACAAAGCGTTCTGCACCAAATTTTTTGCCCCCAGATAAACGCCGCACCGATTACTAATGCTAATAAAATAATTTCAATGCCGACGCCGAAAATCATCATACGCATAAACGCGAAGACTGGCGACGCCGTGTTAAAAATTGGCACGGACAAAATCAACGACAACACAAGCACAATTCCCAGTGAGACGATTGGCAACGTCCGTGTCTGTAAAATTTTTTTGCGCTTGACTGGTAAGAGTTCTAACAAAAAATTCAGCGGGCAGATATAACTACAAAAAATTCTCCCGAAAATAATTGCTACGATAGTAAGCGGCAAGGCGGAAATTATTAGCGGCGTCCAAATTGTTTTACTTGCCAAAGTTATTTCAAGTGCCGTGAGTGGGTCGGTTAAATCAACGCCAGCCAATTCCGCCGAAATGTATGTTCCGTACCAAATTAAATCCGTGAACCATATCGGCAGGAGCAAAATTATCAATGCGGTTATTTGAATCAGTCGCCGAAAAATTTTTATCCTCATGACGCGTCAACCTCTCGGCTCAATGTGAATTGCCTTTGGATTGGCAATGCAAACGTGCTCGCACATGCCGCAACCCGTGCAAAAATCTTTGTTAACCGTCGGATATTTGTTTTTCTCAAGCCAAATCGCCTTGTTGTATTGCGGGCAACTCGTGTGACAAACTCGGCAGTCGTGATCTTGCCTAGCCAAGCATAAACTCGTATCAATCTCCGCTAAGCCCATGCGCACTTCTGATTTTTTTACGGGCTTGAGTGCTCCGGTTGCACAAACGTGAGTACATTTCATACAAAGGTTGCAAGGTTGTTCGACGGGCACGATATACGGCGTACCGATTGCAAGACCTTTCTCGCCGTGTGCAATCTTAATGCAACCGACTGGACAAACTTCGGCGCATTTACCGCAACGAGCACACGTCGCTAAAAATTCTTCTTCGAACACAGCTCCAGGCGGTCGCAAAAGTTTTTCAGCCTCGCTCTTGCCCGCGCCGAAAAGAAATCCCAACAACCCGCCGCCTAAAATCATTTTTAAAAATGTCCTCCTCTCCATTTCATTACCTCCTGTGATTTTCAGCACAACTTCAATCGTATAATCCTGTAAAAAAATTTTTTGTCAAGTGCCTGTGCAACATATGACGAAAAAATTTTTTGCTAAATCCATTTCGACTGTAAAAAATATCACTAAAAAAATTAGTAGACACTTGCGCCAAAACAATTTAAAATTCCCACGTGACTTTTATAATTGGAGGAATTTTTATGGGAAGAATTGCCGTTGAAATTATTCCGCGTGACGAGGCTAGCCTTCAAGCGGACATCGACGTAATAAAAAAATATCCGCAGGTTGACTGCGTAAATATTCCCGATTTGATGAGTTTTAAGCTTCGCCCGTGGCAAGCCGCTAAAATTACTCAACCTGCACTCACGACGATTCCGCACGTCCGCGCTATGGATATTGATTTATCTAAGCCGCTCCCTATGCGCGACGATTTTATCCAGTTCGGAATTAAGGAAGTTTTGATAATCGCCGGCGACCCGCCCAAAGATTTAACGCGCACGGTTTATCCGACGGAGACAATCGACGTGATTCATAAGTTCCGCGAAGAGTTGCCCGACGTAAAAGTTTATGCCGGCATTGACCAATATCGCAGTGGTATTCGCGACGAACTTTATCGCGTGGAGCGCAAAGCTCAAGCGGGCGCGGTTGGATTTTTTACTCAACCGTTTTTTGACTTGAGATTTCTGGACATGTACGCGGATTTGCTTGAAGGGCACGAAGTTTATTGGGGCGTGTCACCGGTTCAGAGTAATCGCTCCAAAAGTTATTGGGAGATAAAAGATAAAGCCGTCTTCCCGAAAGATTTTCAGCCGACTATGGATTGGAATATTAATTTCGCTAAAAAAGTTATCGACTTTATCAAGACTTCCAAAGGCGGGCTTTACTTCATGCCGATAACGATTGATATTGCCGACCTTTTGCCAAAAGTCTTTGACTAAACGAGCAGATACGCGAAAGTTAAAAATAAAATTGTGGCGGTGTACATCATGCGAATTGCGCCGAGTATGTGCACCGCTTCTAAATTTTCATGCGGCTCCCCCATATACGCTCTAAAGTGCGGTTCGCCAAAATAATAATTCATGCCGCCCAGTCGAATATTTAACGCGCCAGCAACAGTTGCCTCAGCCCAACCGCCGTTCGGACTTGGGTGCTTAGCGGCGTCGCGTTTCATCATTTTAAAGGCGTTTTTGTAGTCAAGTTTAAGAATCATTGCCGCGCAGATAAAAAGCATGCCAGTCAGCCGCGCAGGAATAAAATTAGCAATGTCATCGAACCGCGCCGCCACTCGTCCAAAGTAAAAATATTTTTCGTTCTTGTAACCGAGCATAGAATCCATAGTGTTAATAGCGCGATAAGCAACGGCAAGCGGCAAACCGCCAATGGCAAAATAAAATAGCGGCGAAATAATTCCGTCGACGGTATTTTCTGCAACGGTTTCGATTGTTGCGCGAGTAATTTCCGCCTCGTTAAGATTTTGCGTGTCGCGTCCGACAATCCAGCCGACTTTTTCACGGGCGCGGGCGAGATTTTCTCTATCAAGCAAAAAATAAATTTCGCGAGCGGCGTCGCCTAAAGTGCGCGGGGAAATCATAAAACTCAGCACCAACGCTTGAATAAAAATCTGCGCGGCGTAGCTTGGAATATCTTTTGTAAAAAATTCTATCAGCGCACCGACGAGCAAACTTGAAATGACGACGATACAAACTAAGACGCCGCCCTTAAGAATTTTTTTAATCGGGTTGTCGAGGTCGTGGCGCAAAAATTTTTCGAGCGTGGAAATTAAATTGCCAATCAAAACTACAGGGTGAAATTTACTGCGCGGGTCGCCAATTAGCGCGTCAATCAGGAAGGCGACAACTGCTATTATCATTGAACTCATTAAATCAAACTCCATAAAATTTTTAAAAAAATATTCGGGCGGGCGATTGATTTTCCTGCAGTGTAAGGAGGTTTTTACTTGAAAAAAATAATCGTGAACGCAGACGACTTCGGGCGGCACGAACTTATAAATCAAGCTGTCGAGCGTGCGTTCAATGCGGGCTGTCTTAAATCTGCAACGCTTATGGCGGGCGGCGTGGCATTTGACGACGCTGTTAAACTTGCAAAAAAAATTTCCGGCTTAGGTGTCGGAATTCATTTCACATTGGCAAATGGCAACTCCGTCTTGCCGCCAAAAGAAATTCCCACGCTCGTCACGGAGGAGGGAGTTTTTCACGGCGATTATATAAAATTTCTCAAGCGATATTTGAGCGGAAAAATTTCATTGTCAGAAGTTCGCTCGGAACTCGCCGCGCAACTTGAAAAAATTTCCCGCGCAGGTTTAAAATTAACGCACTTCGACAGCCATCAACATTTGCACCACGTACCAGGAATTACGGAAATAACTTTGAAGTTGGCAGAGGCGGCAGGGATTAACTCAATGCGCGTGGCGAATACAAAACTTTTTGACGGCGAATTAGACAGCTTAGGAAAATTTTTAGGGCGATTGGGATTGGGTTCGTTGGCGAAGTTTGCGGCTCATCTTGCGCATAAAAAAAATTTTGCGACCCCCGAACATTTCGCGGGTATCGTCGCAGGAGAATCTGTTAGCGAAAAATTTATGCTCAACTTGATTGAAAACTTGCAAGACGGCACGACAGAAGTTATGCTTCATCCCGGCACCGACAATAAAATTTTAAAAGACTTTTGCCAATGGGAGCACAATTTCGAGGAAGAACTTGCCACTGTGACTTCGCCAAAAGTTTTGGGCTTGCTTGCCGAGAAAAATATTTCATCGATAAATTTTGCGGAGTTGATTAAATGACAAGAGAACGCATGTTAGAAATAATCCGTTTTTGTTTCGTGGGCGGCGTCTCGTTCCTTATGGATTACTCAATACTTTTCGCGTTGACAGAATTTGCCGGCGTCTATTATCTGTACTCGTCGGCAATTTCGTTCAGCATAACGGTCGTATTCAATTATTGGCTGTGCGTTATTTACGTCTTCAAAGATGCGCAAAAACAATCTGCGCGGCGAGCAATAATTTTTTTCAGCACGGGTATTGTCGGGCTGGGGCTTAATCAACTTTGCATGTGGTTTTTCGTCGATGTGGCGGGCATTTATTACATGATTGCGAAAATCTTTGCAACCGCCATTGTGACGATTTGGAATTACATAACTAAACGCAAGGCAGTGCAAGGTTAAACTGCGCAAACGTCGTACAATCTCCGTAAAAATTTTCCAAAGCCTTTAACCGTCGAATCGAACTTGAAAGGCTCCGTTAAGCGATAAAATATTTCGTGGAACGTCAGCTTAGATTTTGTGCCGTCGAGAGCCGCGAAAAGTTTTTTATCAACGAGCCGCGCAGGGTTAGCTTCAAACATTGCGGGATTTATCAAAAAGACTTCCCGCCCGTTGAGAGTTTCGAGTTGTTTGAGCCACGCCGCGAACGCCTCCGCATAAAAATTAAAATTCACAACGTCAGGTGCGGTTATATCGACACCCTTTAAAAAGTCCACGAACCAAGGATACTTATAAGCTTTTGCGTCGCCCGCAACTAAATCGATAAGCACCGGCTTAATCAGTTGAACGTAGGCAAAAATAAATCTGGCGAACTGAACAAAGCGTTCACTCGACGCGGGAATATCGCTCCAAGAAAATTTATCGCGCTCGTGTCGGCAAATGTATTTAAAAATTTTTGGCGCGTGAATTGGTCGCGAATAAAAATCCGCCGCCGCTAATGCCGCATAAAGTTCGACGATATGAGCCTCGTTGCGCTGATTCGCCGAGCCTACGGAAAATTCCCCAACAGGCGTCATAACCGAATCGCCGATAAAATATGTCGCGTCGAAGATATTTTCTTTCTCGGAATAATACTTTAACGCCGCCTTTGTATTCGGTAAAAAATTTTCACTGCGGGCAAAAAGTTCGTCCTTGATGTTCGTCGGCGTGAAGCTGAAATACGGCAGAATCAACGCGCCGCCGATTGAGATTCTGTCAGCGTAATCTGATAAATTATTTCTTAAAAGCCGTGCAATCGTCGGAAGTCCTGCTGCACCCGTTCCGCCGAAAACTGAACCCGCTAAAAAAATTTTCACGGACTCGCCCTCGCCGATAATCTTTTCAATCTGCACAGTCAACTTTGAGCCGTCATCAAATTTTTTAGCAAGGACTGCCGCACCAATCGACGGGTGTCCTCGAAAGCCCTCGTTGAGCGTCGTGTCGCGCTCTTTTTTTGTGTAAAGAATTTCGTAAAGCTTGCCAACGGGCGTGTTGTTGTGGTGATAAAACTCAATCAAGTCGTCAAGATTTTTATCGTGCCCTGTTGGGTTAAAAGGAAATGGGCGCACGATAGAAATTTTATTTTTGAAAAGCGGCGTGTCATTGCCGACGGAAAAATTTTGGAAAGCGGCAAAATTATTCAGCGCGGTCGAGGTTCGCTCCAAATTTCCGTTGCCAACGTCGGGATCAATCGCCGCGATATAAAGTCGTTCATTTTCGGGCAAAAGTCCGGCTATGCAAATGTGCGTTAAACTCTCCATAACTTTTGCGCCGGTGCCGCCGATTGATATAAAGTAGTAACTCATAACCGCCTCCCGAAAAATTGTGCGCCAAGCGGCGTGTACTTAAATGCAAGCGGCGTCGTGAAAATCGTTAACAGCCAATAACCTACGCCCGTAAAAATTGCCGCGAATAGTCCGAAAATTATTCCGTTAATTTTTATGCCCAAAATCGGCGCATAGAAATGCGCAACGCCTAAACTTACTGCCAACGACGCCATTAATAACGCCGCCCAAAAAATTCTTTTGCCTGCGCCCGCCGCCTCGTCAACTTCCAAAAAAAATCTCGCCGCCATAAACCAAAGTAGCGCACAAAGTCCATTTGCTAAGCCCGCCGCCCGCGTCAATGTAAAATATTTTTCCAGCCAACGCGAATAGTTCATGTTGTCAGAGGCGGTTGCTAACTTGTGCCCCGCTATATTCGAGCCTAAATAATAAGCTAGCGCAATGCACCCGACTGTTACCGCCGCGATTAAAAATATTTTTATAATCGTCCGCGTCGTTCGATTCATTACATTTCAGCCAACTTTCTCAAAAAATCTTCCGAAAATATTTTCCCATAATCTGAACGCATTAAATCAACGAAACGTCCCCAATATTTTTTTGCTCGCTTGAGTGCAAAGTAATCAAAGTAATATGGCAGAGCAATAAAAGTTGCTATTCCGATATTGTCAATGATTCGGACGCGGCGTTCAGTCGGAGATGTTCTTTGCACTAAATAATTATCAGGGTCAACGCCCGCCAATAAAAATCTCTCGTCGAAGTAAGTTTTCTTGAAGTCCAACAAAAGTTTTTCCGTCGCGGGCAAAAGTTTTTTATCGGCAATCGTGTCGTCAAGAACATTTAGCATTGTTTGAGAAATTTTCCCGTCATAATCAAGTACGCGCTCAAAAAGATAGCCCTTGCCCTTTGAAGTCTCAACCTCGCCGAAATATTTAGTTAGGAGTGTCATAGAATCTGCGCGGCTACCCAAAGCTTTTCGATAGCGCGACTCTTTAGCAAAGTCGGGATCGTCAGGCGTATGAAGAATTTTTACGCATAAATTTTTATCGGTTGGATGGGCGTAAACTGTCTTGTGATTGCCCACGCCCAAATATAAATCGTCAGTTAAATTAATCATATCAATACCTCGTTTTAGGAGCCTCGTCGCGTGTCGGCTCATTAAAAGTTTCGTCAACTTCCGGGATTGTACGCCGCTCAATTCGCGGTTCCTCATAAGTTCGACGTTCAAGCGGATTAGTTTGCTCTCTATCGTAAGTGCGCCGTTCCGTTGAATTCGTCCTTTCGTCAGAATCTCTGCGTTCGATTGAACTTGTCCGTTCGCTAGAATAATTTTCGCGTTCAGTTGAATTTGTTCGTTCGTCGGAATAATTTTCGCGCTCGGTTGAATTTGTCCGTTCGTCTGGATAATTTTCACGTTCAGTTGAACTCGACCGTTCGTCAGAATAATTCGTTGAATTTCTCCGCGTATCGGAAGTTCTGCTTTCCCTTAAACTTGACCGCTCGTCAATACTACTGCGACGTTCACGACCTTTGCGCACAGGAGAGCCGATATTATCCTCGCCTTCTGGAATATCTTTTGCGCCGGAGGGAATTGAATCTCTGTATTCGCGGGCGTCGCGCTCGAAACGTTCTCTCAAATACGGGTCAACGCTAATTCCCAGCGCGTCGGCAACCGAAATTCTCAAAAGTTCCACGTCGGGGATCCAATAACTTATATCGTCAATGTAAAGTGGATAGCCAGGCACCATGTCGGTTTCAAGCCCGTTTTGTTGCGCGGCTTTAAGGGAACCGGCAAGCTCCAACAGTTGACGCAAGGACATATCAGTTTCAACGGCGTCAATAATTTCGCGGACAATTTTTGGAATACGCGGAACAATTTCGGGCGAAGTGACTTTATCCATACACGCCGCCATAAAAGCCTGTTGACGTTGCACGCGCCCAATATCGCCCTCCGAGTCACGATAACGCACATAAGTCACAGCGGTTTTGCCGTCCATGTGCTGTTGCCCAGGATAGAGGTCAATGACAAGTCCGCCGTTGTCGTCCCAAGGGTCTTCGTAAAACATGCGCTTTTCAACGTCAATATCCACACCGCCAATCGCGTCGATAATTTTTACAAAGCTACTGGTATCAATCATAACGTAATGATCAATGTCAATGCCGAGAAAATTTTCAACAGTCGATTCAGTGAGACCAACACCGCCATAAGCATAAGCCGCGTTAATTTTGTCGTAGCCGCGCCCGCGAATTTTTACACGAGTATCACGCGGGATTGATAGCAAAGTAGCTTGGTCAAAGCGCGGATCAATCGTGGCAATCATCAGCGTATCAGAACGACCAACATCATCTTCGCGCTTGTCCACGCCCATAATTAAAACTATCGACTTGTCTTTAGCTTTTATGAGTTCTTCCTCGTTGTTGTTGACGATTCGCCTTACGGGATTTTCATCATCAATCAAACTCGACGACGCGAACATTGCGCCCGCCAACGCCGACGCCGTAAAGCACAGCACGAGGAAGATTATCGGCAAAAAGTTCCGTTTAGGTTTTTTATCCAACGCAACACCTTCTAGAAAATTTTTAAACGCGGCAAATTATATCACAACGCAAAAAAAAAATCCGCCTTTAACACGCTTTAGGGCAGAAATTTTTTATGTTATAATGACGAAAAATTTTGGAGCTTAATAAAATGATTGCTGTTAAAGACGTGAGTTATACTTACATGACGGGCACGCCCTTTGAGAAAACCGCGCTGAAAAATATTTCCTTCGATGTGGCAGAAGGCGAAGTTTTAGCAATAGCAGGTCACACCGGTTCCGGCAAATCGACACTGATTCAGATTATCGCGGGATTGATTAAGTTGACGAGCGGCACGATTGAGCTTGACGATTTAGACGTCGCTGATAAAAAAATTCGCCGCCTCGTTGGAATCGTTTTTCAATATCCCGAACACCAACTTTTTGAAGAGACGGTCGAAAGTGATATTGCATTTGGTCCGAAAAATTTTGGACTTAGCGACGAGGAAATATCTGCGCGGGTTGAAGAGGCAATGCGACAAGTTGGACTTAGTGCTGAGCTTAAAAAAGTTTCGCCGTTTGAACTATCTGGCGGACAACGGCGGCGCGTAGCAATCGCAGGAATTCTAGCACTTAAACCGAAATATTTAATCCTCGATGAGCCGACCGCAGGACTTGACCCACTAGCTAAAGAAAATCTGCTTAAAGAAATTTTCGGCGCGGTAAAAAAATCCGGCGTCACGATAATTTTAGTCTCTCACAACATGGAAGATATTGCCCGCTTTGCAAATCGTGTAGTCGTCTTAGCGCAGGGCGAAATTTTATTCATTGGTAAGCCGCGTGAACTTTTCGCCCGTAAGGAAATTTTAAGCCGCGCAGGTTTGGAGCCGCCGCCGATAACTCAACTTTTGCACTCGCTGAAAATTGACGAGCAAGCTTTAACACTCGACGAGGCGGAAAAAATTATTCTAAGCAAGGAGAGAAATTTATCTTGATTAAAAAGGACAAAAATTTTTATTGGCTATTATTCAAATCAACATTTATCGTCAGCATGTTCACGGTTGGCGGCGGCTACGTCATAATCCCCTTGCTTAAAGCTAAATACGTCGACGAATATCATTGGATAACCGACGAAGAAACTTTAAACATGGTGGCAATCGCGCAATCTACGCCGGGCGTTATGGCGGTGAATACTGCTATCATGCTTGGCTATCGTATGGCGGGCGTCGCCGGTGCTTTAACTGGTATGTTCGCAACAGTTTTGCCGCCGCTCATCATAATCACTATCGTTGCTACGTTTTATGATCTCGTTGCGTCAAATGAATATGTCCAACTCGTATTAAAAGGAATGCAATGCGGTGCGACGGCTCTTTTACTCAACGTGGCGATTGACTTGCTAAAAAAACAATTCTCTAAAAAACTTATCCTGCCCATTGTAATAATAATCGGAACTTTTATCGCCAATTTATTTTTCGGCGTAAATATTATGTTGCTCGTTGCCATTGACGGCGTTATTGGTTTCTTTCTTCTGCGCGATAAAAAATACGAGTAAATTATTTAGCGAGTGCCCAATTTGCCCCGTTATGAAAATCGACAACTAAGGGCACAGAAAGTTCTACGACATTTTCCATAGCCTCGCGCAAAATTTTTTCAACGTCAGCAAGTTCGGAGTTTTTAGCCTCTAAGACAAGTTCGTCGTGCACTTGAATAATTATTCTGCTTTTGAAGCCGCGCAGATTTTCTTCAGCCCGAATCATCGCCATTTTAATAATATCCGCCGCGCTACCTTGAATGGGCGTGTTCATTGCCATGCGTTGAGCGAGGGAGCGTAGGTTAAATTTCTTGCTGTTAATATCGGGCAAAAATCTACGCCGCCCAAACATTGTCGTAACATAGCCGTGCAAATGTGCTTGAGCAACCGTCATGTCCAAAAAATCTTTTACGCTGGGATAGCGTTCAAAGTAAAGCGCAATGTATTCGCCCGCCTCTTTACGGCTGATATTCAAGTTCTGCGACAATCCATAATCGCTGATACCGTAGACAATTCCGAAATTAACCGCCTTAGCTTTACGGCGCAATTCGGGTGTAACTTCCTCAAGCGGCACGTCGAAAACTTCCGCCGCCGTCCGTGCGTGAATATCTTGCCCTTTAATGAAGGCGTCGATTAAATCTTCATCGCCGGACATGTGCGCCAAAAGTCTCAACTCAATTTGCGAATAATCAGCGGATAAAATACAATCATAATCTGCGCCAGGCTCGAAAAGTGCGCGAATTGCTCTGCCCTCGTCGGTGCGTACTGGAATATTTTGTAAGTTCGGGTCGGAGCTAGAAAGCCTGCCCGTCGCCGTCACAGTCTGATTAAAATTCGTGTGAATTCGTCCGTCGTCGCCGATAAGTTTGCCGAGTCCGTCAAGGTAAGTAGATTTAAGCTTAGACAAGACGCGGTAATTTAAAATCATCTCAACAATCGGGTGACGCCATTTAAGCTCCTCTAAAACTTCGGCATTGGTTGAGTAGCCGGTTTTAGTTTTCTTGACGGGCGGCAGTTTTAAATTTTCAAAAAGAACTTTAGCGAGCTGTTGAGACGAATTCAGATTAAAAGTTTCGCCTGCCTGTTCGTAAATATCATTTTTGAGCGCAGTGATACGTTCGGACATTTCGACGGATTTTTTCTTGAGTTCGGATTTGTTGATGACAACTCCGCGTTCCTCCATTTTAGCCAAAACTTTCGTGAGCGGCAATTCAATTTCTGTGTAAAGCCGTGTCAAGTTAGCGTCGGCTAATTTTTTTTCGTAAAGTGCGGCGAGTTTCTCCAAAGCTGTTACATTCGCGGCAAGGGAGTTATCCGACATTTGCAAGCCGTCGAATTCCAGCGGCAAAAGAGTTTCGCAAGTATAGCTGTCCATTTCGGGATAAAGCAAATACGCCGCAAGTTCTACGTCGAAAATTTTTTCCAAGTCGTTAACTTTAAACCTGCGCAGATAATTTTTCGTGCCGCTCAAAATAATTTTCCCGTTGAACTCGTTAAAAACTTTTTGTAAATCTGAACGGGTAGCCGCATAAATTTCCCCGCCGGCAATTTTTATCGCGAAGTAATTCATTTCGGCGATAATCAAACTTTCCGACGCAAAAATCAATTTAAAGTTAATCGCTTGCATTTCGTCGCCGTTCAAAAATTGTTTAGTCGATGTGTATAAAATATTATCCGTGTCAAAAAGCTCGTGAACTTTTTTCTTGACTTGGCGAAGAGCATAGCGGCGGCAAAATCTATCCATTTGAATAAACTTTGGCTCGATTTTAAAATTCTCCGCGTCGAAGACAATATCGGGCACGTCGCAGATAATTGTTGCAAGTTGCTTGCTTAGTTTCGCGTCGTCAGCGAAATTTTTTAAAGCGTTGCTAATTTTTTTACTCTTAACTTTTTCGTAATTGGCAAGCGCATTTTCCAACGTGTCGTATTCTTTAATCAAATTCTTTGCGGTTACTTCTCCTACGTATTTGACGCCAGGAATATTGTCGGAAGTGTCGCCGCGCAAGCCTTTGTAGTCGATAAGTCTATCAGGCGTAAAGCCGTACTCGTCAATAAATCTTTTCTCGTCATAAAGTTCAGTATTCGCAGACCTCGTTAGCAAAACCCGCGTTTTAGAATTGATAAGTTGGAGCGCGTCACGGTCGCCAGTCAAAATTATAACTTTAAAATCTTTACAAGCCTGCGTAGCCAACGTGCCGATAACGTCATCAGCTTCATAGCCCGCCGCCGCGCAGGTTTTCAAGCCGAGCAATTCAATAAACTCTTTTAATAGCGGAAGTTGAGCGGCGAGGTCGTCGGGCATTTCTTGACGGTTCGCCTTGTAATCGGTAAATAATTCGTTGCGAAAAGTTTTCTTAGCGGTGTCGAGTGCAACTGCCGCCAAGTCAGGCGATTGTTCACGCAAAATTCGTAGGATAATGTTTGCAAAGCCGACAAGTGCGCCCGTTGGTTTACCGTTTGGAGCAGTAAGCGCGGGCATGGCGTAGAAGGCACGATAAAAAACACTGCTACCGTCGATTATCAAAAATTTTTTCATACGTTTGCCTCCTCTGGTTTAAGCTCTTCGGTTGGCATGGATTTTTTTATGGATTCGTCATCAGGTAAATTTTCCGCCGGTTTAGGTTCGTCAGCGGGCAAGGATTTTTCCTCTGGTTTAGGCTCGTCAACGGTTGGAGGTTTTTCTTCCGGCTTAGGTTCGTCGGCTTTATTTTTGAACGGAGCGTCTACTTCGCGATTTGGTATGTCTACCTTAGGCTTATCTGTCTTAGGCTTGTCGGGCGTGGTCGGTGTAGTCACTGCAGGCAGAGATTTAAAGCGGAAAATTTTTGTGCCGTCTTTATCCGTCTGCAAGCCGCCTTCCATGTTGAAAAGTATTGGCGCGTCGTCGGCATTGCAATAGAGCTGATTTTTTTTCTCGTAGCAAACGACTTTACCGTAACGACTTTTAAGCGACGATTCACTTTTATTCCACTCAAGTTTAAGCCGCAAAATTTTAGCAATGGGGACGACGGGCATATAAGTTATTCCGTCGCGAATGACAGCCTTAGCAAAAAAGCGAGTATTGTTAGCGTCGGTCGGTTGAGTGAGTTGTCCGTTAATCTCGACGTTGAAAGGCTTGCCGATATAAGTTGGTTCGCCGTCGGACGCCTCGATTTTTTGGGAAATGTCGTAATCGCTTTCAAAAGCCAGCACGCCGAACGGTTCAAGCCATTTGGTCACGTCGGCAACAGTTAAATCTTGCATGCCGTAGCCGTCGGGGTAAATGTAATAGACAACATCACCGTCGGGCGATTTCTCAACTACGACACGATTATAGGTTATCTCAACGGGCGTGCCAACTTCCACCGCGTCAAAGAGTTCCTCAACGTCGCGTTCGTTCATGCGTATGCAACCGTTCGACACGTAGCCGCCAATACTTTCCGGACGATTGGTGCCGTGAATGCCATAGTTGCCCGAAAATTCCATCCAACGATAGCCCAACGGATTATCGGGACCAGAGGGAACTTCGTATTCGGGGTCGTTCGGGTCAATCCAAGGGGGATTAATTTCCTTGCTGTTAATTTTGTAGTAGCCAGTTGGCGTCGGCGTCTCAACTTTGCCTAAGCCGAGATGATAGACCGCAAGTTTAGTGTCGCCGTCATAAAAAAGCATTAGACGACTTGCCGAGTTGATGAGAATTTTTTTCTGCGCCTGCGCGGGCGCGGCAAAAATAGTTAATATACAAATGATTGCCGTAAAAAATTTCAACGCGCTCATCGTGGGACATCTTCCTTTCCTAAAAATATTTTCTGCCAATATAACAGTTCAATCTGAAAAACTTTTGAAGCTCTTCACAATGCGGCGCGAATCTGCTAATATGCGGGCGCGAAAATTTTTTGGGGGGGTGAATTTATGCCTAGAATTTACGACGATAAATATCCCAACGGCTTTATCGAAGTTGACCACATTAACGGCTATCTATTGCCCGGTCCAGATATTTTCGTTTATCCGCGTCCGACGCCTTTTTTCCGCGTGCCGCATATGATTAAAGGTTCGCAACCAACTGACGACGGAAATTTACTCTTGACGCCCGAAGAACGCGACGAATTAATTATTAAAAATCCCTACGCGGAAAAATTTATTCGCCCGTTCGTCGGCTCAAAAGAATTTATTCGTCGAATTGAACGCTATTGTCTGTGGTTAGTCGATTGTACGCCCGATGAACTTAGAAAAATGCCGCTTGTCTATCAGCGCGCTAAAAATGTCCGTGAGTTCAGATTAAAAAGCAAATCTGCGCAAACTCGTAAGGACGCCGATAAGCCGATGTTATTTCAAGGGATTAGACAGCCGACGACCGATTATCTCTTAGTGCCGTCTGTTAGTTCCGAACGTCGCCGCTACATTCCGATTGGTTGGATGGACGCAAATACAATCGTCAGCAATTTGGCATTCGCAGTTCCCGACGCAGATTTATTTTTATTCGGAGTGTTGACGAGTTCGGTACATATGGCTTGGGTTAAGTTGGTTGCAGGGCGATTGCGCAACGATTATCGCTATTCAAACACGATTTGCTACAATGCGTTTCCGTTCCCGCTGTTTTATGCCGACGAGTGGAAGCCGCGAGTAGAGAAGACTGCTCAAAAAATTTTAGACGCACGAGCAAATTATCCGAACGCGAGCTACGCTGACCTTTACGACGAAGTTTCAATGCCGTATGATTTGCGCAAGGCTCACGAGGAAAACGATTTGGCGGTATTGAGTTTTTACGGCAGACTAAAGCCCGAAATGAGCGAAATGGAAATGCAAGTTGCGTTGTTGTACATGTACGACGCATTGCTTGAGCATTTCGGCGAGAAAGATGACTACGAATAATTTTTGGGAGGAATTTTAATGAGAGCTATTCACACGGACAAAGCACCGGCGGCAGTCGGTCCTTACAGTCAGGCGATTAAGGTTAACGGACTTTTGTACACGTCGGGGCAAATTGCGATTGACCCTGTAGTCGGAAAAATCGTGGCGACGAATATCGAAGGGCAAGCCGCGCAGTGTTGTAAAAATTTGGGCGCGATATTGGAGGCGGCGGGCTATGACTTCAGCGAAGTTTTCAAGACGACGTGTTATCTTGCCGACATTGCCGACTTTAAGGCGTTCAATGCGGTTTACGAAAAATATTTCATCAGCAAACCTGCGCGGAGTTGTGTAGCTGTTAAAGATTTGCCGGCTGGCGCACTCTGTGAAATTGAGTTGATTGCGGCTAAGTAATGATTCGCGTAGAAAATTTACGGCACGTCTACAAAAGTTCTTCGGGCGATAAAGTTGCGCTTGACGGCATAAACTTTTCGATTGAGGCGGGCGAATTTGTCGCGATAATCGGCACGAACGGTTCCGGCAAGTCAACGCTGGCTAAACATTTCAACGCATTACTTTTGCCGACGGACGGGAAAATTTTTATCAACGGGCTTGACACTTCGCAAGAGGAAAATATTTGGCGCGTCCGTGAAAATGTTGGAATGGTTTTTCAAAATCCCGACAGCGAAATTGTTGCGGCGATTGTCGAAGATGATGTTGCGTTCGGTTTAGAAAATTTAGGCATTGAGCCAAAAAAAATCCGCGAGCGTGTAGATTTGGCACTCGACGCCGTAAACATGACCGATTATAAAAAATTCGCGCCGAGCAAACTTAGCGGCGGACAAAAGCAACGAATTGCAATCGCGGGCGTTATCGCTATGCAGACAAAAATTATTGTCTTCGACGAGCCAACCGCCATGCTTGACCCGCAAGGACGCCGCGAAGTTTTGGACATGGTTAAACGTCTACACGCGCAGGGCAAGACGATAATTTACATAACGCACTTTATGGAGGAGGCGGCTCAAGCGCAAAGAGTTTTTGTTATGGAAAGCGGAAAAATTATCAGAGACGGCACGCCGCGAGAAATTTTTACCGACGTCAAGGAAATGAAAAGGCTTGGCTTTAATGTGCCCGTTGCCGCCGAGCTTGCCGAACGATTGCGCCGAAAAGGTTTCAAGCTCCCGAAAAAAATTTTAACCGCCGAAGAATTAGCGGAGGCATTGCGGAAGAATGGATAAAATTACAATCATCGTTCCCTGCTACAACGAGGAAGAAGTTATCGACATGTTTTATCCGGCCGTTCAAGCGCACGTTGAGAAAATTCCCGCTTGCCGATTTAATTATATTTTCGTCAATGACGGCAGTCACGATAGCACGCTTGATAAGCTCCGGAAACTTTCCGCTGAACATGACGACGTAACTTATATCAGCCTGTCGCGGAATTTTGGTAAGGAATCGGCGATGATGGCTGGCATTGATTTTGCTGACGGCGACGCGATAATTATTATGGACGCCGATTTACAACACCCGCCCGAAAAAATTTCCGAGATGATTAAATATTGGCGCGAGGGCTATGACGATGTTTGTGCAAAACGTGTTGACCGCGCAGGCGAAACTTGGCTTAAGCGGACTTGCGCAAATATTTTTTATGCCGTCATGAAAAAATTCAGCACGTCTTACGAAATGCAACGCGACGTTGGCGACTTCCGCTTGTTGGATAGACGGTGCATTGAGGCGTTAAAGCTCATGCGGGAAAATCAGCGATTTACTAAGGGATTGTTTACGTGGGTTGGCTACCGTAAAAAAGAAATTCCGTTTGAAGTTCAACCGCGAGCCGCCGGCACTACGACTTGGAATTATTTTTCTCTGTTCAATCTGGCGATGAAGGGCATGACTTCCTACACGACCGCACCGCTACGATTGATGACGTTTTTGGGAATAACAATTTCATTCGGCGCAATGCTTTACATGCTTTTTGTTTTGACAATGGCACTTTTATACGGCGACCCTGTGGCGGGCTATCCGACTTTGATAACTGTAATGTTATTTTTGGGCGGCATACAAATTTTATCGCTGGGAATTATCGGAGAATATATCGGGCAAATTTTTCACGAAAGCAAACACCGACCAATTTATCTTATCGACGAGATTAACGGCGAACGCATTATGCCGAATAAATTTTTTAAAGGGGATTGATTCACAATGAATACGTTTAATATTTTGGCGGCTGACGGCATTGCCAACGAGGGCATTGATTTACTTAAGAAAAATTTCAACGTCGAAGTCCGCGATAAAATTTCGCACGAGGAACTTTTGGAGATTATTCCGAAGTTCGACGCGCTGATTGTCCGTTCCGCCTCCAAAGTTACAGCAGACGTTTTGGAACGCGCCACGAATTTAAAAATTATCGGGCGGGCTGGCGTCGGCGTAGATAATATCGACGTGCAAGCGGCAACGGAGCGCGGCATTATCGTTATAAATTCACCCGACGGAAACACTATTGCCGCAACTGAACATACTTTCGCAATGATGCTTGCTGTAAGTAGAAATATTCCGCAAGCTAATCAAATTATGCACAGCGGCGGTTGGGACAGAAAAAAATTCGTCGGCGTGGAGCTTAGGAATAAAACTTTGGCGATTATCGGGCTTGGAAAAATTGGTGCGGGCGTCGCTAAACGTGCTCAATCTTTCGACATGAACGTTATCGCTTATGATCCGTTCGTCAGTGCTGAACGCGCCAAAAATCTCGGCGTACGTCTCGTAAATCTTGACGAACTTTTTAAAATCGCCGACTTTATTACTGTCCATATGCCGCTTACAAATTCTACTCGCGATATGATTGCCTTGCCGCAAATGCGCACGATGAAACCGACTGTTCGACTGATAAATTGCGCTCGTGGCGGTATTATCAACGAAAAAGATTTGGCAACCGCGTTGACGGAAAAAATTATTGCAGGTGCGGCTATCGACGTGTTTGAAAATGAACCGCTCGCTGAAGATTCGCCGCTTAGAAATTTGCCGAATATAATTTTAACGCCGCATTTAGGAGCCTCGACCGTTGAAGCACAAATCGGCGTTTCCGTTGACGTTGCAAAAGGTATTTTCGACGCACTGAATAATAAACCCGTCGCCACCGCCGTAAATCTTCCGCATATTCCAAGTCACGTCCTCGAAAATCTTGCACCTTACATTGATTTAGGAGAACGACTTGGCAGAACGATTACCGGCATGAGCAAGGATCCGATTTCCAGCGTTCAAGTCAAAGTCAACGGGAAAATCGCCGATATAAATTCCAGTTTGATTTCGACCGCCGTTTTGAAGGGAATTTTAAGTTCCGCGCTCGATACTAACCTCAATATGGTGAACGCGAATATTTTAGCGGCTGAACGCGGCATTCACCTTTCCGAAATTAAATCGGGGCTTTCTCGCGACTTTGCAAATCTCGTTACGG
Source organism: Selenomonadaceae bacterium (assembly GCA_017428215.1). GTDB lineage: Bacteria > Bacillota > Negativicutes > Selenomonadales > Selenomonadaceae > Quinella. Next base: position 23,548 of record JAFRRH010000033.1, read on the forward strand.
TTTCTGCAAACGGAAATATCGTGACTGGTACGCTTTTTGGCAACGAGGGACGCATTGTTTCCATAAATAATTTCCGCGTCGATGTTGACCCTCATGCAAGAATTCTAATTTGCCCGCATATCAATCGTCCCGGCGTCATAGGTTTGGTTGGAACTTTGCTTGCCAAGCACAATGTTAATATTTCGGGCATGCAAGTCGGCAAAACTTCGATTGAGGGTACAAGCTTAATGGTTTTGACTGTCGATAATCCGATTCCGCAAGATGTTCTGGTCGAAATGAAAAATCTTGAGCCGATTTTCGATGTGACGCCCGTCGCTTACGATGTCTAAGAAAAAATTTTTAATCGTTTCCGGAATTTCTGCGCTCGTCGTGCTGTTTATTTTGTTTTTTATCGGTTTAATGGAAGATGATACGCCCGCATTGCCGCCCCCGACGCCGCCAGTTAAAAAAATCAGCGTCTACGTTTCGGGGCAAGTTAAAAATATTTCTGTTGTCGAACTCGAAGACACAGGCAATTTGCGATTTATCGACGCGGTGAACAAAGCGGGCGGCTTAACTAATTTTGCAGATACCGAAGCCGTCAACTTAGCCGAAAAACTCACTGACGGGCAACATGTTCACATTCCTACTAAAGAAATTTTATTTCAGGAGCAAAATTTTTCCTCTGCAAGTTCAAGCGACCTCGTTAACATAAACACTGCCGACGCTGAACGCCTTGCCACGCTTAAAGGTATCGGACCTGCCCTCGCGCAACGCATTATCGATTATCGCGAGCAAAACGGAAATTTTAAATCAATCGACGAGCTTAAAAACGTGCGTGGCATCGGACAAAAGAAATTCGACGCTTTCAAAGATAAAATCACGACTTAAAAATTTTGAACTAAAATTTACGATAAAAAAACCGCCAAGACATTTTGTCCTGACGGTTGAATTTTTTTTTATGTAGAAAATTTAATCAGCCAGCTTCTTCTTCCTCTTTAGCGCGGTCAATCAAAATGTTCAAAAGTTTTACAGACGCTTCAGGAATGTTGGTGCCAGGCGCGAAGATTGCAACAGCTCCGCTCTTGTAGAGGTGATCATAATCTTGAACGGGGATAACGCCGCCGATTGCAACCAGAATATCTTCGCGACCGAGCTTTTTGAGTTCGTCTACGAGTTCAGGCAACAGCGTATTATGCCCCGCCGCCAACGAGCTGAATCCGACAATGTGAACGTCGTTATCTACAGCGTCCTGCGCGGCTTCTTGCGGAGTTTGGAAGAGCGGACCAACGTCAACGTCCCAACCCATATCAGCAAAACTAGACGCGATAACTTTTGCGCCTCTGTCGTGCCCGTCTTGACCAATCTTTGCAACGAAAATTCTTGGACGACGACCGGTAAGATTTTCAAATTCATCTGCGCGGGCGCGAACTTTATCCAGTTCATTTTGTGCGCCAAACTCGCTGGAGTAAACGCCGCTAATCGTGTGAATTGTCGCTTGATAACGACCGGAAATTTTTTCTACAGCGTCAGAAATTTCACCGAGCGAGCAACGGACGCGAGCCGCCTCAACAGCGCATTCAAGCAAGTTGCCATTGTCGCGAGTTTCAGCCGCTTTAGTAATAGCCTCAAGTGCGGCACGAACATCATCTTCGTTACGTTCTGCGCGGAGTTTGTTAAGGCGTTCAACCTGTGCATTGCGGACGGCAGTATTGTCGACGGCAAGAATTTCGAGCGGATCTTCTTTATCAAGGCGGAATTTATTCAAGCCGACAATCGTTTCGTTATTGGAGTCGATACGCGCTTGACGACGAGCCGCCGCCTCTTCGATACGCATTTTGGGCAAGCCGGTTGCAATAGCTTTAGCCATGCCGCCGAGTTGTTCAATCTCCTGGATATGCGCCCAAGCACGACGAATAATTTCATTGGTGAGAGCTTCAACGTAATAGGAGCCGCCCCACGGATCGATAATCTTGCAAACGGAGGTTTCGTCTTGAATGTAAAGTTGGGTGTTGCGGGCGATACGTGCACTGAAGTCCGTCGGCAATGCAATAGCTTCGTCGAGTGCGTTTGTATGCAAGGATTGAGTATGACCGAGAGCCGCGCCCATTGCTTCCATAACCGTGCGGGAAATATTGTTGAACGGATCTTGCGCCGTAAGCGACCAACCGGACGTCTGGCAGTGAGTACGAAGAGCCATTGACTTAGCGTCGGTGCCGCCCATTTGCTTGACGATTTTAGCCCAAAGGACACGAGCCGCACGCATTTTAGCAACTTCCATAAAGTAATTCTTGCCGATAGCCCAGAAGAAACTAAGACGTTTTGCGAAGGCGTCAACCTTCAAGCCGGCGTTAATGCCCGTGCGAATATATTCGAGACCGTCCGCCAACGTGTAACCAAGCTCAATGTCAGCCGGTGCGCCTGCCTCTTGCATATGGTAACCGCTGATTGAAATCGAATTGAACTTCGGCATATATTTTGTCGTGTACTCGAAAATATCGCCAATGATTCGCATTGACATATCAGGCGGATAAATGTAGGTGTTGCGCACCATGAATTCTTTAAGAATGTCGTTTTGAATCGTGCCGTTGAGGATTGACTTATCAACGCCCTGTTCAATGCCGCTCTGAATAAAGAACGCCAGAATCGGAAGAACTGCACCGTTCATTGTCATAGAAACGGACATTTGGTCAAGGGGAATGCCGCTGAATAAAATATTCATGTCAAGCATTGAGCAAACAGAAACGCCCGCCTTGCCAACGTCGCCGAAAACGCGGGGATTATCAGCGTCGTAACCCCTGTGTGTCGGCAAGTCAAATGCAATCGACAAACCCTTTTGACCTGCGGCGAGGTTGCGGCGATAAAAAGCGTTGGATTCTTCAGCCGTAGAAAAGCCCGCGTATTGACGAACAGTCCACGGACGGAAAACATACATCGTAGCATAGGGACCGCGCAGGAACGGAGGAATGCCGCTTACGAAGTCCAAATGATTCATGTGCTCGTATTCGTCATGCGTGTACAGCGGCTTAACGGGGACGTGCTCCATAGTTTTATAAATGAGCTTGTCATAATCTTCCTTAGCCGCCTTCTCAAATTTAGCCTTCCACTCCGCCGCGTCAGAAGCCGGGGCGTCGCTCAGACCAATCTGCGTGAAATCCGGATTGTTGTAACTTGCCATTATTACATCCCCTTTTTCTGTTGAAGTGCTTGGATAACTTTGTAGCAATTCGCCCTAACGTTAATATAATCGTCAATGCCCGCCGCTTTGTAAGTTTCGACGAGTTCAGCGGGAGCGGTGCCGGCAAGATAAACCGTCGCATTGGGCAAAACCTCATGAAGTTTCGGGGCGAGCGCGGGGACAATTTCGGGATAAGTGGCGTCAGTGGAGCAAATTACAACTGCATCTGCGCCAGATTCTTTAGCCGCTTGTGCCGCGTCGTCAACAGTTTTAAAGCCGTTATTACCCAAAACTTGGAACGCACCGACTTGCAAGAAACCAGTAGTGAAATCTGCGCGGGCTTTGTGTTGCGGAATAGGTCCCATGTTCGCGAGGAAAATTTTAACGTTGTCGCCGGTTTTGGCTTTGAAGTTTTCGGTTTTTTCGCGAAGAGCCTCGAAACGTTCGCTCCAACGATGAGCCTCGATATTTTTAATCTCTGCAACTTCAGCGGTGCCCAAAGCTTTTCTGATTTCGGCAATGGTTGCGCCCTTTTCAGCCGCCGCGATAACAGATTCAGCGTCGTCAGCTTTGATATTAGCGAGCGCGTCTTTTGCGTCAACGGTCTCAAGATAAACCTCAATCGTAACTTTGCGGACTTTCATGTTTTCGGCTTGAGATTCTGCGCGGGCGTCAATGCGTTCTTCTGTCATGTTCGGATACATGTTGTTGCCGACAATGCGATCCTTGCGAGTTTCCGCCGCCTTAAAACGAGCGTCACAAACTTTAGCGATTTCGTCTTGCGGATAGCCTTCTTTAAGCGTGGCGACAATGCCGCCTTCACCTTCGACGACTTGGAACTCCGCCCAAATTTTTTCTTTAATCTGTTTGGTTAAAGTTTCGACTGCCCACGAACCGCCAGCGGGGTCAATCGGCTGCAACAGTCCAAATTCCTCTTGCAAGATAATCTGCATGTTGCGAGCGATACGACGGCTGAATTCGTCGCCTTTGCGAACAGGCTCATCAAACGTAGAATTCTCGAAACTGTCTACGCCGCCAACTACGCTGCTGAAAAGTTCGGTCGTGTCGCGGAGCATATTTACATACGGGTCGTAAACGGTCTTAAAGAATTTGGCGGGGCGTCCGTGAATGTGAATTTTCTGGGATTCTTCGTTGCCGCCAAAAGCCTTGACAATCTGCGCCCAAATGGGGCGAACCGCGCGGAGCTTGGCAATCTGCATGAAGAAATTTGCGCCCATAGAAAAGCCGAACATAATTTGACTTGCCGCCTCGTCAATCGTCAAGCCGCGTTCAAGCAGTGCTCTAAGATAAGCCACGCCCGTTGCCAACGTGTAAGCGATTTCTTGAACGTCATTTGCGCCGCCGTCGCTGAACACGTCACTTTTAACAAAAAGCGTCTTGACAGCGGGAGCATTTTTAATAGCCCATTTAGCAGAGGTTGCCGCCTCGTCGAAAAGTTTATCCAAATCCTGACCGAGCCAACCATTAGCGGCATATTCGCAAATGGGATTCGCGCCGATAACGCCTTTAAGTTTGGAAACGTCGCCGCCATTTTTCTTGACAGCCGCAACAATCAACGCGAGGAGTGGCAGTGCACTTTCGCCCGTGTAAACGTAAAGCGGATATTGATCAAGCTTCAAATCTTTAAGCAAAGCCGTAACGTCGCCGAGAGTTGTCAAGCTCACGCCGCCTTTGCCAATATGCTCACATTCGCGGGCGTCTTTAGCTTTACGGGTCGCGCAATCGACTTTGACGTTGTAAATCGTGGAGCCTTTTTCAATCTCACGTTTAAGGAGTTCGTTGTTTTCTTTAGGGAATGTTTCGTCGCAAGCTTGCGCGATACCCCACGGCGCGTTGACGTAACCATTTGCCTCTACGCCGCGCAGATAATCGCCCATGCCTGGGAAAGATTTAGCGGGTTGAATCGGTTCGGTGTTTGCGTGGAAATACATCGGGCTAAATGTTATGCCCTCATAAGTTTTGGTGAAAAGTTTTTTCTCGAACGGTGCGCCCTTCAACAGCGCGATACACGCTTCTTTCCACTCGTCATAAGTCGGCGGCGTGAATTCGTCAAGCGGGACTTCGGGGAAATTTTCTTGCGCTTCGGCTTTTTTTATAAGAGCCTGAAGATCAAGTTCTGCATTGCTCATAAATTTTTTTCCTCCTATAAAATTTTTATATTGACTGCGAAAAGTTTTAATCTCTCCTCCTCCAAATTGTCTGTGTGATTATTGTTACATATTGGAATATTAATACAACTAATGCCCACTGTCAACGCTAAAAATTTTTTTCTTAATATTGAGCAAAATCGAGAGCGTGATAAGTTATGATTATGTCTGCGCCGGCTCGTTTCATAGCGGTTAAGTTTTCGACAACAATGCGTTTCTCGTCAATCCAACCGTTTTTAGCGGCGGCTTTAACCATAGCATACTCGCCGCTGACATTGTAAACTGCAACGGGGCGATTAATTTGTTCACGAACTTTGCTGACAATATCCAGATAAGCAAGCGCAGGTTTAATCATGATAATATCCGCGCCCTCTGCAAGGTCGAGTTCAACTTCTTTAAGAGCCTCGCGGCTGTTGGCAAAATCCATTTGATATTGTTTCCGGTCACCGAATTGCGGAGCCGAATCCGCCGCATCTCTGAAAGGTCCATAATAAGCAGAGGCGTATTTAACAGCGTAGCTCATAATTGACACGTTGGGAAAATTTTTCTCGTCGAGGGCGTCGCGAATGGCGGCAATTCTTCCATCCATCATATCGGAAGGAGCAACAATATCTGCGCCCGCCTCCGCTTGACTGACAGCAACTTTCTGCAAAAGTTTTAAAGTTTCGTCATTGTCGACGTAATGCCCGCAAAGTTTACCGCAATGCCCGTGACTTGTATATTGGCACAAACAAACATCGCCGACAATAATTAATTCGGGCACTGCACTTTTAATGGCGGCAATGGCGCGTTGCACGGGGCTTTTCATATCCCACGCGGAGGAGCCGATTTCGTCCTTATATTCGGGCAAGCCGAAAACTTCAACGGCGGGAATTCCCAGCGCAAAAATTTTTTTAGCAAGTTCAACTGCATTATCAACGGACAAGTGATAACAATCGGGCATGGAGGGAATTTCTTCGCGAACATTTTCCCCTGCCACGACGAATATCGGATAAATTAAATCTTTGACGGATAAATTTGTTTCACGAACCATTGAACGTAAATTTTCATTAAGACGCAATCTGCGCGGACGTAACTTTAACATTGAATCATCTCCTATTATTAATCTCTTGACTAAGAGCGGGCGTCATTTTAAAATCGTTTCAAGTGGGAGGCGATTTTATGAACGACGACGATTTTAATAAAAGTCCCGAATTGAAAACACGTAACGAGGGCGACGCAAGATTTGACGTAACGTCGCTTGATGAAGTAAAGGACGAGAACGGCAACGGGATTTTCCACATGACGACGCGCTTTAAATGGATTCTCGCGCTGTCGATTATAATTTTACTTGTGGCGGGCGTGTTGATTTATTCGTCATATAAAGACGCGCTAATCGTCGAGATTTGGCAACTGGCGATTTGGTGTGTATGTGTCATGTTGGCGTTTTATTCTGTAATTAAACGTTCTCTGGCGGCTGTAATTCTGAATTTAATTTTATTCTTCGGCGTGTCAATGATACCTGTCTGGCAATCTGCACACAAAAACTTTGAGTCGGTATTCAAGCTATTTTTCGATTGACAAAAAAATTTCCCTCCCGTTGGGAGGGTTTTTTTATAGTTTATAAAATTTTTCCGCCTCCGTTACTAGTTGACGGATAATTTCCTTGACAGGCAAAATTTCTTTGATTCGCGGCATGTACTCGCCCGTAAACACAAGCCCCGTTTCCAAATCGCCTTGTTGAGCACGTGTTAACGCTCGGACGATACAGAAATTGTGCTTGCAAGCTTTAAGACACGAGTCACAAACTTTGGGCGGAACGTTGCCTTCCATTACTCGTTTAGAAAAGGGCGTCCGCACGGCTCGACCAGGCAAGCCTACAGGGCTGTTAATTACTACGACATCTTCCGGTTGCGACTTAAGATAATATTCTTTCAAGCTCGGTGCGCCGTTTGATTCCAGACTTGCCGCAAAACGTGAGCCCATTTGCACGCCGTTTGCTCCCATTTTTAATACGTCGGCAATGTCTTTACCAGTTAGCACGCCGCCCGCCGCTATGATTGGAATATCTACTGCGGCGCGAATCGGTTCAATCAGCTCGCGAACAGAAATATCCGTTCCGAGATGTCCGCCCGCCTCTTTGCCTTCGACGACGACCGCCGCCGCTCCCAGTTTCTGTGAAATTTTTGCCAGCTTGACAGAGGAAACTATCGGGACTATCGGCGTGCCGGACTCCCTGCCCAGCCCGAAAATATCACGCGAAAAACCCGCGCCCGCAACGATTAAATCAATGCCCGCGTCCATTGCCGTATGAACTATGCCCGCGAAATCGCTTGCCGCGACCATTATATTTATCCCGATTATGCCGTCGGTCAATGAACGTGCCAATTTTATTTCGTAGCGCAATTCTTCATGAGCCATGCCCGACGCCGCAATTAAGCCGATACCGCCCTCTTGAGCGACCGCCGCCGCAAGCCGCGCAGTTGACAGCCTTATTGCCATGCCGCCCTGCACGATTGGGATTTTTGCTATTTTATTTCCTATTTTAAGTTCCGGTAGTCTCACGGATAATCCTCTCCAAAAAAACGATTAGTGATTAGTGATTAGCGATTGGCTTTTTCTAACCACTAACCACTAACCACTATGCACTAAATCAAGCGTTGGTTTCTCCGTCTATGTACTTAACGACATCTTCCACAGTCTTGATTTTCTCGGCCTTTTCGTCGGGGATTTCGATATTGAATTCCTCCTCGAACGCCATAATCAATTCGACTATGTCCAGAGAATCGGCTCCTAAGTCATCGACGAAAGTTGAGCTCATCTGAATCTCGTCCTCTTCGACGCCAAGTTGCTCTTTGACGATTTTTTTAACCTGATCAAACGTTGACACGCGTAGCACCTCCTTTCAAAGCCGCGTTCACATAGCCATTCCGCCGTCAACCGACAGAACTTGCCCCGTGATATACGCCGCCTCATCTGATACCAAGAACGCTACTGCATTGGCAACGTCTTCGGGAGTTCCCATTCTTCCCGCAGGTATCTCTTGCATCATAACTTCCTTAACTTTTTCGCTAAGCGCGGCAGTCATATCGGTATTGATAAAGCCTGGCGCAATTACGTTAACCGTCACACCACGCGAGGCAAGTTCCCGCGCCGCCGACTTCGTGAAACCAATTATCCCCGCCTTAGCCGCCGCATAATTAGTTTGGCTTATGTTGCCCTTGAGTCCGACGACGCTTGACATATTAACAATTCTCCCGCCGCGTTGTTTCATCATGAGTTTAGTAACGGCTTTCGTGCAATTAAAGACGCCTTTCAAATTTGTGGCAATAACTTTGTCGAAGTCGTCCTCGCTCATTTTAAGCAGAAGATTATCGCGGGTAATGCCGGCATTGTTTATTAAAATGTCCAGCCGTCCCCAATCGTCGACAACTTTTTTAATTAGTTCAGTCACGACTGCCAAACTTGAAACGTCGCCTTGAACGAGCATTGCCGCGCCGCCCGAAGACTCAATCGTCGCTTTAACTTCTTCCGCCTTTGCAATATTGCTTGAGAAATTCAACGCGACTTTTGCGCCGTCTTTAGCAAGCCGCAAAGCTATTGCCCGTCCGATACCGCGTGAGGCTCCTGTCACGAACGCCACCTTGCCCGATAATTTGGAACTCATTACAACCTTTCGCCTCCCGTTTGCAGAATATAGCACAAAGATTTTCGCTTGTCTACATTTTTTGAACGCTTATAAACTTAGCGAATCAACCGAAATTTTTTAATGCGTCTAAAGTTTTTTGCAAGCTGTTAATATTTTCTACGTTTAAGCTACGAATTTTTTTATCAATACGCCGATTGAACCCGCAAAGCGTTTTGCCCGGTCCGCACTCAATGAAAATTTCCGCGCCAAAATTTTTCATCGCCTCGACGCAAGCTATCCATTTGACTGGATTATCAGCTTGCGCCACCAAATTATTTTTTATATCTTCTGCTGAAGTTTCAAGTTCACCGTTGACATTTGCCGCAATCGGAAAAGCCGCGTCGTGAAGTTCTACCTTGTCCAATTCGACAGAAAGTTTTTTAGCGGCGGGAGCCATTAAAGTACTATGGAAAGGTGCACTGACTGGTAAGATGACAGCTTTTTTTGCGCCTGTAGATTTTAATTTTTCGACTGCCGCCTCAACGCCCGCAATTTTTCCCGCGATAACCGTTTGACCTGGACAATTAAAGTTGACTGCTTGAACTTCGCCAAGCTCCGACGCCTCCGCGCAGATTTTTATAATCGTCGCGTCGTCAAGTCCGAGAATCGCCGCCATTGCACCTTCGCCGACCGGAACCGCCTCTTGCATAAATTGCCCGCGCTTGTGAACTAAAACTACTGCATCCCTAAATTTAAGCGAGCCAGCCGCCACCAATGCAGAATATTCGCCCAAAGAATGACCGCCCGCTATTTGAGCCGTTATGCCCTCCGATTTTAAAATTTCGTTGACAATGACGCTGACGACCAAAATCGCGGGTTGCGTGTTCGCCGTCAATTTTAAATCGTCCTCCGAGCCGTCAAAACAAATTTTCTTTATCGAATAACCAAGTGAGTCGTCCGCCTCGTCGAAAAATTTTTTAGCCACGTCGAAGTTGTCATAAAAATCTTTGCCCATACCGACCGCTTGCGCACCTTGTCCGGGGAAAATAAAAGCCGTCTTCATAATATCAGCTCCATTTACTCTGAACGTTATCGACAACGCCGCCAATGCCGTTAACAATGTCATCAATAATTTCCTTAACGGTTTTAATATCGTCGAGCATGCCGGAAATTTGCCCAATCATAACTGAGCCGTTCTCAACGTCGCCGAGATGTGTAGCCTTATGCAATGCGCCCGTGCCGAGTTGTTCAAGTTCCTCATTAGACGCACCAGCCGCTTCCATTTCAAAAAATGTTCGTGTAAGTTTATTAGCAAGAACGCGAACAGGATGACCGAGCGTCCGTCCCGTGACGACCGTCGACCTGTCTTTAGCTTTGAGCACAAGATTTTTATAATTCGGGTGAGCAATGCACTCTTTGCTTAAAACAAAGCGCGTGCCCATTTGAATTGCACTAGCTCCAAGCGCGAACGCCGCAACAATTCCACGTGAATCCGCAAAACCGCCCGCCGCTATAACCGGAACATCAACCGCGTCGACGACTTGAGGGACGAGCGGCATTGTAGAAATTTCACCGATATGCCCGCCAGATTCGCAACCTTCAGCAATTACTGCGTCCACGCCGCCTTTAACTAATCTTTTAGCCAATGCAACACTCGCTACGACCGGAATAACTTTTGAGCCGATTTCTTTAAGCGCAGGAACGTATTCGCCAGGATTGCCCGCGCCCGTCGTCACGACTGGAACGCGCTCCTCAACCATGAGTTGCATAACTTCCTTGACGAACGGCGACATTAACATTACGTTTACGCCGAAAGGTTTATCTGTCCACGCTTTGCACTTTTGAATTTCTTTATGCAAAACGTCTGGTGGCATATGCCCCGCGCCGATAAGTCCCAAGCCGCCCGCGTTCGACACCGCCGAGGCAAGCTCCGCTGTACCTATCCACGCCATGCCGCCTTGAAATATCGGATACTTGATTTTCAGCAACTTACATATGGCGTTATTTTCAAACATTTAATCTCCTCCTCAACGGTTGCTCAGCCTAGCTTAAATTATACGAATTAATCGCATTTGTCAATTCCGAATTCACAGTGCGTTTTTAATATGTTCAAAGACATTGCTTTTAACGTAATCGCAAGCGACGCCGATACCTGAACAAATCGCTTTAGCGTCCGATGAGCCGTGACTTATCACGCAACAACCGTTAATACCTAAAAGCGGTGCGCCGCCATTTTCCGACACGTCGAGCCGCTTAGACATATTTTTAAACGTCGCGTCTAAAAGTTCCTTGCCCAAAAGTTTTACGCCGCCATTAGCAGTAAGTTCTTCCGTTAAAAGTTGCATAATCGTCAACGCAAGTCCTTCGCCGAATTTTAAAACGACATTGCCAACAAAGCCGTCACAAATCACCACGTCGAATTTTCCCGTAGGAATATCGCGCCCTTCAGCATTGCCCGCGAAATTTATCGTATTCAAATTTTTCAGTAGCTTATAAGTTTCCTTAGCCTGCTCGTTGCCCTTAGTTTCTTCCTCGCCGATATTTAATAGCGCAACGGAAGGATTTTTTATTTTAAGGACGTGTTCAGCATAAAGCGAACCCATTATTCCGCTTTGAATCAAATGTTCGGGTTTGCTATCGACATTTGCGCCGCTGTCAAGTAAAAGTGTTGTGCCGCGTGGCGTAGGAATTGGCGTAGCGATTGCCGGTCTACCAATGCCGTGAATCCTTTTTAAAATGAGTTGAGCCGCCGCAACTGCCGCACCTGTTGAGCCGGCTGATAATATTGCGTCGCACTCGCCATTTTTAACCATATTTGTTGCCACGACGATTGACGAATTTTTTTTGCAACGAACGGCGTCGGCGGGGTGTTCGCCCATTTCTATAACTTCGTTCGCGTGACGTATCGTTATCGGCAAATTTTCTGCCGCGTTGAGTTCACCGCGAATTTTTTCCTCGTCGCCGACTAAAATTATTTCGCACGAATATTTTTGAGCCGCCAGAATCGCGCCTTTTATAATTTCCGCCGGAGCTTTGTCACCGCCCATGGCGTCGACTGCTATTTTCACGTGTTCCGCTCCTCCACATTTCTAATCCACAAAAAAAGCGGGCAGGGTTTTCAATGCCTGCCCGGTAAATTCCGTTATCCTTAATCTGTCTCTATGACCTGTCGCCCGTCATAGTAACCGCATTCCAGGCACACATGATGTGGGAGTTTAGGTTCGTGGCATTTCGGACATTTTACATAGTTCGGAGCTTCTAACTTCCAATTTGCACGCCGCCTGTCGCGTCTGCTTTTACTCAATTTTCTTTTTGGTGCCGCCAAAGCTTAACACCTCCTCAATCTAATTTAAAATCTTTCAACGACGCAAGCCTGGGGTCTATGATAAATTTATCGCAACCACACTCGCCCTCGTTCAAATTCGCGCCACATTTTGGACACAAGCCCTTACAATCCGCCTTACAAAGATTTTTCAGCGGCTGTCCAGCAAGCAGTTCATCGCGCAAGAGTTCAGTTACGTCAATCAAGTCGTCAACAGCTTCCGCCTTGTCGAATTCTTCCTCGAACTCGTGAACTTGATTTTCCGACGCTTGAGTTAAACATCTGTCACAGATAAAAATTTTTTTGCATTTAATCTGCCCACGAATGACGAAACATCTTCCGACGTCTTCAACCTCACCGACGATTTTTATATCGCCCTCGAAGTCGTCTAAATCCTCGCCGAAAAGTTTTTCCGCCGTGCCACTGAACTCGAAAGGAGCTTTACCGCCCCTTGTAATTTGCACTTTCGGCATTTTACAACACCGCCCTTTTTGTGTCAAGGCAACTTTTACAGTAACGTCCGCATCAATAAATAAGTATTGTCTATGCCCTTTAGCAATTCCAAAAATTTTTTGTAAAGACTTTTGTTATGCGCAGTTGCCAACGTAAACCAATCGACGAACGTTAACAAATCTTCTTTTGCAGAAAAACCTTTCTGCGCTGCCGTAAACATCATCAGTTCAAAAATTTTGTAACTTATTAAGAAGATAGCAAAGTTTTTTGTAATACTTTCTTCATTAAATCGCCAAGGATAATGATCCATGAATAATTCATTGACAAGATAATTTTCAAGAAACGTCGAATAATTTTCCGAGAAATTTTTATGAGCGTCGACAAGGAGTTCGTAATTGGCGGCAACGTCAAGAAGAGGTATCTCATTATTTTCATCGGGTTTAATGCCGAGAATTTCCGTAAACGCGCAGAGGAAATGGTAGCCTTTTTTATCTTTCAAGTGTTCCGAAGTGTGACTGATAAATTTCATCATAAAGACAGTAAAATTTTTTGCGTCAAAGGCAAAACTTTGGAATAAAGGTGGCATTTCCCTTAGTAAAAATTCTTCCGACTGATACGCCGCGATTAAATTTAGTATACTTTCATTATCCGTGCCGCTCGAAATCGTTTCCTCTAAATTGTCAAGAAATAAACCAAGTGCGATTAATCTTTGGTTAATTGTGAATCGCCGTTCCTGCAAAATTGAAATCATTGCGATTTGAATTTCACGGGCAATTTCGGCATCGTGTTCTTTGAATGGCAGTTTCTCCATTTCTATCCTGCCGTGTTTGCTATGAACTTCATCTGGTACTTCGACAAATTCAAATTTCATCGGCTCTTGAGCGAACAAAATCATTTCCGCCGCAACAGGACAAGTTAAAGTCAGCGAGCGTTCAAAAAACGTTCCGAAAGAATTTGTCCTGCGCGGATAAGTTGCACAAGTCATTGACAAAAATTCCTCACCGTGCTCCAGCTGAAGTCGGCACAAACTCTTTTTTGTTAGGAACGGACAACAATTTTCTTTAAGCTTGATAACATAATTTCCACGTTTAGAATAAAATTTCATGCGCGAAGTAATTTCCTTAGCTTTACTTTTCGGCTTGAGTCGCGAATATTTTTTATATGTCGCATCGTCAATGTTAATATTCCACTCGCGCTCGCAACAATTATTTAAACAATACTTCCCCCCGTCGCATTTGAATTTGCTGACGTATTCGGGTTGAAAGTAAAGATATTTTTTTGCCATAATTTATCCTTTCAAAATTACGATTTAAGTAAAGTCTCCATAAGCTCAAAAAAATCTTTATGCTCCTCAAGATAAGCGAAAATTTTTTCTTGTAATCGGTCGCTGTGGTCAATCTGATTCGTGTACCAATCTACCAATTTAAGTAGGTCATTTTTAGAGGAGAGATTATTTTGTATTGCCGCAAACGTCAACAACTCAAAAACTTTGTATATTATCAAGAAAACGGATATGCTCCTTGTCGGTAGACGATTATATTTCCACGGATAGAGATTTAAAAACAATTCGTTGACAAGATAGTTTTCTAGGAACGTAGAGTAATCAGCAAAAAATTTTTTACGCGCTTCGGCAAGTTGTTCATAATTCGCCGTGATTGTCGATAGCGATATGAAATTATTTTCGTCAGGTTTAATTTGAAGTGTGTTAGTCACCGTATTTAGGAATATGCGTCCCTTTTCGTCTACTAGAAATTCTTTGGCACCGTAAAAAGCCTCGAACATTTCCATCATTAACCGAATAAATTTTTCCGCATCGAAATTTACACTTTGAATCATAAGCGGCATTTGCTCCGCCAAAAATTCTTTTGACTCGTAAGCCGCGATTAATTTTTTCAACTCGTCCTCGTCAATTCCGTGCGAATAAATTTCTTCCAATTTGTCTACGAAAAAACACAGCGCAATTAATCTTTGGTCGATAGATAGGGTTCGTTCCTGCAGAATTGAAATTATCGCTACTTGAACGGAAAGCATTTGCTCAGCGGCTTTTTCACTGGCAGGGAAATAAGAAGAAATACTTGTTATCTTTCCGTGATTGCTGTGAACTTTCTCTGGCACTTCGACAAACTCAAATTTCATAGGCTCTTCAGCGAAAAGAATCATTTCCGCCACTACAGGACAAGTTAAAGTCAGTGAGCGTTCAAAAAATTTGCCAAAAGGAGCGGTTATACGCGGATAAGTTGCACAAGTCTGCGATAAAAATTTTTCGCCATATTCTAGCTGAAGACTGCACAAATTATTTTCATTTAGGAACGGACAACCATTTTTTTCGTCCAATGCAACAATATTCTTCTTTTTTTCCGAATCAAATTTAATATGCGAGGTAATTTCTTTAGCCTTACTTTTAGGTTGAATTCTCGAATATTTTTTGTAGGTTGCCGCGTCAATATAAATCATCCAGCCTTTACAACAACGAGCATTGCACCCTCCCCCGTCGCATTTGAATTTGCTGACGTATTCGGGTTGAAAGTAGAGATATTTTTTCATTGCACTAATCCATTTGCAATCATGTACTCGGCGATTTGCAGAGCATTAAGAGCCGCGCCTTTTCTGATTTGGTCGCCGCATACCCACAAGTTTAAGCCGTGTTCAATCGAAAAATCTTTTCTAATACGCCCAACTTCAACTGCGTCTTTGCCTGAAGTTTCAAGCGGCTGTGGATAAATCATTTCGTCGGGATTATCGCGAACGATAACGCCGGGAAATTTTTCCAGCGCGGCGCGAGCTGCCTCGACGGAAACTTCGCCCTCGAATTCAATGTTTACTGATTCAGCGTGGCTACGATAAACGGGAACGCGGACAGTTGTCGCCGTAACTCGGAGCGCGTCATCTTCCATAATTTTTTGCGTCTCGTTGACCATTTTCATTTCCTCTTTGGTGTAGAGGTTATCCATAAAGACATCAATTTGAGGCAGGAGATTCGACGCTATCTGATAGTGCTTGTCCAATTTTGCGACGGGCAAAACTTTAGCTTCGACTTCCTCGCCTCGTACAAGTGATTCAAGTTGTGATTTTAATTCGTCCATGCCTTCGCGCCCCGCGCCCGATACCGCTTGATAAGTTGACACGACTACGCGCTTGATTTTGGAAATGTTATAAAGCGGCTTGAGTGCCATAACCATAATTATCGTTGAACAATTCGGATTGGCGATTATGCCTTTGTGCCGCGCGATTGCTTGCGGATTGACTTCGGGCACGACCAGCGGAACTTCGGGATCCATTCTAAAGTTTGACGAATTGTCAATGACGACTGCGCCCGCCTTGACTGCCGCAGGTGCAAATAATTTACTTGCCGCGCCGCCCGCGAACAATGCAAACTTCACGCCCTCGAAAGATTTTTCCGTAGTTTCCTCGACCGTGTACTCTTTGCCCATGAAATTTATTTTCTTGCCTGCTGAACGCGACGACGCCAACATTTTCAGTTCGCCGAAGGGAAAGTTGCGTTCCTCGATGAGTCTCAAAAATTCTTGACCGACTGCGCCCGTCGCGCCGACGATTGCCGTGTTAAATTTCTTCATTAGAATTCCTCCAAATATTTTTTACTGCATTTTATCTGCGCGGCGCGGATTGTCAAGCCATTAACAAAAAAGACGACCTCAACTTTCGATGTCGTCTTTTGTATTACGAATGAATTCGCTCATATGTTTGCGTCCCCAATCGCAAATCGTCGTAAGAATTGGAATCAAAGTTTTTCCAAAATCCGTCAAGCTGTATTCGGTCTTTAGCGGAACGACGTGATAAACTTTTCGATGTATAATTCCGTCGCGTTCCAATTCGCGGAGCTGTTGAGTCAAAACTTTGTGCGATGCCTGCGGAACAAGTCTTTGCAATTCGCCGAAACGCAATGTCCGTTCAATTAAGTGGTGAAGAATTATCGCCTTGTACTTGCCGCCGATAACGCTTAATGTCGCGTCGACGGGGCAGTTGTAAATTTTATCGCGTTGCATTCTTCGCCGCCAAGACAGTTCGTGCCAAACCCTTAATCCAATCTTGGTGACCTTGATTCATGATGTCAGGCTCGGTGTTGAATAAATCTTTTGCAGGCTTGCCCTTTTGAGATTCCTGCGTCAAAATCCTTACGCGCCCTTCAGATAAATCTTCAAGCAACCAAGCATGAATCACGTCCAAGCGATGGTCGGCGTCGCCCTCTGCCCAGCCATGCCAAGCTAAACGTCCGGGCTTGCCGTCAGCGGGAGCCTCGAACTCGATGACTTGCGCCTCAATCGGAAAGCCAAACGTCGAAAACTTAAAGCGCGTGTTCGGTTTAAGCTTAGGAGCGTCACCGTCATAGAAAAAAATATCTGCGACGTTGTTGTAATAGCTCGCCCAAATCGACGTGTCAATCAAGTTGTCGAAAACCTCCGCCGCCGTGATTCCCTTAACAATAATTTCATTCGAGGCAAAGTTGTCGGTCGTACCAGGCAGATAATCTTTTGGCCAAAAAATTTCGTTCAGCATGTCGTTACCTCCGTCAAAAAATTTTTCAACGACGGCATTTTATCAAGTCGCGCAACTTTTGACAATTACGTACTTGAAAGTAACGATTCAAAGAGCGGCTCCGATTTTATAAGCCATGTCGCCGAATTCGGAACGCTCAACCATTGAACGCGAGCCGCAACCTGTCGCCCAAACTTGCCCAACGTCCTGCCAGCTCATATAGCGTACTAAAGTTTCGTAATGATTCTTTAATGCCTCCATAGTCCAATCCGCACTGTTCCAAGCCGTCGCCATTATCATAGACTTTTTGCCGCTTAACCGTGTCGTTCGCGAATAAAATCTATCAACGACTGTTTTAAGTTGTGCGCACATTCCAAAGTAGTAAAGCGGCGTCACTAAAACTAGCAAATCCGCCTTAAGCATTTGCGGCATTAATTTTGTCTCAATCGCGTCGTCGAAAATACACGCGCCGTCCATGCCGCATTGGTCGCAACCTTGACAAGGATGAGTTTTTTCGTTAGCCGCGTCAAAAACAAAAACTTCATGCCCTGCACTTGTCGCGCCGTCAACAAATTTTTTTGCCAAGTAGCGTGAAGTCGATTGCTCTTCGGAATGCGGACTGCTATTAATCACAACAATTTTCATGTTCTCGCCTCCAGATACAGAACCCTGCGCGGAAACTTCCGTATCCTCTTTATTTTTATCCTTAATCGCCGACAAGCCGCAACCGCTAAGATAAATTGCCATTGCGCCTAAGCCGACAACTTTAATAAATTTTCTTCTGTTCATTTGTAAACTTCCTTAGCCATAGGGAAGACCGCCCAAGCCTTAGGCCAGCCCGCGTAGAATCCGAGTTGCGTTATAATCTCGACCATTTCGGCTTTAGTTACACCATTAGCTTTTGCGTTCGCAAGATGATGTTTCAGCGCGTCGGTAAAAATTCCTGCACCGACCAACGTCGACACCGTGACAATACTCCTGTCGTGGACGGACAAAATATTATTTCGGCTCCAAACTTCGCCAAAAAGTATATCGTCGTTGTAGCGTGCGAATTCCGGCGCAAAGTCTCCGAGATTTTTTCTGCCTGCCGTCTGAGTAATTTTCTTGCCGGCGTTATCAAAAGTCTGCGCGGCGTCTTCGCCGTAAACTTCTTTAGCCATAGGGAAAACTGCCCACGCTTTCGGCCAGCCCGCGTAAAAAGCGAGTTGTGTCACAATCTCAACCATTTCATCGCGGGTAACGCCGTTTTTCTTAGCCGACTGAATGTGATACTTCAAGGCGTCAGTTAAAACGCCCGAACCGACCAAAGCGCAAATCGTGACAATGCTTCTGTCGTGCAAGGATAAAATGTCATTGCGGCTCCAAACTTCGCCGAAAAGAATATCATCATTGTAGCGAGCGAATTCCGGCGCAAAATCTCCGAGCGCGTCGCGTCCCGCCGTCTGTAGAATTTTTACTGCCTTAGGTTTTTCCATAGCAATCGCCTCCGTTGAAAATAAATTTATCGCGAATAAAGTTACAACTCCCGCCGCCAAAAATTTTTTCATGATCAAAACCTCCCGCGCAGATTATAGCACAAAAAAATCCCGCCGCTTTGACGGGAAAAAATTTTTTTACACTGATTATTTTTCGACGAACTTGGAGCCGATGATTTTATAAACGTCGTCGTTAATGTGGAAAGTTGTCCCAGTGAAATCTTTAAGGATAAGTGATTCAGGCAAATTTTTAGTCGCCTTCAATATAGTTGCGTTCTTTGGAAAATTCCTTTAAACTAATGAATATTATATTTCGTAAAATGTCCTAAGTGAAATTTTAATCTGTCGAAATTTTAATCTGTCGAAAAAAATTCCCTGATATGCGAATAGAAAATTGCGAAAAATTTTGTCAACATTTGGGCAATATTTTGGAATTCTCGACGACAACGGTTAATTACGCTTGACGGGCAAGATTAAGAAAATTATTCGTGGCGATTGGGTCGGCAATGTCTGAACAAGGAAATATTGGGAGGCTGAAATCTTGAATAAGAAATTTAATCACTTTGACGCGGCGGGAAATGCGATAATGGTTGACGTTGGCGGAAAAAATTTAACGGAACGAATTGCAGTTGCGAGCGGGAAAATTTTTGTTAGCGATGAAGTTTATTCGGCGATTGAGTCTGGCTCGTCAAAGAAAGGCGACGTTTTGGGCGTGGCTCGAATCGCGGGAATTATGGCGGCTAAAAAAACTTCTGAAGTTATTCCGCTGTGTCACCCGTTGCCGCTAAGTCATTGCAGTTTAAATTTTGAAATGCTAAACGATGAATCAGCCGTTAAAGTTATCGCGACGGTTAAGACGATGTGGGCGACAGGCGTCGAAATGGAAGCCCTCCACTCGGTTAGCGTCGCCTTGTTGACGATTTACGATATGTGCAAAGCAATTGATAAGCGAATGACGCTCGGCGAAATTCATTTGGAACGCAAAAATGGCGGCAAGAGCGGCGAGTTTAAATTTTGATTAGAATACGCAATAATCTTGACAAAAACACTGTACAAAGTAAAATACAACCACGATTTAAGGCAAAATTTTCATTTACGGGGTGTTGCTTATGTTTCAAAAGATAATAAATAAATTGAACGACTTGCGCCCCAAACAGTTACTGATGTTGGCGGCAATAGCGGGCTTGTTGATGTTTATAACAATTATCGTCGGAATGAATATGATGACCAAACAAGAAGTTGCAATTATACCTCCGCCGATTGAAGAGGAAAAACCCGTAATCCAAACAACCCAGGTTGTAGTCGCCAAAGTAAATATTCCGCCGCGCACCAGAATTCAAGAGAGTATGCTCCAAATGAAAGAATTGCCCGTTGACATGGTGCCGGAAGGCGCGATAGAAAGTTTTGACGCCGTAAAAAATGTTCAAGTCAGAGTTTCGATTTTTTCAGGCGACATACTTACAATCCAAAAAGTTTTCAGCGAATCAACCGACGAAGGATTTGTTGGGGAAATTCCCGCCGATTGTCGCGCCATTTCCATTAACGTCAACGAGGTGACGGGCGTTGGCGGTTTTGCTAAGCCAGGCGATAAAGTTGATTTGCTCCTCGTCGAAAGTGACAAATACAACGCAGTAAGCAATATTTTATTACAAAATGTCCTGCTCCTTAGCGTCAACCAGGACACGACGCAGACTGGCAACGTTATTACGGACGAAGGCATCGCAAAACCCTCAGCAATTCATAATCCGTCAATCGCGACGTTTGCTCTGCCGCCGGAAGATATTTTAAAATTAATCGCGGCTACGAAGCTCGGAGAAATTTATATGATGTTGCGACCGTCAAATCCGAGAGCAAATTACGTTCCAGAAATGGAATATGCGCTCGAATCAATAAGCAAGCCAAAACCTGAACCCGTGCAAACTCCAACACCAGTCATTCCGTCGAACGTACCATTGCCGGAAATACCTGCAAATGCGCTTGAGCCTGTTGTACCCAAAATTGATATTATTGCCGGCGACCAAATTGTACAAAGCTCTACCCCAAATACCCCAACGACAACAACGGCTCCAACAATAACAGGACGCTCTTCTTCCGCACTTCCCGCAATCCCGTCTGGCACTGCAAATCCTTCGGTTACTATTCCGAATACACCTTTAACAAACACGCCGATTGTTAATCAAATAACGAGTAATTAGAGCATAGGAATTATAAATCATGAACTCATTTATTAAAAAATTTTGTTTAGCGGCGGTACCATTTTTTTTATCGGCAAGCGTCGTTCAAGCCGCCGAATTCGAGACGCTTAACATAAAAAAACAAACTTCGCACTACATGGACATGGGACAACGCATAACTCGGATTGCGGTAGGGGATCCTTCCATTGCGACGGTTGTACAGTTACCAGGCTCCGCCAATGAATTTTTAATCGTAACGAAGGCAACTCAAGGTTCAACCGCGTTGTTCGTGTGGACTTTGGACGGCGCACGCCACCAATATAATATCGTCGTTTCACCCGAAGACCCCGGACAAGCCATGATGATTGAAAAGGCTATTGGACTACCCGACGTGCATGTTAAATACGTCGACGGTAGACTTTTGCTAACGGGCACCGTTGAAAATCAATACGAAAAAAATTACGCTCTGCAAACTGCGCGGCTCTTTGTTAATTCCGGCACTGAAAGCAGTCTTTTAGTTGGTAGCGGCTTTGACATGAAACTTGATACCGATACAGCTAGCAGTGGTACGAGTGGCAGAGATGAGGACATTGAACTTGCCAAATCGGAAGCTAAGGGCGCGATTATCGACCTTATTCAAATTCTCCACCCAACGCAAATTCGACTTGAAGCGCAGATTATTGAAATTGATTCCGATGCTACAAAAAATTTGGGACTTCAATACGGCACGAGCGGTAGTGGTGGCGTTTTTAGTTTTGGCGAAGATTATAGCCGGTCAAATACTTCAATCAGTGAAAGTTCCTCAAGCGGTTGGTCAAATTCCTATAGCGGCAATAATTCTTCAAGCGGCAGTAGCTCCAATTCTTCCTCAAGCGATAGAAGTTGGGCTAGCAATGATAACCCTTATACAGACGAATATAACTACGATTATTCAAATTCAACAAGTAATAGTAGCCGAAACGGTAGTAACAATTACAGTGGCTCCAACGATTATAGCGGCAATTCAAGTTTCAGCCGTTCCGTTACGTCAACTTGGCAAGACCTCAGGCGTTTTGGCAACAATCCGATTAAGTGGATAACTCAACACTTCGCGCCGATTAATGCCACACTTACTGCATTGGTTACAAATGGTAAGGCAAAAATTCTTTCGCGTCCGAGCGTTATGACTTTAAGCGGCGAACAGGCAACTATTCAAATCGGCGGAAGAATTCCTTATGAAGTTTCCACGATGAGTTCTTCCGATGTTAAAGAAATTCAGTATGGTATAATTCTTCAATTCAAACCTGTTGTTGACGCACAAAATAGAATAAATTCGGCGGTTCACGCTGAGGTTAGTAGTCTTGGTGGACAGACTTCTGACGGACGAATGACTATATTAACACGCAGTGCCGATTCAGTTGTAAGTTTGAATTCGGGAATGCCAATCGTTATCGGCGGTTTAATGAATTCGGAAGAGACTAAGAATATTACAAAAATTCCGCTACTCGGCGACATTCCCATTTTGGGCGAATTTTTTAAGCATACGTCAAAATCCAGAGATAACCGCGAACTTATAATTGTCGTTACACCCTATCTTGTCGAATCGGAAGAAATTTCACGTTCGCCGATGTCGCAACCAATGCGCGAGTGGTACGACCAAAATGAAAAACAGCGCGAGACTATGGAAAGTCACGACTTTAAACCGCCTGAACCGGAAGTTGTAATAGAAGAGGAGCCAGAAAGGATTCTGCCGCCCGCAAAGTATCCAAAAAATGGAAAGATGACTGACACGCCGTTTAAATGATAATTTTTTAGGAGGGAGCTAAAATGGCAGTAGCAACGCCGCACTCTATTGAACGAAGTAGTGTTATAATCAGCGTATTCAGCACAACGCCCGGTATCGGCAAGACGATTACTGCAATTAACTTGGCGGCGGGCTTGGCGCATGAGGGTTACAAAGTCTGCCTTGCCGACCTCGATTTACAATTCGGCGACGTGCTTAACTATCTGAAACTCACCTCCATAAACACGATTGCGGGAGCGCAACGCGCCTTGCTTGACCACCCCGATAAATTTCGTGTCCGCGATTTTCTGATTGACTATTCGCACGAGGACTTGGAATTTTCTATCATGCCCGCTCCGCTGTACATTTACGACGCTTATCAAACCGATGTCCAACTTGTCACGGACATTATCAACGACTTAAATTTTTTTGATTACGTTATCTTAGATTTGAATTCTATGTTCAGCGCGTTAAATCTGGCTATGCTTGACATTAGCACCGTTATAAATTATGTCGGCGTTATTGACTTTTTACCCGCGCTAAAGAATTATAAAATCGGCTATGACACGTTGATTAGGTTTGAATACGAGGAAAGCAAAATTCGCCTCGTTGAAAACCGCGCTGACTCACAGAAACTTATTGACGGTCGCGACGTGGAAAAACTTTTGGGCGAGCCGTTCTATCACAGATTGCCCAACGATTATCCTTCCGTCAACAAGTCCATTAACAGCGGGCAACCACTCATGTTCGCCGCGCCCGATTCTAAGCTTACCAAAAGTTTTGATGAACTCGTCGGGCTTTATACAAATCGACAGACGACGATTGCGCCTGAATTGGCGAGCGGCGGCGGATTCTTCAGCAAAGTTAAAAGTTGGTTCAAATTTTAATTGAAAGTTTTTCGCGGAGGAGGTTAAGCTGTGGCTTATCGAGTAATTGTAGTCGAAAATAATCCAAACATGTTAGACGAGATTGTCAATACGCTAAGGCGGTCGCCAGATTTTGAAGTTGCTTCGACTTACAAGAGTGCGAACGCCGCTATTAATCCTTCTGGCATGTTCCACCCAGATTTATTCTTGCTCAATGTAGAGGACGAGGAAACGATTGAGGATCTGCCCGATTTTGTCAAAAAATTTCCTGGAGCGTACATTTTGGGCACGATGAATCAATGGGATCCTCTTATTGCGCAAAAAGCTATGGAAGGCGGCGCGACGGGTTGCATATTAAAGCCTTTCACGGCACGGGAAGTTCTCGAATATATTCAGCTGTACTCAATTCGCGGCGAACGTAAACCTGCGCGGCTAATTTCTTTCTTTAGCCCAAAAGGTCGCGCAGGTCGTACAACTTTAGCGGCGATACTTGCCTTGCTGATTGCTGAAAAAACCGGCGAGCGCGTTGCCTTGATTGACGCCGATTTACAATTCGGGGATTTGCCGATGTTCTTTGATATAGAGCCTAAACGCACCGTCGTTGACGCCACGCAAGATATAAAACTTTTGACGCCTGTGACGTTTGCGCCGTATTTTTATCCGATTAAAGATAACGTCGAACTTTTGAGCAGTCCGGAGCGTCCCGAATATGCCGAACTGGTTGCGCCAGAAAGTTTAACGGAAGTCGTTATGATGGCGGGCAATGTTTTCCGCTATGTGCTAGTTGATTTGCCGTCGGGATTTAATCCTGTAACACTTAACGTTTGCAGAATTTCTAATGTAGTTTTCGTTACGACGATGATTAACAGCGGCTTTGAAGTTAAGCACGCGAAAAAAACTATGGAAATGTTCGCTTCGCAGGACGACGGGCGGCGCAAAGTTCACGCGGTGTTTACTCGTGTCAATCCGTTCACGGAAGAAAATCGCCAGAAAATCGCTGACCAACTCGGCTATCCCGTTGACGTTATGATTCCCAACGAATACCGCATGATTTCCGTTGCAAATAGTGGACGCCTTGCACAGGGCTTGCCACGAGATACGCTTTTGATGAAATCGATTGGCGAAATGGCTGACAAAATTATTGACGGAGGCAAGTGACGTGATTGTTTTTATCGCGGTAATGGGCGCGGTGACAACTTTTTTCTTTGTGCTATTCTCGGCATTGTTTTTCAGACGAAGCCAAAGCATTGACATTTTCCACCGACTGCGCCGCCACTATGACAACAACGCAAATAAATCTAAGCAAACGGAAGATATTGTGCAACGTGCCTATAATTTTATTCAGCGGGTATCGAAACCGATTGAAGATTGGAACCTGTCAAAGAAATTAGATTTTCTACTTAAGCAAGCAGGGATACCGCTTTTCGGCGCAGAGTTCATAATTATTACTTTGATATGTGCGATTTTTGGCGGCATAGCGGTATATATCATAACGTTCAATATCACGTTCGCACCGCTTACCAGTTTAGGAATTATATTGCTACTTTTTCTCTGGGTAAGAATGAAAACTCAACGCCGACTCAAAGCATTTACCGAACAATTAGGCGATTGCTTAACAACGGTCGCAAATGCACTGCGGGCGGGCTACAGTTTTCAACAGGCAATGGACGTAGTAGCAAAGGAAATGGAACCTCCGATGAGTACCGAGTTTGAGCGCGTGTCAACGGATATTGCAATGGGTGTGACATTAGAGGACGCTTTGGAGCAAATGAACAAGCGCGTTGGCAGTCCCGACTATGATTTAGTTGTCACGGCGGTTTTGATTCAGCGCGAAATTGGCGGCAACCTCGCTCAAATCCTAGATACAATCAGCGACACTATCAACGAGCGAATCCGCATGAAACGCGAAATTAAAGCATTGACGGCGCAAGGTAGATTTTCTGCGTGGGTGCTTATTGTTTTGCCGTTTGTTACTGGTGCCTTTTGTTACGTCTTCAATCACGATCAGACGATGATGCTTGTCACCGAAGAGAGCGGACGCATTGCCTTGGGCGTCGCAATCTTTATGGAATTTATCGGCTTTATCGTCATTCGCAGAATCGTCGATATTGAAATTTGAAAACATCATGAAAATATTATGAAACTACTTGAATTTTTTAGATTAATAGTTTAAAATACTAACACGTAAAGTTAATCGGCTTAGTCGTGACAGGGCAAGTCGTCAAAGAAGAAAATATAGTTTGGAGGAGATAATCATGATCAAGTATATCGATAAGCTGATTAAAAAGCTCAAGGCTTCGGAAAAAGGGCAAGGCATGGTCGAGTACGCTCTCATCATTGCGTTCGTTGCAGGTATTGCTATCGTCGCTCTTAACAACGGCTTGGGCACTGCAGTAAAGAATGCATTTGGTGGCGCGGCCAGTATGGTAAGTAGTGCTAGTAGTGCTGCCGTTAATACCGCTAACACCACTGGTAACGGTGGCACCACCTAAGGACACGTAAAAAAACGAATAAGAAACAATTAGCTTAACAAAAAAATTTTTATGAGCTTCCAGAATTAATTTTGGAGGCTCTTTTTTCAGAGGAGGGCGGGATTATGAGAAAGCAACACGGTCAATCAGCAGTAGAATTCGCGCTCATGGCACCGATAATCTTTATGATGATTTTCGGAATGATTTATGGCGGGATTATGTTCATGCAATATATGCACTACAGCAACGCCGTCAGAACAGCCGCCCGTCAAATAGCCGTCATAAGAAATTCAACGGATCGCGAAAAAATGCGAGTAAGCCAAGCGAATTGGTTGAAGGATCTTTGGGAAGAAGAAATATCCGTTAAACTTTACAAGCCAGCAGTCAACATTGAAATTGTAACCAATTATAAAGATGATGGGGATTCAACAGCCGAAACTCAAACAAATGAAACTCAAGCAGGCGAAACTTCAACAGACGAAACTTCTACGGACGAAAAAACCGTTTTGAGCAAAGATGTTGTAATCGACGTGACTTTTGTAAGAGTGGGAGACATTCCCGTTATCTTAGACATGGTAGATTTCCCGCCGAAGACAATTAAGACAATCGAATATCGTATGCGTGTTGAAGAGTCGTCGAATATAGAGACGACTACTACAACCACGACTACAACCGATACGTCAGGCGATTCAGGCGATTCAGGCGGCTTAGGGGCTGGCATAGAGTCGGGAATAGGAGGCTGATGACTTATGCCAAGATCACTTTCATTGCTGGAGAGATTGGGCGGCAAGAAGGAAGAAAAAAAGCCCGCTCCTGAACCCTCACGCGCACCTAAGCCCGAAGCAAAACAACTGCCGCAAGTGCAACCTTCCTACACCGAAAAGCAAATGCAACAAGAACGCGATGCCCCTGTTGAGGCATCAGCATTCGCGGGCAGACGTGCACTTACCGCCAAAAACGACGTAATGCAGGAACTGAAACTAGCCGTTCACCGCCGAATAGTTGACGAGATGACGCCTGAAGAACAGCAAATTTTAGTTCGGGGCGAAGAGGCACGCGAGCAAATAAAAAATATCATCTCCGTTTACAGCAACCGTGAAATGGCGGAAAATGCTTATCCGCTGTCACGCGGCGAACGTCTTCATTTGGTTGACGACATAAGCAACGAACTTTTGGGCTTGGGACCATTAGAACCGCTCCTTCAAAACGACACTATAACGGAAATTATGGTTAACGGACCGAAGCAAATTTTTATTGAGCAGAAGGGCAAGCTCAAATTAACCGACGTGCATTTTTATGACAACGCGCACTTGATGAATATTATTGAACGGATTTTGACGCCGCTCGGTCGCCGCGTTGATGAATCTTCACCGTTGGTTGACGCAAGATTGGCTGACGGTTCCCGCGTCAATATAATTATTCCGCCGCTGTCTTTGGTTGGTCCAACTATCACAATCCGTAAATTTTCCAAAAAGGCTCTGTCGATTCAAGACTTGGTAAATTTCGGCACGTTAAGCGAGGACATGGCGGTTTTTCTTGACGCTTGTGTTCGGGCGCGGCTGAATATTTTGGTAAGCGGCGGCACTGGCTCCGGAAAAACTACAACGCTAAATGTTTTGTCGTCGTTTATTCCGGCAACTGATAGAATAGTCACGATTGAGGACGCGGCGGAACTTCGACTTCAACAAACACACGTCGTAACTTTGGAAAGTCGCCCGCCGAACTTGGAAGGCAACGGAGCAATAACAATTCGCGATTTAGTTAGAAATGCTTTGCGTATGCGTCCGGATAGAATTATCGTCGGTGAGGTTCGTTCGGGCGAGGCTCTCGACATGCTTCAGGCTATGAATACCGGTCATGACGGCTCCTTGACGACTGCACACGCCAATACGCCACGCGACGTTTTGAGCCGCCTTGAAACTATGGTTTTAATGGCGGGTATGGAACTTCCCGTTCGCGCAGTTCGCACGCAAGTTTCTTCCGCGATTGATTTAATCCTGCAACAATCCAGAATTCGCGACGGCACAAGGAAGATAACTTACATCACGGAAGTACAGGGCATGGAAGGCGACACGATTGTTTTGCAAGATTTATTCCGATATGTGCAGGAACGAATTGACGAGAAGGGCAAATCCGTCGGGCATTACGAAAGCTTAGGGCTTATGCCGAGCTTTATGGATAAGTTCCAAATGAACGGCGTCGATTTACCCAAATCATTTTTCACGAGTGGACGGAAGAGGTGACCTTTAGTGGCTGTCCTCATTGCGCTTGTCGCCTCAATTTTTTTTTCAGTGGCATTTGCGTTCGGATTAATGTATTATAAGCAAAATCCCGAAGCACAACTGAGAAAACGTTTGCACGAAATGATTGACCAAGCAGAGGCGGAACGCGCCAAAAAACCTAAGCAAAAGAAAAATGTAGTGCCGACGATTGTCAAGCTGTTGCCGAGTGCCGCCGCGCAATTCGCCAATACGACGGAATCAAAATTGGGAAGATTTTTTCGGCGCAGAGTTCGCCCGTTTCTAAACCATTTGGAAGAACGCTTTCAAAGGTTTACTCCTAACGAAATTCGACTGCAACTAGAGGATAAAATTTTTCACGCGGGCAAAATGGGCGTTTGGAGCGTTAAACGGCTGATGACTATTTGGTGCTTAGCGATTTTTGCGGCGGCGGCACTTGCAATCATAATGATTCAGAGCATGGAATTACATCCGCTACAGAAAATTTTTATGATTCTGCTCGGCGCGTTTGTTGGGGCGGCGGTTCCATTCGCAATATTAAATTCGGCAATCAGAAATCGGCAAAAGGCAATCCGTAAGCAACTGCCCGAATTTTTGGATATTCTCTGTGTAAGTGTTCAAGCAGGCTTGTCTTTTGACGGCGCAGTAGGTAAAATGACTAGGCGTATGCATGGTCCACTTATCAACGAATTTAAGCGTATGCAAAACGACGTAGCACTCGGTATGACGCACCAATACGCGCTAACAAATTTGGCTAAACGGTGCGATTTGGAGGAAGTTTATTTATTTACAACATCAATAATTCAGGCGGAAAAATTAGGTACGAGCATGACGCGAACACTTAAAGTTCAGGCTGACAATATGCGCGACCGGCACCGCCAACACGTCAAAGCAATGGCGTTAAAAGCTCCAGTAAAAATTATTTTCCCAATGGTTTTATTTATCTTCCCGTCAATATTTGTCGTACTACTATTCCCCGCAATGATTTCACTGATAAGAGCTTTTGGCAAATGACCGTTAAAAAGGGGAGAGGAAAGCTTCACTAAGTATTATGGAAATTAGCAAGGGTATTCGAGCAAAACTTTTCATGCTGTTTATTATGATGGCGACAATTCCGTTTGTAATTCTCGTCACTGCCAGCGCGATTAACACTATCGCCGAATTGGAGGATTCTTATAAGCAAAACAGTCTGCTCAGAAATATTATCATCTCCGAACACATAAGCGACTTTATCGCCAGAAATCAAGTCGTGCTAAGATCGCTTGCCATGAGTCCGACTATAATTGAATATCTTCAGAGACCGACCGAAGAAAAGCGCGAATACGTCTTTAAAATATTGAAAGACGCGGACGAAATTTTTGACGATAATAATCTTACGGCATTGACCGGAGCTGACGGCTGGCAAATAATACGCACGGACGGCGCAACGCTTGTAAACTTGACCAAACGTCAACACTTTCAAGAGGCAATGAAGGGCAGAAGTTACGTCTCCGATATTATTTCCAGCATGGCGACCGGCAAAATGGTTATCATAGTTGAAGTTCCCATATTCGACGCGACGGGCAAACCTATCGGAATGATTCAGCGGAACTTTGACCTTACCGCACTGCAAGATTATGTTATGACATTGGACGACAGCGAAGTTTATGTTATCGTAATGGATCGCACTGGGCGAATTATCGTTAATTCCAACGGGCGCGACGAAATTAACAACGAATACGCCATTGATAACAGCTACAAATTTATTCTGGACAGAATTTATAACAGCACGGGCGTTATTCGCATTGACGTAAACAACGAGGACTCACTGGCGACTTATTCGCGCAACTTGGATACGGGCTGGATGATTGTCACGATTCGCCCTTACCATTACATCATGGATCAGGTTTACGATAAAGCGACTAAGGCACTTATTTTCGGAATGTTTGTGTTGCTTATCGGAACTCTCGTTGCTTATCTGTTGACAATGCGCGTAACTAAACCGATTGTTGAGATGACAAACGTCGTTGAGGACATTGTCAGCGGCAAAACCGAAGTTGAGAGCATTGAAGTATCTGGCGACGACGAACTTGGACAAATGGCCAAGGCTTTCAATAAAATTCGTTCGGAGCGCGACGCCTATCAACTTGAATCCGAGCTTGATAAATTGACGGAGCTTTTCAATAAAAAGACAATGGAAAATCTCTGCAAGATGAAACTCAAGACCTTCAACGAAAACGAGAACTCGAATATCTTTATGGCGTTTTACATAATCGACCTCGACCACTTTAAGGAAGTCAACGACCTTTTGGGACACCAATTCGGCGATAAAGTTTTGGTTGAATTTGCTAAGGGTTTGAAGAAAATTTTCCGCCCGAATGATTGCATTGGACGTTTTGGCGGCGACGAATTTGTTGTAATCGTTGACAGCCTGCCGAATATGGAAGTTGTGATTCGCAAGGCTGAACAGATTAAGCAAATCGCATTTAATCTGGCGTTGGAAGGACGGTCGCATTTTGTCACAGCGAGTATCGGCATTGCGATTGCTCCGCAAAACGGGCGCGATTATGATAGCCTATTTGCTTCAGCGGATAAAGCAGTTTACCACGTGAAGAATAACGGCAAGAACGGTTACTATTGCGAACTCTTTGCTAACGAAGACGACGACGAATAAAAAATGCCTCCTTTAAACGGGAGGTGTTTTTTTGTGTAAAAAATAAGTCCTCGACATAAAGCCGGGGACTTTGTGAGTGGGTATTTTATGAGTGGGTGGGTTAAAATGTTAAGATGAATGCATTCAGCTGTTAGAGTCGGTTTCGCCGCTAATAATCTTTGAAACTTCGCGGAAAGCCTCTTCGTTGCGTTCGCCTTTTATGTTAAGCACGAGACTTTTACCCGACGTGATACCGAGATTAATCAGCGAGAGAATACTTTTAGTCGTGCCGTATTTTTTACCCGACGCGATACTAATTGTGCAATCCGTATTCTCTGCTACTTTTATGATATGCGCACTCTCTCTGAAAGCAAGTACGCCTTTGGCAACCATTATGAAGGAAACTTCCGGTTGCACTTGAGCTTTAACGATTGGTAACACTTTATGATTTATATTTTTTGAAGATTTATGTGCATGTTTCATTTTGAACAACTCCTTTGTAATGCTCCCTTGAATCTTGTCGCGCTTCCTTGCGTCGAGTGTATTGTAGCAGAGCTTGTAATTTAGGGCAACGAGAATTCATTATTGTTTCAGGTTTAAATCGGTCGTGTTTTACGGCGAATTGTTCCGATTCAATAAAAAATGCCCCTCGAATGGAGAGGCGATTTTTTTTTTAGGAATTTTTGTAGCCGATAGCGCGAAGTTTTTTTATAGCGGCGGGCAAGTTATTCATCACGTTGGAGGCGATTAAACCCTCTGCATTTTTCTGCGCGGCGAAATTTCCTGCGGTACCGTGTAGCCAAACGCCCGTCAGCGGTGCAAATGGTGTTTGTTTCATGAGACCAGCAATCGCGCCCGCTAAAACATCTCCACAGCCACCCGACGCCATAGAACTGTTGCCAAGTGGTGAGATAAAAATTTCTCCGTTCGGATAGCCAACGATTGTAACTTCGCATTTGGCAACGATTATTGCGCGATATTCCTGCGCGGCGCGTCTAACTTCCGGCACGAGCGCGGGACGCAATTTTTCGACGGGAATATCTAACAGTGCGGATAATTCGCCTAAATGCGGCGTGAGGATTGGGATTTGTTTGCAAGCTTTAAGTTCGTCCGCTTTGCCATTGAACGGATAAATTGCGTCGGCGTCGAGTATTAGCGGCTTGTCGACTTCTGCGACGATTTTTCTAACTAAAGCTTGAGTTTCACGTTCGCGACCAAGTCCACAGCCAATTAAAATTGCGTCGGCTTTTTCTGCCAAGTCTAAAATTTTTTCCGACGCTTTATCGCCGCCGATTATGCCCTGCTTAACCTCGTCTAGCGGTGCCGTTATGACTTCGGTTAATTTCGTTTCGTAAATCGGATTGAGGCTTTCAGGCGTCGTTAATGTAACTAATCCTGCGCCGACTTTCATTGCGCTCATTGCCGCTAAACTTGCCGCGCC
Organism: Selenomonadaceae bacterium; assembly: GCA_017428215.1. Lineage (GTDB taxonomy): Bacteria > Bacillota > Negativicutes > Selenomonadales > Selenomonadaceae > Quinella. The sequence continues at coordinate 55,810 of JAFRRH010000033.1, forward strand.
CGTCATGCCACGCGAGCCAGCTACGATTAAAATTTTCCCGCAAGTGCCCTTGTGCGAATCTTTAGGGCGTTCAGGCAGGAATGTTAGCGCAAGTTCGTCGTCAACCAGCGTTTGATGGATTTCGTCGTTTAAAAGTCCGGCGGGCAATCCGATATTTGCAATTAAAATTTTACCGACATAAGACGCGCCAGGACAGATATAATGTCCGACTTTTGGCAAGCCGAGCGCGACGGTACACGTTGCTTGCATAGCCGCCTCGCCGACTGCGCCAGTGTCAGCCTCTACGCCAGAGGGAATATCAATCGCGACAGTGATTTTTTTTGCGGCGTTGACCAGGCGAATCAAACGCAATGCGCCAGGTCGAAGTTGTCCGCTAAAGCCCGTACCTAAAAGCCCGTCGACAACTGCGTCCGAAAATCTCAACGTGACTTGCAGACGTTCCCAAGCTCTGTCGCTTTCCAGCTGTTGAAGTTCGACGCCCATGCCGCGCAGAATTCGCATTTGGACGTTAAGCGATTGCGTGCGGTGGTCTTTATCGCCGAGCAGAAAAATTTTCACACGTGCGCCCGCGTTCGACAAATATCTTGCCGCCACCAAAGCATCGCCGCCGTTATTGCCGCTACCCGCCAAAATACAAATACTTTTTCTGGTTACATCACCCAAAATATTTTTGAGTGCTTTGAAGACACGATGCCCCGCGCTTTCCATTAGCGACAATTCGGGCAAGCCGTATTCTTCTACCGCGCTCCTGTCTATCTCGTGCATTTGTTTTGCGAATGCCACTTTCATACAAAAATCCTCCAAAATTTTATTCAATAATACAAGTTGCCGTTGCAAAATTTTGCGAATGACTTAGACTGACAAAAATTTTCTCTATACCTTTTGATTCGGCTAAAGTTTCTGCCTTGCCGCGCAGATTAATTTTTGGTGCTCCGCGTTCGTCGTTTACAATTTCAACGTCTGTTAGTTGCGTGATAATCCCCGTGCCCAACGCCTTAAAAAAAGCCTCCTTAGCGGCAAATCTTGCGGCATAGGAGGCGGCGGAATTTTTCCCGCGACTTTCGCAATAACTTTGTTCAATTTCTGTGAAGACTTTGTTCCTAAAATTTTCCTTGCCAACAGCCTTTCGCACGCGCTCAATCTCTATAATGTCCGTGCCAATTCCGATAATCATTTTGCTACTAAGTCCACATCTGATTTAGTATGAAAACCTTCATTGGGATTAAAGGAAAGACTCCGCGCAATTAAAATTTCTACGCGACGATTCCTCTGCTTATTTTCCGCCGTATCGTTCATGGCAATCGGACGATATTCGCCGTAACCAATCGCGGAAAATCTTGCGGGATTGAGATTCTGATTAATCGACAGCAAATATTTCATAAACGTCATCGCACGTACCGAGCTAAGCTCCCAGTTCGAGGGGAATTGCGGGGTATTAATCGGGTCGGTGTCCGTGTGACCGCTGATTAAAACACGTTCGGGAACTTGCGCCAAAAGTCCTGCGACAATCGGACCAATTCGCTGTGATTCGGGCACTAAATCCGCTGAACCCGACGGGAACAACGCACGCTCTTTTATACGAATCATCAAGCCCTCTTCATCAAGTTGCGTTGATAATTCGTCCTGCAAATTATTTTCGCGGATATATTCTTCCAACTGATTTTGTAAGTCTTGAAGCTGTTGATTTTCCTGCAGATAAGCGGAGTTGCCCGCGTCTTCGGAGCTGATAATTTCGCGTTGCATTGAGTTTGAAGGTCCCGCTTTATCGAAGAATGACGGACCGCCCATGTTAAAAGCCGCCGTGAACGCTTGCGCCATTTGTACAAGTTTCGTCTGGTCAGTCTGCGAAATCGCGAACAGGCAGATAAACAACGCCAACAACAGCGTCATTAAGTCGGAGTAGGGAAGGAGCCAAGCCTCGCTGGCTTCTTCTTCGTGTTTCTTCGCGTGTTTTTTTCGCGCCAATTAAATCACCCCTTACTACTAATGCCTTCGCGTTCGCCCTGCGGAATATAAATCATAAGTTTGGATTCAATCTGCGTAGGAGAATCGCCCGCTTGCAACGACAGGATTCCTTCCATAATCATGCGCTTATGACTAACTTCGTTTTCCGATTTAATTTTAAGTTTGTTAGCAAATGGGAGCCAAAGAACGTAACCGGTAAAAATACCCAAGATTGTTGCAACGAACGCCGCCGCGATTGAGTGACCGAGCTTGTCAATATCATTCAAGTTGCCCAATGCCGCGATAAGACCGACGACCGCGCCCAAAACGCCCAGAGTTGGTGCATAAGTTCCCGCTTGAGAAAATATCGAGCGCATTTCCGCATGGCGTTGCTCCATGATTGTAAGTTCCGCGTCCAACACGTCGCCGACGAATTCGGGATCCATGCCGTCGATAACCATACTTAAGCCGTTGCGGAAGAACGGATCTTGAATATCTTCGACGCGGCTTTCCAATGCCAGAATACCTTCACGGCGGGCAAGTTGGCTCAGCTCAACAAAAGTTTGCACGAGTTCGCCCCTGCTTTGTTCGTCATTGCCGCGCATGAGCAATTTGAAGAGCGTCGGCACCTTTGACATCTGCTCCATAGTGAAAGCGTTAAATAGACAGGCAATCGTTCCGCCGATAATTATTAAGAACGCGGCGGGATTGTTCAATGCACTAAGCGGCGCACCCTTCAGAATCATACCGACGAAGACAGAAATTATTCCGCCGACTAGCCCTATTACTGTAGATTTTTCCAAAACAAGTAGCCTCCTCCTCAAGCTAAAAACTTACGCAATAAAAGATTTAGATAATGCCGAATTATTAAGTTCCTGTTCAATGCAAAAAAAAAAAATCCTGCCGCCGCAAAATTTTTTTCCAAAGTTAGTAGATTCTCTTGCTAATTTCCGTATAAAATTCTTCCGTAAAAAAACCGCCCCCAAAAATTTTTAGAGGCGGCTAAAACTTTTTATAGTGGTAATTTTATTTGTACGTGAATGAGCCAAGCTCCCAAACTTTGCCGGAAATTCTCTGGAGCGGTTTATCGCCGGAGACTTCAAGAATCGGAGCAACGTCTTCTTCCGGATAAACGAGGAGACTGCAAGCTTCTTCGCCGTCCTGCAAGAACAGTTCGATAACGGATTTGTCAACGAAGAGACGGAAATTGAGTTCAAGGTTAGTGAAGAGCTTAAACTTGCGAGTACCTATATTGACGTCGGTATTTTTGCCGTCGCTAAACGGACGAATGCCTTTGCCGCCGAGTTTCATGCCTTCGCGGTCGAGGCTTATAATTTGGTTATCGCGGTCGTATTTAATAACGAATTTTTCTTCGCCCCATTTAACAGCGACTTCCGCCTTGCGAGCCGCACCGAAGGTAAGCGTAAGTTCGGTTTCAGAGGCTTCCGGCAGTTTGACGACAGTATTTTGTCCGTTGGAAACGTCAACATCGGTGCGAGTCTGGCGAAGGGCTTTCATTTCTTCGACTGGCTGACTGCGGACTTTACCTTGATGAATAGTAAGTTCACGCGGCATAGTCAAGGAGTAGAGCCAACCGTCTGCGGCGGATTCAACAGTGTCAGTGAGGTCGGGCATACCAACCCAACCAATCATAATGTGGCGGGCTTCGTTAGCAAATACTTGCGGAGAGTAGAAATCAAAGCCCTTGTCGAGTTCGTGGAATTTGCCGTGAATCATATCGAGGCTATCAACGGAGAAATGTCCGATAAAGTAGCCAGCGAGGCAGTGATTTTGATATTTAAGTTCTTCATGCTTAACACCTTGCGGGCAGACAATCAGAACGTCCATATCTTCAAACTGCAAAAGGTTGGGGCATTCCCACATGTAGCCGAAATCGTAGTAATCGGTTTTGACTTCGCCGAGAAGTTCCCAGCCGCCCTCTGGTTTTTCCTTGTAAATAAGAACTGCGCCGTTAGTCGGACGCGAACTCTTAGCGGGGTCGCTCATGCGTTGCGCCGCCATAGCGAAGTAACGAACGCCGTTGCGATAAAAGAAATTAGGATCTCTGAAATGCGCGGTGTAACCTTCGGGGTTGCCGTAAACTTGAATTTCTTCCAACGTTATGGAGCCGTCTTCCTGGAGCGTGCCGAAACGTTGTGCAACTGTACGAACATAATTTTCATCGCGGGCATTGCAGGTGTAGAAAACGCGAACTTTGCCGTCTTCGACGAAACCGCAACCGCTGTGGCAACCGTCTTTGTCGTGCTCATCTCTGGGCCAGAGCGAAAGTTCGGGCATGGTGTAGTTGATGAAATCTTTCGTCGCGGTGTGCATCCACGATTTATTTTTATGCCATTGCTGATTTTCGGGAACGGGATTCCATTGGCAGAAAATGTGATAGGTTCCGTCGCAACAGCACAAGCCGTTCGGGTCGCTTATAAGTGAATGCGGCGCATCGATATGAAAACGATTGTGCCAGCGCGAGGTGTACGGAATTTCTCCGCGTACGCGCTCGTCAACTGCCTGCTTGTTGAACTTCGCCTTGATAGCCTCCAAGGTTTCGCCGGACTTCTTTGCCATAAAAATTCCTCCCTTTGACTAAAAAAATATAATAATTCTTAAGATGATGTTTAAAAACAGCCGCGCCCGTATGAATTTCCTAACAAAACGAGCGCGGCAATTTCTAAAGCAAAGTTGCATAAAAATTTTATTCGTCGTGTTTAAAGAGCGTGTAAGTCAATGCAAAGCCAACTGCAAATGCAATTATATTGACGATAAGATATTGAAGAATTTGACCATTCATGTAGAGAAGCATACCGGGCAGAACCGTGATACCCATACCAGTACCAGCAAGTCCGAGGAAGCTGGAAACTGCACCGCCAGCCGCGCCGCCGACGCAACCGAACATGAAGGGCTTCATAAGACGGAGGTTAATACCGAAGATAGCAGGTTCGGTGATTCCCAAGAACGCCGGAACTGTAGAGGAAATGTACAAAGCGCGTTTACGCGGATCTTGAGTTTTGAGCGAAACTGCCAATGCCGCACCACCCTGAGCAATCGTCGCGCAAGTGATAATCGCGTTGAAGGGGTCGGAGCCTTGAGTTGACAGCAGATAAATTTCCAACGCGCTGAAGACGTGGTGGACACCGAAGATAACGATAACCTGTTGCAAGCCGCCGATAATCAAACCGCCGACGACAGGAATTGTCAAGAATTGTTGTACCGCGCCGAAAACAAGTGATTCCAAACCGTGCATGATAGGACCAACTACCAAGAAACCAAGCGCCATCGAAACAGTCAAGGTCAAGAACGGAGTAACGATAAGGTCAATCATGTCGGGGATAAAGGTTTTCAAGAATTGTTGGAATTTAGCAGCGAAAATACCGAGAACGAGTGCAGGGAGAACTGAACCTTGATAGCCGACGAGAGGAATTGTTACGAATCCCAAATCGAGCGGGATAGGAGTTTTGCCGGCATATTCGGGCAGAGCAGATGCTTCAACCCATGTGAGTCCTTTTTCTGCAATTTCTGCCGCCGAGCCACCGACTACATACGCGTTAGGCAAGCCGGGGAAGACGAGCATTAAACCTAAAACGATACCAATAACAGCTGTGCCGCCGAATTTGTTCATCGTCGACCAGCAAACCAATGCCGGCAAGAAAGCAAACGCCGTATCAGTCAAAACTTGAGTCATCAATAAGAAGTTGGGATCCCATTCGCTACCCATTGAAAGTATAGCACCACGGCAACCCATGAAAAGACCTGTTGCAACGAGAACGGGGATAATCGGGACGAAAACGTCGCCCAATGTACGCGAAATTTTCTGCATTAAGCTCATTTCGGCGTAAGCTGCCTCTTTACCGCCGCCGCCCGCCAGTGAAGGTTTAAGCTTAATAAATTCTTCCGTGACTTTGTCAACAAAGCCCGTGCCGCAGATAATCTGATACTGCTGAGCCGCGAAAAATTGACCTTTGACGCCTTCGATATTCTCGATTTTTTTCTCTTGAATCTTGGACTTGTCATTGACAATCAAGCGGAGACGAGTCGCGCAGTGTTCGGCAGTACGAACGTTATCGGGACCGCCGACGTAGTGCATAATCGACTTCGCAACGCGTTCTGCATCGGGCAATCCCGCAAACTGCTTAATGACATCGTCATCTTCAACGGGACCAGCAGAGGCTGCCTCTTCAGCCGCCGCTTTAGCTGTGACTTCTTGACCGTCAAGCTCAACAGTAATGTCGCCAAAGTCCGCGTGGTTCGTGACAACAACCGGTGTCGTCGTCTCGTAGCCAGCTTTCTTAATGGCTTCCGGGCTAAATTCAAGCAGGAGCTGACCGCGTTTAATCTTGTCGCCAGCCTCTGCTTTCGGCGTAAAGCCCTTGCCGTCCATTTTGACAGTATCCATGCCAACGTGAATCAGCAATTCGATACCGTCATCCGATTTGAGACCGATAGCGTGACCCGTCGGGAAGAAAACAGTAATCTCGCCGTCAAACGGAGAGAAAACTTGTCCTTTAGGGTCCTGAACGGCTACGCCGCGTCCCATTGCGCCGCTCGCAAAAACGGGGTCGTTGATTGAGTTCAACGGAACCAATTTACCGTTCAGCGGGCTGCTAATTCGGATGTCTTTTGCCATAAAAAACCACACCCTTCTAAAAATTAAACCCACAATATTTTAATTGGTTGTAACACCTTCAACATTATACTTTCAGAATGTTTCAACGTCAATCATAAAAAAATTTTTTCTTGCAGAGTTTACTCCAGGCAAAAAAAATCCCCCGAACTCGGAGGGAGTAAAATTTCTTTAAATCGCAGTGATAACCCACAAATAATTTTTAGCTGAAATCTCATTAATTTTTTCAATCTGCGCGGGCGTCAATTTATTCTCAATGTAAAGTTTAGGCGTTCCGGTGAAGAGCGGATATTTCACGGCGCGAAGTCCATGAGCTTTCAAGAATTCCATAGCTTCCTGCTCGTCCTGTAAAGATTCGTCGGAAATTTTATCGCCGAAAACATTTTCATACATAGTTTTAGTTTCGGCGTAAAGTGTAGGAGCTTCCGCGTCGCCGTAGAGAGCCGCCGCAACGTCGGTAAAATATTTTTTCTGGCAGAAGTCGGAAGTTATCATACAGCCGCCGTGCTTTTTGAGGACGTCGCGAATATTATCATACATTTGGGCGCGAACGTCGTCGGCAAGATAAATCATTACGCCCTGTTCGATAATGCAAATCTCGCCTTTAAATTTATCCGCGCTTGCCATCATTCCGGCTCTATCTTGGAGCCAAAACGCATCGTACTCGACATTTTTTATTGCCTTCTTGCTTCCGAATTCTTCAAGGCACCAGTCGCCGATAAGACAGACTGTTTGCAACTCGCCTACAACAACTCGACGCCCTTCATCACCTAAAATCATAGCTCGCGGCGACAAACTGCACGCCAAATCGAAGATATTATTATAATTTTTTCCGCGAACGAATTCCATTGCGGCGGCGAAGTTCAATTCTTGATAAAGTGCGTTCGTCTTTTCAAGCCGCTCAAAGTCGTTAAGATTATCTGCGTGGAAGAAAACAGGACGTTCAATCAACTTTAAAAATTTTTGCGCCTCCGGAATGCCTGCCGCCGCTAACCACTGCAACTTGACCTGCGCGGAGTATTCGACCATTTCAAATTCTGCCGCCCGCGCCGTCGTCGTCAACATCAGCGCGAACATTAGCACGCTTAAAAATCTTTTCATCTGCAACACCTCATTTAAACTCGACAAACTCGTTGATATTTGCGCCGCCCTTAGTCATTGGCTCAACAAAACTACGCCAGACATTTAAGACTATGACGCGGGGATTATCAGTGTCGTCAAGGGCTTTATTCAACGCATGGGCAAAATCTTCCTGCGTGGAAACCGCCTCTGCCTTTATTCCGAAACTTTGCGCGTAGGCAACATAATCCATTTGATAATCCAATTCGCAAGCAATGTAGCGTTCCTTATAAAAAACTTTCTGCAGTTGACGAATCATGCCGAGACTTGTGTTGTTGACAATCAGCGAAATTATCGGCAGTTTAAGGCGGGCGATTGTATAATATTCGTTGCCTGTCATTTTAATGCCGCCGTCGCCAGTTACACATATGACGCGCCGATTTTTTCCGTAGGCAAGCTGAGCACCCATAGCGGCGGGTAATCCGAATCCCATAGTTCCCAAACCGCCCGAAGTCAACCAAGTGCGCGGCTCCTCAACGTGTAAGTGCAACGCCGCCCACATTTGATGTTGACCAACGTCCGTTGCATAGGCAAAATTTTTCCCTGCCGTCTTCTTAGCAACTTGATTCATCGCCCAAGGCACAGTCAAGCGATTAACTTGATAGTCGTAGTCGTATTCTTCTTGCCAACTTTCAATCTGCCGCCACCAATCTGCGCGATTTTTATTAGCCTCGTGTTTCATCAAAAGTTTCAAGATAACTTGCATGTCGCCAGCTAAGCCGAGACTGCCTTCAATATTTTTATCAATTTCGGCGGGGTCAATATCAATGTGGATAAATTTTTTTGCCCGCGTGTATTTGCTAACGTTACCAGTTTGTCTGTCACCAAAGCGACTGCCGATAGCGATAACTAAATCCGACGCCGCGATTGCGTGATTAGCCACCTTCTTACCGTGCAGTCCCGCGAAACCTAAATTTTGCGGATGAGAGCGCGGAATTGCTCCGATACCCATTAGCGTATTGACGACAGGCAAATTAAATTTCTCAATGAACTCGATAATTTCTTTTGACGCGCCCGCCGAAATTGCTCCGCCGCCGACGATTACGGCTGGACGTTCAGCTTTGGCAATTTCTTCTACCGCTTCCGCCGCGCAGATTATAAAGTCTACGTCCGGTTGAGCAATAATTTTTTCTTTAACCTCTGGCGGTCGATAATCTACCTCTGCAAAAAATAAATCTCTGGGCACGTCGACAAGCACCGGACCGCGTCGCCCGTCCAGTGCGATTTCAAACGCCTGTCGAATCGTCGGGACAAGTAATCGCGCCTCCATGACTTTGAAGTTGTGCTTTGTTATCGGCATTGTTATATCAAGTATGTCCGTCTCTTGAAAAGAGTCGCGTCCTAAAAGCGCGGTGTCAACTTGTCCCGTTATCGCAACTAGCGGGATTGAATCCATAAATGCCGTCGCTATTCCCGTAACTAAATTTGTTGCGCCGGGACCCGATGTCGCTATGCAAACTCCAACTTTGCCAGTAGCTCGTGCATAACCGTCCGCCGCATGAGCCGCGTTTTGTTCGTGTGTTACCAAAATTTGTTTGATTTCTTTTTCGTCGACAAGGGCATCGTACAGCGGCAAAATCATTCCACCTGGATAGCCAAAAATCATGTCAACACTCCACTCGCGAAGGCATTCGACTATTGCCCTCGCACCTGTCATCATCATAATAATTTCTCCTTTTATCCAAAAAAATTAATAGCTCATTTTTGTTTCGTATAAATTGGCTTTGTGAATTGCGACGGATAAAAACAAAAAAATATTGCGCTATGTTCCATCAATCGTACCCTTTGTTAATTTTAAAATTTCTAAATGTCTCAAAGGAACAATGTGTCCAAAACCATGGGCAACCACCCAAACAAAAGTTTTTATGTCTACAAGAATTGCAATAATCTGATGGAAGTTGACTGAACTCTTTCATAATGCGATTATATTTCTCGCTTTGAATGTAAGCTTCCAGCTCACTGGCGGATGAAAAATCTACGCCAAATTTTCCGACTACTCTATTATCAATGTACATACTACATGGTAATAAATTTAATTTTGTGTCAAACTCTAATGTGAAAATATTGTCATTGCGAATATAACACGGTTCAGCCAGTCGATGGTTCAGTTTTGTTAACTGTTTTTCAGTATAAACACAAAGGGGAAAACTGTATTCAATCCACCATTCATTATTGGTAATTTGGTTTACTCTGTCTATTTGCTCAATAAATTTATCAACCAAAAGCAAAGGATCATTTGAAATCAAATACTGCAAATCTTTTTCTGGAGATTCTTCATTGTCAATAACAAACGTAAATGAAAAATTGCGTGCGCCAAAACTTCGAGCGTTTTCCAAAGTTTCACAAAAGGTATCTATATTTTTTAATGTGAGGACCATTGAACAAGTAAATTCGACATTCAGATCCGACAAGTTAGCGATAGCTCGCAGTTGCTGTGCGGAACCGTCCAGTTTTGTCACAGCTAACCATTCTTTAGAATCTTTGCCTTTCAATGAAACGTCAATATATCTGATGCCACGCTCAATTATTTTCTTACAAGTATTATAATCTGCCAGCAATATACCATTTGTTGCGATTGTTGGAATCATTTTATGGGGCATAGATTTTATATAATCCAAAAATTCCATAAGATACGGATATAACAACGGCTCACCGCCACTTAAAACAATATACTTGACTTTAATATCATTACAAAGTTTGACAATTTTTTTTAAATCGTCAAACTTAATAAATGCGTTAAAATGATAGCCGCCCTTTTTCGCCGAACAAAATTCACACCTCAAGTTACAGTTGCGCGTTAAAGTCAAAATGCATTGCTTAAATTGATTTTTATCCAAAATGCTGTCTCCTTTCACATCAATTTATGTACAAAATTTTAAATGGTTCATCCAGAATGTAAATCAAATCATTTAAAACACGATTTAGCTGATTTGCAATTCTTATGCGTTGACATTCACCGCCAGAATGTAAAGGAATCATACTTTTCCAATTTAAATAACCTGAATTAAGATTGATGAGCGAATCTAGTCGTAATAATAAAATTTCAGTGACTTGAGGCACCAACTCCCGTAACTCATTTCCCTATTCGAGCCACGTATCAATTTTCGCATGGATCTTTTCCGCAACCTTACAATGAAAATCGTTTATTCTAAAAATATCACCATCTACGTTTTCGTTGGCATTCTTCATCATACATACAGTACAATAACCTCTGTCTTTACAATGCAGACATTTTGGAAAATCCTTCCACTTAATCTGTCGCAAATATTGTATTTGCGCAGATTTTTCCCATATCTCTTCGAGAGAAATTTTATTGATATTTCCCAAAATTTTATTTTGCCAGCCGACACACGGAAAAACATCTCCTGTAGCCGATATACAGAAATAATACCGACAAACCGTGCAAATTGGAACATCACCCGACAGGGCACATTTTTTTATTGCATTATTACGAAAATATTTTATATAATCGGTTGAAAGCTGACTCGCAAATGCCTCCGCAATTTCACTGGGTGACAAACGATTTACCAGATTTGAATTGGAATGATCATAGGTAGCAAAAATGGTGTAATTCACCAATACTGGCAAATTCTTCGTTTCACTCCAATGCACTACGTCGACAAAACTATCTTTATTTTGCTTCATAACTGGACAGGAAATTTGAACAGGTATATTGGCTTGAATTAATTTTGACACGGCAGTCTTCGTCTTTTCGAGACTGCCTGACAGATGCGTAATAGAATCATGCACTTCTACATCCATAGAATAAATTGAAGTCTGAACCGAAAGCAAAGGATTTTTTCGCATTTCTGAAACTATTTCATCTGTTAACAACGTCAAATTTGTAAGTACGTTGACGGACAAATCTAATTCTCTGCACATTTTTAAAAAGCCAATGAAATTAGGATGTGTCAAAGGTTCTCCACCGGAAAGCGTAACATTTATGATGTTCATTTTCCGACCTTCTAAAATAATTTTTTCAAACACATCTGCTTTCATTAACACATTAATACGTTCACTTGGGAAATAACAATGTACACAATACTCGTTGCAGACATTAGTGATCTCAACGTGTATGCTACGTAAAAAATTATTTTGCAAATTGATACTGTCAATACCATTTGTAACAGGCTCGATGTTGTTAAACGCAAAATTTTTATTAATCTGATTATCATCGCAAGATTTTGTTTGAAAATTATCTATGATGTCGGTATCCATTTCATCAGACTCGCTACAGTTTAAATATCCCTCATTTACTAACAACATAAAAAAATCTAAAATATCTTGTTTCAGCTCAAGATAGTCCACGTCAACAAAAATGTTCAGCAATTTTTCTACAATGACGTCTAAACTTTGAAATTCCCTGCTCAATAATTCGAGCATAACTGCACCACTTAGAGAAACATATTTTTCTGGCAAAACAGGAGAAGAATCGTTCAATGCTCTATAGCCGAACATAAAATTATCAGCAAGATAACCAAAATCGCTATACTTTCTGAACAGTATATTTTTTTTTAACTTAAAAAAAATCATTAATCAATCTCCTATGCGGAACTTACATGTAATTAAATTATTTCATGGAAAAATTTAAAAGGACTACGATATCAATATCTGTTAAACGCAGTATTCTTACTATCAACAGCATTTTTACAAAATTTACTCAATATCATAGCCCTTAAATTGTAACTTATTAACAACTCTTATTATCTTGGTCTTCCGCACGGTCCGCTACCGCATTTAGCCGCATCAGGTGATACAGAACCAATGACAGTTGGCTTAGTATACTTCATGTAAAACACCTCCGTAAAAAAACTTCCTACAAATTTATGTAATGAATTATAAAATACCTAAATTTAATTGTCAATGATATAGCTACAATCTCTGCAAGCAAAAACAATGGAATTTCGCATATAGTCACAGTTCGCAAGATATAATCAGTAAAGTCTAAACGCATAAAACTATTGAGCAACTGATAGAGGCGATTAACCGTCTTTAATTTGGAGTCTACGTAACAAACTTTAAAGAAACGCAGAGAACTTAAATTGGCGTAACGGTACAAAAAAACATAGTTACGCGCTCTATTTAAAGTACATTTTTAAAAGTTGATTAAAAATTTATCCCGCACTTATGGACAAGCAAAAAATTTTCGATTAAAATAACGACAAGGATTTTTTTTCAGTAACCTTTCATAAGGAGGAATGCTTCATGAAGAACAAAATAACAGTCAACAAGCTCAACGAGAAACTTCACTTCTATTTAATATCTAATGGAAAGCGATACTATTTGTTTACTCAAGATTTTTCAAAGGGCGTTTATCAATTCTTCAAAGGCGGACGCTCGGAATCAGAACTGCATAAATACAATCTTTGGCGAAAAAATCCTCGCTTAGATAAAACGATTGAAAAGTTGCCGATGTATATGCGTTACGTTTTGAAAGAGGACAATGCCGCGTGAAAATGATTAAAACAAAAAAATTTAGCTCCTGTCGAAGTAGACGGGAGCTTTTAATTTGTTTTCAGAAAATTACCACGGTTGAGGAGTCATAGGAGTGACGACGCCAAATTTATAACCCCAATCGCGCAAGAAGTGAATTATTTCGGGCAAAGCCTTAACAGTCTCGATTTTATCGCTGTTAGAGTGCATGAGGATAATAACGGAGCGCGGCGGATCGTCGCCTAAATATTTTAAGACATTGTTGACTTGTTGAGAAGCATTCGGTTTGGAGGGCGTAGCATCTTCGGTTAAAGCATTCCAATCGTGCTCGACGTAGCCGCAACTGTCAATCATCGACCAATAATCGCCGTTAAACATACCCACGCCGCCAGGCGCACGAATTATAAATGGGCGAACGCCGATAACATTTTTAATAGCGTTGTCGGTCTGGATAATCTGCTCCATGAAACTCCACGGGCTAGCATAAAGTTGATCGTAGCGATGATTATAGCTGTGATTGCCGATTGCATGTCCTTCGTTGAAAATACGCTTTAAAACGTCGGGATAAGTCTCGACCATGTTGCCGCACACGTAAAAAGTTGCCTTGACATTTTCAGCCTTAAGAATATCCAAAATCTGCGGCGTAACTTTATCGTCGGGACCGTCGTCGAAAGTTAAGTAAACAACCGATTCCGCCTCGTAAGGCTCAAGATATGGCAAAGTAAACGGCAGCCCTTTTTCCTGCCGCTCCCACATAATGTATTTGTCGTAAACAGGTTTGGTTGGATCGTCAAGCTGAAGATTAGATAAATCATCGTTAGCTAAAATATAATCTTTATCGGGTTGAGCTTGCGGCGCAGGTTCGGGCGGTGGCACTTCGTCTGTATTTTTATTAGCGTCTTGTGGAGTTGCAACTTCCGTCGGAATTTGATTTACGTCGCCGGACTTTTGCTCCTGTCCGCAACCAATAATGCTAGCTGTCAACAAAATTAACAGCACTGTATAGAAAATTTTTTTCATGAGATACCCCTTGCTAATTTTTTTTTTACTATAACGCAACCTGAAGTTAGAATCAAGAAAATTTTTTTCACAATTAAAAGGGTTGACGGAAAAAACCGGGAAATAACTTGTGCAAAGTGTTTTTATATCCGTCGAAAAATTTTAAACGGAGATGATACGATGATTGACAAGAAAAACGTCCTGCACAATTCGCAGAACATTTACTACCGCTCGACGGTTGGCGCGGCGGAGGCTGGCTCATCTGTGCGGCTCGGTATCACAATTAAAACCGACGCCGTAATTAAACAAGTCCTCCTGCACACGTGGGAAGAGGGCGCGGGTGAAAAGTGGTCGAACCTCATCACACGCGACGACGAAAAGTCCGAAGAAAAATTTTATTCGCTCGTCTTCAAAATGCCAGATAAAGGCGGCTTGCTCTGGTACTACTTTATAATCGTCACCGGCGGCAAAACTTACTACTACGGAAACAATCCAGAACTGCTCGGCGGCGTCGGTGAACTTTACGATCATCTGCCGCCCGCCTTCCAAATCACCGTTTACCAAAAGGGCGCGAAAACTCCCGACTGGTTTAAACATGCCGTCATGTATCAGATTTTCCCTGACAGATTTTATCGCGACGGTAACGAGATTATTCCTAAAGAGGGCGCAGTTTACCACGCAAGCTGGAGCGATGATCCCGTTTACTTCAAAGACACTGACCGCGACGAAATTCTTGCCTACGATTTTTTTGGCGGCAACCTGCGCGGCATTGAAAAGAAATTGGATTATCTTAAAGAGTTGGGAATCACCGCAATTTATTTTAATCCTGTCTTTGAGTCGGAAAGCAATCATCATTATGACACCGGCGACTATCACAAGATTGACCCTATACTCGGCACCAACGAGGATTTCAAACATTTAATTGACGTCGCAAAGTCCAAAGGTATCAGAATCATAATCGACGGCGTGTTCAGTCACACGGGAAGCAATAGTATTTATTTTAATCGCAAGGGAACCTATGATAGCGTCGGCGCGTTTCAATCTAAAGATTCGCCGTATTATGATTGGTATGATTTTAGAAATTATCCTACCGATTATGATAGCTGGTGGAATTTCCCGACGCTCCCTAACATTCGCGAGACAACTCCAAGTTACATGGATTTTATAATTCGCGACAAGAACAGCGTTTTAAAGCATTGGATGCGGGAAGGTATAAGCGGTTGGCGGCTTGACGTTATCGACGAATTGCCCGCCGAGTTTAGCAGATTATTTTTTGCTGAGTTGAAAAAAATTAATCCCGAAGCCGTCATGATTGGCGAAGTTTGGGAAGACGCCTCGAATAAAATTGCTTACGGCGTTCAACGTCAATATCTCTGCGGCTACGAAATGGATTCGGCGATGAATTATCCGTTGCGTGCCCATATCTTTGATTTTATCTTAGGGCAGATTGACGGCGAACTTTGTATGCGGCGTATGGAAAGTCTCCGCGAGAATTATCCTAAAGAAAATTTCTACGCGATGATGAATTTAATTGCAAGTCATGATATTATGCGCCCCGTCACGATTTTTGGCGAGGCTCCTTATTATGACCAAATGCCGTATTATGAACAGTCGCACTTTAGACTTGACGAGGCGGCGGAAAAACTCGGCAAGGCTCGTTTAAAAATGGCGGCTCTGTGGCAGATGACTTATCCTGGCGTGCCGTGTATCTATTACGGCGACGAAATCGGTATGCAGGGTTTCAAAGATCCAACTAATCGACGTCCATATCCTTGGGGCGGCGGTGACCAGGAACTTTTAGCGACGTATAAAAAATTTATCGCCATACGTAATAAAAATTTAGTTTTCCAGACAGGCGAACTTTTACCGTTGCCAAGCAAGGGCGATGTCGTTGCTTATGCCCGCGTGATTCGCAATGGGCATGATGTCTTCGGACACGAGGCGGCGAACGATATTTATCTTGTGGCGTTCAATCGTTCCAAAAATCGTAGCAAGGAAGTTTCCTTCGACGTGAGCGACATTGCCAACGGACTTTTCGTCGACGCCTTTGAACCCGACAATCCCAAGAAAAAATATCCCGTCACTCGCGGGCGCGTCACATTTACTATTGCGCCGCTCGAAGGAATTTTATTGCACCACGTCCCCCAACAACAAAATTACGACCGCCGCGCAGGCATTATCCTTCACCCGACAAGTTTGCCGTCCAAATATGGTATCGGCGACATGGGCAAAGAGGCATTTGAATTTATCGACTACCTCAAGGCGGCGGGACAATCAATCTGGCAAATTCTTCCGCTAAATCCTGTTGGTTATGGTTATTCGCCGTATCAATCGCCGTCGGCATTCGCGGGTAATCCAATGATAATTTCAATCGACGGACTGATTGCGGAGGGCTTGCTTGACGAGGGCGATATTAAAGTTCCGCTTAAGTTAGCAAAAACAAAATTCGTTGACTTCGAGGCTGTCGATAAGCTCAAAACTTCCGCGCTTAAAAAAGCGTTCGGCAACTTTAAAAAGAAACTCAAAAAGGACGCCGAACTTAAAAAGAACTTTGAAACTTTCTGCGCGGCGCAAAAATATTGGTTGGAAGATTACGCATTGTTTGCGGCGATTAAGCAAAAGAACGGCGGCGCGTATTGGGTTGAGTGGGATATTAAAATTAAACAGCGCGATAAAAAAGTTTTGGCGGCTTTGAAGAAAGAACTTGCCGACGAAATTTTATTCACGGAGTTTGAACAATTTATCTTTGCTGAACAGTGGCAGAAGATTCATAATTACGCACTTGAACGCGGGATTCAGATTATGGGCGATATGCCGATTTTCGTTTCGGCTGACAGCGCGGACGCTTGGGCTAATCAGCAAGAATTCCAACTTGACGAGGAAGGACATCCCGAAAAAGTCGCGGGAGTTCCGCCCGATTATTTCAGTGCGACGGGGCAACTTTGGGGCAATCCTCAATACGATTGGGAAGAAATGAAAGCAACTAAGTACAAGTGGTGGAAGTTGCGCTTCAAACGGATTTATGAGATTGTCGACATTGTTCGCGTTGACCACTTTAGAGGCTTTGAGTCGTATTGGTCGATACCCGGCGACGCAGAAACTGCAATTCACGGCGAATGGCTTAAAGGTCCCGGCTTGAACTTCTTTAAAGAGATTCGCAAAGAAATTGGCGACGCGCAGATTGTCGCGGAGGATTTGGGCATTATAACCGACGCCGTTGATACGCTCCGCGAAGATTGCGGTTTCCCTGGCATGAAGGTTTTGCATTTCGAGTTGCACTTCAACGAGGATGGGCGTATGGGTTTTGTTCCGCCCGAAAATTCTATAACCTACACCGGCACGCACGACAACAATACAACTGTCGGCTGGTTTATGGAAGATGTGGACAACGACAGCAAGGCGACGATTGCCGCGCTGATTGGTGCTGACGTGCGCCGCCCCGACGACGTTTGCAAAAAGCTGATTGAATTTGCCTATGCGTCGAATTCGCGCTTTGCGATTGTTCCCATGCAAGATATTTTGAAACTTGACAGCCGTAACCGTATGAATACGCCTGGCACTGTCGGTACGAACTGGGGTTGGAGACTTAAGCCCGATTATTTGGCAGAGGCGGAAGCAGACAAACTTAAAGCTCTTTGTAACAAATATTTGAGGTAGGAAATAAAAATTGGAAAGTAGGGAATAGATTTTTCTGCTCTCTACTTTCTAATTTATGAAAGAAGGTGATATTACGTCAACACAACAGGAAGTTATCAAGGCGTTTATGAAGTATCTGGATACGACAACTGCCTCAGGTGTGACTGCGTTGAATAATGCCGTCAAAGCTTGCTCGAGTTTCGGCAGTTTACAAAACGTCATCGATAAATTAATCAGTGATTGCCAAAGTGCACAGAGCGCAGATAATTTTCTTAAAGAAAAATGCGGCATAATCCTAGATAACGACGACACGGGCGCAATTACCGGATCCGACGCGGGCGACTCTAAGGTTAAGACGGCTGAATCAATCTTGACGGAAACAGGAGAGGCATCTTATCCTCCAGACACGAGTTTCACCAAGCGCGGGCTTACAGTTATTGTTCCGGAAAAAAGCACACTCGACACAGATCAGCAAACTGTTGTTCAAGGACTTTACAGCTGGTGGATTGAGGAGGCTCTTAAACTTATTGAAGAATCCTACGGCTACAGTTTCACTGACAGCGACACAACAGTCCAAAAAATTACTTTGCAATTTATCGATAACTTGTCTGCTCCTTTAGCTTACGTCACGAATAATTCTACATCGACAAACGGCTCTTCCTTCAAGACGACGGAACTGACCCTAACTGTCAACATGAGCCACTTCAAAGATCTTTCGATAAGCGATGTCAACGGCAAAAGCAATGCGAATTATTTGGACAGAACTATTGCTCATGAACTTACACACGCGATTATGGCGGCGAAAATTGATGACGCACAAGAACTGCCGAATTTCATAACGGAGGGTATGGCGGAACTCACTCACGGCGCAGACGAAAGAGCCTCTGACATAAGACAACTTGTCAACAATCCCACTCAACTTGAGGCTCGTCTCGATATTAGTAATAAAGGAAACGTCTCTCCAACAGATTTGGATTATGCGGCGGGCTATATTTTTTTGCGCTATCTTGCCAAACAAGGCTCCGATTCTTTTCCGGACGAAACAATAAATTATATTATCTCAGACGATAATACCAATATCACAGCAGGCGGCACTTACACTATCGCCAAAGATTTCAGCGGCACGATAACCATTAACACAACCGACGCCGTGACAATCGACGGAACGGACACAGGAGATCTTAAAAACGTCAGAATTGTTACATCTTCTGCAATCGCCGACTTGACGATTAAAAATTTAAACATAACCAACGACACGGGCGGTGCGATAACTTTTAGTTCAAGCACAGACAACAAATTGACACTTGCAGGCAAAAACGTCTTGAAAACTTCCGACACTTGGGCGGCAGTCGTCAATATTGGCGGCGGACTCACGATTGACGGCACAGGTTCACTCGACGTGACGTCAGGTTCTCAAGGCTCCGGCATTGGTTATAATTCTTATGGTAATAGCACGGCGAATCTTACAATTAACGGCGGAACAATTACTGCTACGGCAGATACGGGCGCGGGTATCGGTTCAGGTTTTTATGGGGTCGTTGGTAATATCACAATCAACAGTGGCAATGTCACAGCGACATCCGAAGACGGCGCAGGTATCGGCGCAGGCTGCAATGGCTCTGTTGAAAATATCATAATTAGCGGCGGCGATGTCACAGCGCAAAGTAAATGGGGCGCAGGTCTCGGCACAGGGCGTGCTTATGAGAATGAAAAAAGCTCAGTCGAGGCAATCACAATTAACGGCTCATCAAAAGTTACGGCAACGAGTGAATATGGCTTGGGAATTGGTAAGGGCACTATAGATAAAATTACAGATATTGAAAGTGGCTCTGTTACTGTCGGCAAGGTTATTGTTGGTAAAATAACTGTTTCAGGTAAGAGCTACGTTTTAATTACCAGAATGGATAATGTTAGCTTAGTTTCAGGAAGACCTGATCCAAGTATCGTAATCAATGACAGCACTTATAACGACGAACAAATACTTTTTGAGAACGGCGTTAAAAAGAATTTGACGGAGCGACTTATCATTAAGGAAATCGTCAAGAATGGTACAGATGAGGCTGATTATATCGGAGTGGACAATAGCAGTTGGTACAATGCTTACACTATTAACGCCGGCGCAGGTGACGACACCATTGATGGTGCCGGAGCGAATATCCTGATTTACGCGGGCAAAGGAAACGATTCTGTGAAAATTCTCGGAATGGGTTGGTCGGATCCTGTTGCAGGTTATCTTACTGTTGACGGCGGCGCAGGCGATGATACTCTTAGCATTGGAACAAATTTTGGCGGAATATCTGATTATTATTCTTCAATAAACGGCGGTATGGGAAATGATTCAATTCGCGTCTACGGCAATTACGTTACGATAGAAGGTGACGCGGGCAACGATGACCTTATCATTAATGGCGAACATTCTACCGTTGACGGTGGCGCGGGCAACGATTCTATTCTTGTTAATGATGAAAATAATACCGTAAGCGGAGGCGCAGGCAACGACTTAATAAAAAATGAAAGTTCAACTCGCTTTTATACTGACAGTAACGGAAAGTTTTTACGTTGGGCAGAGAATGAAAACGTTACTTATCGATATACAGCGGGTGACGGCAACGACACGATCGAAGGTTATACGAGCGAAAATAAACTTCAAATTTTTGGCGATTCTTACACTCGTTCGACCGTCGGAGCAGATGTCATAATTAAAGTCGGCAAAGGTTCAATCACTCTCAAAGACGCCAAATATAAGACGATTAATATTGACGGCGAGGAGAAACCTTCTTGGAAACTAAACGGAACAACGGCAACTTATGGCACCGAACTTGAAAATTTGATCACTGTCAGCGGTGTTAAGTCGTTAGACGGAATTTTCTTAAAAGGTAAGGTTGTGACGGTTTCAGCTAAATCGCTCAATAAAAAGAACGTAACAATCAGCGACGGCTATACTCTCAAACTTGGCAATGACGTAACCAAATCAAAAAATTCTGTTGCAACATTGATTAACGGCAAATATACGACGGCGGGCGTGAGCCAAACCGGTTATAAGTTAGAAAATAATTCTATCAGCTACGTTAAGAAAGATACTAAAACCTTCAAGTTCAGCGGATTGACGAGCACAGCACTTGCCAAGAACATTAAAGTAGATGCAGACGCCCAAACCGTTCAAATCGACAGTTCCATTGTTAAAAAGAGCGGATCTATCATTATGACTAGTGCGCCAACCGGGTATTCGCTTTCTCGCACTGTTATGGAAAAGGCTCCTGCGACCTCGACCAAGACAACTTTTAAAAACGGCAAATATACCCTTGCAAATGTCACTTCAGCGGGCTACAATCTCAACGGCAAAAAAATCAGTTACGTTGCAAGAAAGTCGAAAACGAAACTGGAGTTGACGGGCGTTGCCTCAAAGCCTTCTGCGCCGAAAAATGGAACCGTTACTTTAAAGCCGTCGAACTTCGATAAAAATATCACAGTCTCAAGCAACGCAGGAAAATATAAATTCTCCATTGCTAAAGGCACTTACACAGGAAAAATTTTCACGGGTTCTTCTAAGGCGGACACAATAACCAATGCCGGTTCCGAACTCACGATAAACACGGGAAAAGGTAATGATTCGATAATAAGTAGCGGCGTGAAAGTTACAATTAACGGCGGAGACGGCAATGATTACATTAAAAGCACGGGTAAAAATTCGTCAATCTTAGGCGGCGCAGGGAACGATTCATTGTGGGGTAGCAAGGGCAGTGATACGCTGATTGGAGGCAAGGGTAATGATTCACTCTGGGGCGATGTGGGCAAAGATACTTTTTTATACTCCAACGGCGACGGTAAAGACGTGATTTTTGGCTTCGAGAATGATGACTTGTTACAGATTACCGGAACTTTCAGCGCGTCCTATAACAAATCGACAGAAGAAGTTTCATTTAAAGTTAGTTCCATTTCCAACGCCATTACTCTTAAAGATTTCACTGCAACAAGCTTTAATATCAACGGAAACTCTTACAAGATTAGCGGAACAAGACTCAAGTAGAAAATGTTTCTAAACGGAGGTGATGTCATGGCTGAAATAGAAAAAACTTTTGTCGTTGAGAAAACTTGCCCCATTTGCGAAAAAACTTTTCGGGTTGTCAAGACGCGCTCTCGGCTCATGGTTTTGAAACGTGACGAGGACGCTTGCACGCACTACGAAAATTTTAATCCGTATTATTATACGATTTGGATTTGCGAACATTGCGGCTTTGCGGCTGACGAAACAACTTTCACGACGAAAATTCCCGACCGCCACTTAACAATTTTGCGCGCCGTTTTGCTTACGAAAAATATTAAAATTCCGTTCGTTGAGGAGCGTACACTTGGCGAGGCGTCAACGGCGTTTAGGTTGGCGTTAAAGTATTTAGATTTGATTCACGGCAAGGCGTCTAAAAAAGCTAAGTATGCACACCAACTGGCATGGATTTATCGCGAGGCGGGTGACAAAACCCAAGAAGACGAATTCCTTGCGAAGGCGGCGGCGTTTTACGAGGAAGCTTTAATGCGTGAAAGTTTCCCAATCGGCGAGCTGACTGACAACGCAGTAATTTATCTCGTGGCGGCAATTTACAATCGACTTGGCGACCGGCAAAAGGCAACGTCTTATCTGTCAAAATTGATAAGCGATCAAGGCGTTCGTGAACGTGAACCGCGAATTCACGATAAGGCACGGGATTTGTGGAGCGATATGCGAGCCGCAAAGAAAAAATAGTAGAAAGTGGTTAGTGATTAGTGATTAGGAAAAATTTATTGCGCGTGGCGACGAGCCTCCTTGTATTGATGATTTTAATCTGCGCGGAGGCTCCCGACTGCGCGGCTAAGAAAAAAGTTGTTCAAGAAAAAATTTTATACATACCGCACGACAGCCGCCCGATTGTCAACAAGCAAACGATTGAGGTTTTGGAGAAGGCGGGAATTCAAGTTGTGTCACCGCCCGTAGAACTTTTGGGCGACAGAGAAAATTTGGGCGACCCCGATTTACTTTGGGATTGGCTGAACAAAAACGCCAAAAAAGATTTAACAGCGGCAGTCATATCATCGGACGCGCTACTTTATGGAAGTTTAGTTGGTTCGCGCAAGCATGAATACGACGGCGACGAAATTTTAGCGCGTGCAGATTTATTCGCCGAGTTCCGCAGGAAACATAAAAAATTGCCGCTGTACGTTTTCGGCTCGATAATGCGCACGCCGCGAACAGGTTTAGCCTCTGGTTACGAGGAGCCGGATTATTATCGTTACTACGGCACAAATATTTTCCGCTTAACCGAGCTTATGGATAAGCAGGAATTGGAAGGCTTAACGCCACGTGAAATTAAAGAGTTTAATTTTCTGCAACGTCTAATTCCGACGAAGGCTATCGAAGATTGGATGGGACGCCGCGAAAAAAATTTCGACGCGAATAAAAAATTAATCGACTACGCCCGCAACAAGACGTTTGATTACCTTATGCTTGGACGCGACGACAACGCGCCCTATTCACAGACGCATAACGAAGGACGTAAACTTTTGCAATACGGGCATGGAATTAGCGATTATTTGACGACGGCGGGCATTGACGAGGTTGGACTTGTGCTTTTGGCGCGGGCGGCTAATAAGCGGGCTAACACTTCGCCGAAAATTTTTGTTAAGTACAACTGGGGACGCGGCGCATTGACGGTACCGTCTTATTCCGACGAGCCGATTGACAATTCGATTAGGGCGGCGATTTCGGCGGCGGGCGCAACTTTTATTGACGACGAGAGCCGCGCAGATTTTATCCTAGCTGTGAATACAAATCCCGACGGAGAAACTTTCGAGGCGAATGAAGACATTAACGACGGCGCAATTCGCAATGGCACGGAATTTTTCGTTGATACCGTTCAAGATTACGTTAGCGATAAGAAAAAAGTTATCGTTGCAGATGTCGCCTTTGCTAACGGCTCGGACAACGCGCTAATGGAGCAACTTAGACAACGCGGGCTTTTGTTCAAACTTACAGCTTATTCGGGTTGGAACACGCCGACGAATTCAAGCGGTTTCGCATTGAGCACGGGAATTTTATCGTCTCGCATGAAGGATAATTCTGTTGACGAATTACTTTTGCGCCGCTATCTTGACGATTGGGCATATCAGGCGAACGTTCGACAAATCGGGGCGGCTCAACTTGATTGGATTGCCGGCGACGGTCGTTACGAAGCTTTAGACGATAAGCGGGATTCTGCTGCGGAAAATTGCGCGTTGTTGCTTACGAGTTTTGCGCAGAGGAATTTGCCGAAGTTCACTGGCAACGACAATATCCGCGTGCGTTTCCCGTGGAACAGAATGTTTGAGGCTGATATTTCGTTCGGAGGGCGTCAACGTGCAAAATAAAGATTTTATAACAATCGCTCTGCCAAAAGGTAAACTTTTCGGGTTGAGCACTGAACTACTAAAAAAAGTTGGTTGGACGGCGGAAGGTCTTCACGAAAAATCGCGCAAGCTGATAATCACCAACGAGGCGGCGCGACTGAAATTTATCATAACTAAAACCGCTGACGTTCCAACTTACGTCGAATACGGCGCGGCTGACATTGGCATTATCGGCAAAGACGTTATCCTCGAATCGGGCAAGGACGTTTACGAGCTTTTGGATTTGGGCTTTGGCAAATGTCATTTGATGATGGCGGTTCCCAAAGATAAAAAGCGTCCGCGCCTTGAAGATTATGCACACACTCGCGTTGCTACCAAATTTCCGCGCATTGCTGAACAATTTTTTGCCGCGCAGGGAATGCAAATGGAATATATCAAGCTGAACGGTTCGATTGAACTTGCGCCGATAATCGGCATGTCGGAAAGTATCGTCGATATTGTGGAAACTGGCACGACGCTCCGCGAAAATAATCTTGAGGAAATTGTTACGATTATGAATGCAACAGCGCGGCTCATTGCTAATCGTGTAAGTTATAAGCTGAAGTTTGAACGAATTAATTCACTTGTTAACGATTTGGCTAAGCAACTTTAAAATTTTTGAATAAATAATTTCTTGCAAGCCGCTGATAAATGGTGTAAAATCAAGCAAAGTTTTAAGGATAGTTTTTAATTCAGGGAAGGTGATTAAAATGGCAGGAATAAATTCTTTGGGCGGCATCAACAATTACAGTTGGCTCTTTGCCTCTAACAATCAGAAGAAAAATTCAATCAACCAGTTGTGGAGTGCTTACGGCAATTTCCAAAACAACGCGACGAGTTCATTGGCGGGCTTGACGGAAGTTAATAGTAATCTTAAATCAGTCCTTGCCAGCTACGACGACGCAAAAAGCGCGTTCCAATCCGAATTCAAGGAAACGATGAGCGACCTTAGCGCGTCCGCCGCCAAACTCAAGGATTATAACTTTAACGTCGAAAAGGAAGGCGCGATAACCACGACTTCTGAAACCGACAAGGACGGCAACGTTACCACGACGACGACTTACAGCAAGGACATGCAAGCGGCTCTTGATACCGTTAAAAATTTCGTCGACGATTACAACAGCGCGGTAAAATTTTTCGGCGATAACAAAGATGTTTCAAAGCGCGTCGAATTGCTTGCGAATACTTTTGGCGACGCGGGCTATCGTGCTTCGCTTTACGAATCAATCGGCTTGACGACAAGTAGCAACGGTTCCTTGAGCATTAACGAGGCTAAACTTGCCGACACGATTCTCAATGACCCCGATAAAGTTTCAAGTATACTCGGTAAAGACGGACTCGCGGGCAAGGCGGAAAGCCATATCAGTTTTGCGAACAGTCAAGCGGATAGTCTTTTCCCGGCGGCTAAAGAAATGCTCGGCGACCAACTTGATACTGCCGCAGTTTATACCGGTAAAGCTTATCGCAACATGGCGGCTTATAGCAATATGGGCAACTTGATTAACATGATGTTCTGATAAAATTTTTGGCTCAAAATAAAAAGTGCTCGTCGAAAGTTGACGGGCATTTTTTTTGGAGTGTGGCAGATGATTAGAGAGCTTGCAAGAAAATTGGCGGCGTTTCCAGAATTTGTGGACTACGTGATAGTCGAATTGGAATTTAAGCGCGGCACATTCGAGGCGGGCGCAGAGATTTTAAAAACTCATTCGGCAATGGCTCTTGTCAAGGTGAATTCGTCGGCGGCTCAACTTTTAGTCAAGCTAATTCGCCCGCGCAGGAAGATAACAGCGACGGTTGGCAGTCGAATTCAATCTAAGGGAAAAATTTGGCGAGTATTTACGGCGTCGGAGATTTTAACTTTTACGGTGACAGTCGACGATAAAAATAAAATTTATAAACTCAATCCGCCAATCGTCCCCGCTCTTTTAATCTTGGAAAATATCTGCGCGGAGTTTTCAGCGAATCTAATCAAGCTCAAGTTCAAAAATTTTATCACGGCAGGCGAACCGCTTTTCTTGCAAGGCGACGGAAATTTTTTAGAAATAAGCAGTGCAGGAGTCAGAAAAGTTTTAATAACAATGGAGTGAAAATTTTTATTTACTTGACACAAAAAAACGGCTCGTCTATAATCGGCATTGTTATTTTATAATAAGGAGGCGAAAGAGCTTGAAGCGGACATTTCAACCGAACACACATTGGCGCAAAAAAATGCACGGCTTTCGCGAACGCATGAAAACTAAGGGCGGGCGGCTTGTCATCAAAAGACGCCGTCAGCGTGGCAGAAAAGTACTTACAGCTTGAGGGTGTAACAGGTCACTAATCGCAGTGACCTTTTGTTTTATCGGCGGTGAGGAAAATGTTTCGATTGACTAAAGCTGAAATTTTTCGCGGCAAGCACGATTTTAACGCGGTACATTCTCGCGGGCGTTCGTTTGCGAATCATGCGCTGGTTATCCTTGTCGTGAGTGATGAACGTTACAATGGCAAAGTCGGTTTTGCGGCTGGTAAAAAGCTTGGCGGCGCAGTCATTCGCAATCGTGTTAAAAGATTAATGCGCGAGGCTTATCGACTTAATAAAAATTCTCTTCGCCGTGATTTTGGAATGATTATTGTTGGAAGAAAATTTTTAACTACTGCAAAGTTCAAGGACGCTGAAAAAGCTTTCCGCGACCTATGCAAGCGAGCAAAACTTTTAAATTAATAGGGGGATGTTAATGAAGAGAGCAATTATTACGGGCGTCACTGGTCAAGACGGCTCGTATTTAACGGAATTTTTATTGGCTAAGGGTTACGAGGTGCATGGAATGATTCGTCGACATTCCACTCCTTGCGACGATCGTATTGCCCATATCAAGGACGCAAATTTTTTCTTGCATTACGGCGACTTGACGGATTCGCTCAGCATTGCGAATTTGATTCGCGAAGTTCAGCCAGACGAGTTTTATAATTTGGCGGCACAATCGCATGTAGGCATTTCGTTTGAAGTTCCCGAATACACGGCGGAGGCGACAGGTGTCAGCACGATAAAAATTCTTGAGGCTATTCGACAAAATAAAATCGACACGAAATTTTATCAAGCGTCGACGTCGGAACTTTTCGGTGGAATAATCGGTACGGCTCCTCAATCCGAAATAACTCCTTTCCACCCGCGCAGTCCTTATGCCGCCGCTAAACTTTACTCCTATTGGATAACGGTAAATTATCGCGAGGCTTATGACATGTTCGCCTGCAATGGGATTTTATTCAATCACGAATCACCCAGACGCGGCGAGGATTTTGTTACGCGGAAAATTACAATCGCCGTTGCTAAGATTATGGCGGGCAAGCAGGACAAATTATCTTTAGGCAACTTGGACGCCAAACGCGATTGGGGCTACGCTAAAGATTACGTTGAGGGGCAATGGCTGATCCTTCAACAGGACAAGCCCGATGATTTTGTTTTGGCAACGGGTGAAACTCACACAGTCAGAGAATTCGTTGAGGCGGCTTTCGAGGAAGTTGGTATAAAAATTGAATGGCGCGGCGCAGGTGTCGAAGAAAAAGGCTACTGCGTTGAAACTGGCAAACTTTTAGTCGACGTGAATCCGAAATATTTCCGTCCCGCCGAAGTCGATTTACTTTTAGGCAACCCTGCTAAAGCTGAACATCTTATCGGCTGGAAGAGGAAAGTTTCTTTCCGCGAACTTGTTAAAATTATGGTTCAATCTGATTTAAAAATTTATGGGAGATGATTTCCTTAGATGAGAAAACTAAACATTTTAATTTGGTTTTTTGGAGATGATGTTGAACATTTATATAAAACTTTTATTATTCTTCATACTCACTACAAGATTGAAAAATCTAACATTAAAACAATAATTGCAAAATACAACTTACCTTTTCAAAAAACAGATCTGAATAACATTTTCTTGGAAGAAATAGATAAAACTTCTTTTGATTACTTAATTGTAACGGGATTCCCCCCCCCCACATTTATAATTGTATATCTTTTAAGAAAACTTTTGCTGAAAAAATAAAACTCCCGATTGAGAATATTATATTCGATTTTGAACTTTACAGCGAGGAATTCAAATTTTCAAGTGTATGTTTAGTTCTCTACTTTAATCACAGGTTTGATAAAAATTTGCCGTTGCTTAGAAAAATTTACAGCAAGAGATTTTCTAACATAAGATTTTTGATGCCATTCTACGACGGCACTGACAGCGATGTAATTCCCGTCTACGAATCTTCGCATCAATTTCAAGGCTATTTGATTCAAGCTTATGAAAAACTTAAAGATATTCCATGCTCCCATTATCTGTTCGTTGCCGACGATTTAATTATCAATCCCGATTTTGATGAATTAAATTTCCTTTGTCGGACCAATATGCACAGTAAAAAATTTTTAAGTCCGGGTCTTTCTTCTTTGAACAGTCCGAACCGATTCAAATGGTATTGGACTGCAGGTTCTTCAAAGCCATTTTACAATGGTTCTACGTCTTATAAAAATTCTCTTTACACTTACGACGAGGCAATGTCTAAGTTCAATGATTTTTTCGGCGTAAAGTATAAGGAAGTTTACGGAGATGATTTTTTCGGATCGCCCGATCAACCTGGTTTTAACTTACTTGGTCGTTGGAAAGATCCCGAAAGTTTTTATAAAGTTCTAAACTCATTTATAGCAACCAACAATAATTCGCGGAAAATCCCCTACCCTATGGCAGGGGGGTATTCAGATATATTTTGCATAGATAAAGAAAGTTTGTTTGCATTTTCCAAGTTATGCGGAATATTTTCTGCGATGAATATGTTTGTTGAAATTGCAATACCTACAGCAGCCGTGCTTACTTTTAAAAGGGCTGAAGTGGCATTCTTCCCAAAAGATTCAAGGCTTGTTTTCTGGGGCAATGACAGAGTTGCCTTTGAAAATAAATACGATAAAGATTTCAGTCGCCTTTACAATGAATGGGATAAAAAAATTTGTTTTGTCCATCCCGTCAAATTATCTCAGTGGAAAATGATATGAGGTAATGGCATGAAATACTTAATTTTGGGAGCCGGTGCTGCTGGTTTGACTTTTGCAAATCGACTGAAAAATATTCGTGGCGAGGATTCTTTTCTCTTACTTGAAAAAAATTTTGAAGCGGGCGGATTATGCCGTTCAGTTTTTAAAGACGGTACACCCATAGATATTTGCGGAGGACATTTTCTTGATGTTCGTTATCCACACGTTACGAAATTCCTCTTTGAGTTCATGCCGGAAAATGAATGGAATAAATATGTTCGTGACTCTCGAATAGAATTAAGCAACGTAACTGTAAATTCCCCGCTTGAAGCGAATATATGGCAATTCCCTCTTGAAGAACAAGTGGAGTATCTTGATTCAATCGCTAAAGTCGGTTGTAATAGCGGTAAAAAAATGCCAGAAAAATTTGTTGATTGGATTCGTTGGAAACTTGGTGACAAAATTGCCGATGAATATATGATGCCCTA
Organism: Selenomonadaceae bacterium; assembly: GCA_017428215.1. Lineage (GTDB taxonomy): Bacteria > Bacillota > Negativicutes > Selenomonadales > Selenomonadaceae > Quinella. The sequence continues at coordinate 85,439 of JAFRRH010000033.1, forward strand.
CAACAAAAAAATGTTCGGCGACAATCTCAATGAACTTGGCACATACTGGTTATACAAATTACCCAGTGTGAATTTCAAAGAAACTCTTCTGTCTTGCCTGACAAAAAGAGCATATGGCAAGCAACCCGGTCATGCTGAATTTTACTATCCGAAAAAATTTGGTTATGGCGAAGTTTGGCTTAGGATGGCTCAAAATATTGCAAATCATATTGAGTACGGTAAAAATATCACTGCGATTGATTTTAACTCCAATACAGTTACGACCTCTGATTACGGCAAATATAGAGCCGATAAAATTATTGTAACTATTCCGTGGCGCGAATTTGCTCGTCTTGACGGTATGCCGGCAGAACTCGTAAGCGATATAAAAAAATTAAAACATACTGCCGTTCAGATAAAATACTTTCCTGAAAACCTTGACGCAAAAGCACAATGGACATATTTTGCAAATCCTGCGCTATCTTACCATAGAATTGTTTATCAGAATAATATCAATGATAATTGGAATGGTTATTGGACAGAGACAAGAGCTGAGCGTGTGAAAGGTGTTTTGCACGACGGAAAAACAATTTTTATGAATGACTACGCTTATCCGCTGAACACAATCGAGAAACCTAAAATAATGGAAAGATTACTTGATTGGTGTCGCGAAAGAAATGTTTACGGACTTGGCAGATGGGGCGAACATTGCCATCACAATTCAGATGTAACAGTTTCTCTTGCCATGTCACTTGCTGGAAAAATTTAATAGAGGAGATTATTTTATGGAGAAAGATTCTAAGATTTACGTCGCAGGGCATCGCGGCATGGTCGGTTCGGCTATTGTCCGCGAGCTTAAGCGGCAAGGTTACAATAACATCGTCACGCGGACGCATGCTGAACTTGATTTGATTCGGCAAGCTGACGTTGAAAAATTTTTCGCTGATGAAAAGCCCGAATATGTTTTTTTAGCGGCGGCTAAGGTTGGCGGGATTGGTGCTAACAGTGAAGCTCCCGCCGATTTCATGTATCAAAACATGATGATTGCAATGAATGTTATTCACGCCGCTTGGAAAAATAATTGTCGCAAATTGGAATTTTTAGGTTCGTCGTGTATCTATCCGCGCCTTGCGCCTCAACCAATGAAAGAAGATTGCTTATTAACTTCCTCGCTTGAGCAAACCAACGAAGCTTATGCATTGGCGAAAATTTCCGGATTAAAGTATTGTGCATATCTCAATCGTCAATACGGCACGGATTTTATTTCGGTTATGCCAACTAATCTTTATGGCTTGAACGACAATTATCACCCGACGCACTCGCATGTGTTACCGGCTTTAATTCGGCGTTTTCACGAGGCTAAGGAACAAAATCTGCCGTCTGTAACTTGTTGGGGCGACGGCTCCGCTATGCGGGAATTTTTATATGTCGACGACCTCGCTAATCTTTGTGTATTTTTAATGAATAACTACAGCGGCAACGAGACTGTTAACGCGGGCACCGGTAAAGATTTATCTATTAAAACCCTCGCTGAATTAGTTGCCGAAATTGTCGGTTACAATGGTGAAATTCTTTGGGACACGTCCAAGCCGAACGGCACGCCGCGTAAACTTTTAGACGTGTCTAAGGCGGCGGCTTTGGGTTGGACGTATAAGACTGAATTGCGCGACGGCATTAGGTTAGCGTATAACGATTTCATTAATCCCCCCCCCCGAATCATAAAACTTTGTTATAGAAATAAATTGAAGGCTATCTTCCTCCGTAAAGTCTCGAAAGGAGGGAGATGAGCCATGAGGATCTTGATAACCGGTTCAAGCGGCTTAGTGGGTCGCAATCTGTTGGAGGCACCGCAAAGTAAAAAATATGAGATTCTTGCGCCGAGCCATAAAGAATTGGAACTACTCGATAAGGACGCCGTGTTAAATTACCTGGAAAAAAATCGTCCGGATATGGTGATACACGCGGCGGGCACAGTCGGCGGAATATCAGCTAATAAAGCTCAACCGCTTAGGTTTTTGTTGGAAAATCTAGACATGGGGCGCAACATTATTTACGGGGCATATCAAACGGGCATTAAGAAGTTCATAAACCTTGCTAGCTCTTGCATGTACCCACGCAATCACGAAACACCCTTAACCGAAGATATGATTTTGACTGGTGAACTTGAGCCGACGAACGAAGGCTATGCACTTGCCAAAATCGCTTGTAGTAGAATGTGTAGTTATATAACGCGAGAAAATTCCGAATTACAATACAAAACTTTAATTCCCTGCAATATTTATGGTCGTTGGGATAAATTTTTCGGTGACAGAGCGCACATGATTCCGGCGGTTATTCAGCGAATTATTCAAGCTGTCGATAGCGGTCAAGAGGAGATTGAAATTTGGGGCGACGGTACTGCGCGGCGCGAGTTTATGTACACGGGCGATTTGGCGGATTGTATTTGGCAGGCTGTTGAACGCTTTGACGAATTGCCCGAACTCATGAACGTTGGATTGGGTATCGATTATTCGGTTAACGATTATTATGAGGTTATAGCTAAAGTTGTTGGCTTTAAAGGCAAATTCACGCACGATCTTAGCAAGCCGACTGGCATGAATAGAAAATTAACCGACATTACGCGAATGGAAAAATTCGGTTGGCGTCCTAAAACGAGTTTAGAAGACGGCATAAATTTGACAGTTGATTTTTATCGTAAACATGTCGCCGTTCAAAAGCAGGATAAAATCGGAATTGGCTGGGCTTTTATAAGTGATAATGGCAGACGTCACGTTCAAGAAATTTTGGAGGCTAACCGCTTGTCACAAGGTCCGCTGGTTTATAAATTCGAGAAAGAATTTGCTAAACTTCACGGGCAAAAATACGGTATTGCGCTCAACAGCGGAACGAGTGCTCTTCATGTCGGTTTGGAAGCTATGAAGGAAAAATTTAATTGGAAACCCAAATCAAAAGTTCTCGTGCCTGCCATAACGTTTATCGCCTCGTCTAATGCTTGTCTGCACGCGGGATTGGAGCCCGTCTTTGTCGATGTTGACGCCAAAACTTATAATATCAATCCGAAAATTATTGAGGAGAAAATTGACGCAGATACAGTTGCGATAATGCCGGTGCATTTATTCGGGCAACCCTGCGAAATGGATCCGATTGTCGAGATTGCTAAGAGATATAATCTCAAGATAATCGAGGACTGCGCGGAGGCTCACTTTGCGACTTACAAAGGAAAAACCGTTGGCAGTTTCGGCGAAGTGGCATGCTTTAGTACTTACGTTGCACACACGATAACGACGGGCGTTGGAGGACTTGTTACGACTAATGACCGCGAGCTTATGGAAATTTCACGTTCACTGCTTGCACACGGCAGAGCTTGCACTTGCGAAAAATGCGTTGCTTCTGATCCAACGAAAGTTTGTCCGTTGCGTTCCAAAACGGAAATGGATAAGCGGTTCATGTTTATTCGGCTCGGCTACAGCTACAGAATCGGCGAGTTTGAAGGCGTTATCGGCTTAGACCAGCTGGAAAATAAGGATTTCATCATGAACACACGCAAAGCAAATGCGCAATATCTTATGGATAATTTACAAGACACTCAAGAGTATTTGCAACTGCCGTATTATCCCGATTACATTGATCATTCGTTTATGATGTATCCGATTGTTATAAAGAAAAATGCACCGTTCACGCGCCGAGACTTGACACAATGGCTTGAAAAAAATAACATTGAAACACGCCCGATGATGCCGCTTTTGAATCAGCCGATTTATAAAGAACTTTTCGGCGACATAGAAAAAGATTATCCCGTTGCGCAGTGGATTAATCGTTGTGGTTTTTATGTCGGTTGTCATCACGGCTTGCAACGAGAGCAACTTGATAAAATACTAAATTGTATTCACGAATTTTTAAAAGGGAGGAACTAATGCAGATAATTTTACTTTCGGGCGGGAGCGGGCAAAGGCTCTGGCCTCTATCCAATGACGTTCGCTCGAAGCAATTTTTAAAGGTGTTCAGTGGCGGCGAATCAATGTTACAACGTGTCCTTAAACAAATTCGCCGCACCTGCGCCGATACTCCGGTTACGATTGCCACTGCCAAGAAACAAGAATCGTTGCTTATAAAGTATCTCGGTGAAGATTTCGATTTGTCAACTGAGCCTTGCCGCCGAAATACTTTCCCTTCGATAGCGTTGGCGGCGGCGTATCTTTGCGACGTTAAGGGCGTCGACATGGATGAAGCGATTATCGTTTGTCCCGTCGACCCTTACGTTGACGATGATTTTTTTGCGCAATTTAATACGCTCGCCGCGCAGATTACCGACGACGCGCCGTTAGTCTTGCTGGGCATTGAACCGACTTACCCTTCCGAAAAATACGGCTACATAATTCCGCATACCGCCGATAAAATTAGTCGCGTTGTCACGTTTAAGGAAAAACCGAATACTACCGACGCGCAAAAATTTATCGACGCGGGAGCTTTGTGGAATGGTGGCGTTTTCGCTTTCAAGCTAAGTTATATTCTAGACAAAGCGAAAAAACTTTTGGGCACTTCTGCGCATGATGAGCTTAAGAAAAATTATTCCGCGTTACAAAATATAAGCTTTGACTATGCGGTCGTTGAGCACGAGGAAAATATTAAAGTCGTACGTTACGCCGGCGAATGGAAAGACATTGGTACATGGAACACGTTGACTGAAGTCCTCGAATCAAAATTTATCGGACAAGTGCAGGTCGATGAAACTTGCGAAAATCTCCACGTGATAAATAATGGCGACGTTCCGATAATTTGCATGGGATTAAAAAACGCTGTTGTTGCCGCTTCGCCTGAAGGTATTTTGGTGTCCGACAAGATAGCATCAAGTTACATAAAGCCTTTTGTCGAACATTTGGATAAACAAATCCGTTTCGCTGAAAAATCTTGGGGTACGTTTAAAGTTATTGATGCCGACGAAAAAAGTTTGACCATTAAGGTGATTTTAAATTGCGGCAGTAAAATGAAGTACCACAGCCACGAACATCGACATGAAGTTTGGAATTTTATAGAAGGCACAGGCAAGGTAATTCTTGACGGCGTGGAAAAGACAGTCGCGCCAGGCGATATCGTAGAAATTCCCATAGGTTGCAAACACACAGTTATCGCTGACACGCTACTTAAAATTATTGAAGTTCAGCGCGGCAAGGATATATCCGTCGAGGATAAAATCTTATGGTAGATGTGAATTGAATTAGTTATCGTCGATAAAAGTTTTAATAAGGAGATGATTTTTAGGTGGTAATCTTTCAGTTATATGGCGGAATGGGGAATCAAATGTACCAGTATTCTGTTAACAGATACATTGCCCACGAGCTTAATACTGAATTAAACTTACTTTAATGCGAGAGTTTATTCCGCAAAATTCGGATAGTATGGCTATATAAATTAGGTGCTTTCAATATACAAGAAAATTTTGCAACACCTGATGAAATTAGGCTCATTAAAGAAAATGGAGCCATTTTGAGTTCTTGGAAAGATCTGGAAAAATACAATATAACTGTGCATTCTTGGCAAAATATAAAAAATCTCCCAGAGAATGTTTTTATCGAAGGACATTGGGGGCATAATACGTCATTATTTAAAGATATTGCCGACATTATTAGAAAAGAATTTACACTGTTCCGAGCAACACGATTCACATTTTGTTTCGGCAAAATCTGAGATTATGAGCAATAACGGGCAAGAAGCGGCGAAGCTTTTACTTAATCGGCAAATTAACAAATTTTTGGGTACAAAAATCTATAATCGCGCTTTTCTCTCAGATAATAGAATAAAATTTGATGAACACCTTGCCGACGAAGAGGCGGAGCTTTATTTCCAAATGGAATGTTTTTTAAAGTCAAAGCATTTCTTGTATGCCCCGAATGCTTTTTACGTCGCACCGAAAAATGCAATTAGATAAATTCAAGCTTCAGTCTAAAATTAACGACTACAAAGCTAATATTTGTAAAACTGCCTATCCCCTTTGCAAATGCACGGGGGATTTAAAATTTCCTTGACTTTACTCGCCTAATCACTTAAACTAAAATTCAATTTTAAATTTCTTGCCGATAATTTTTATGAAGATGTTTTTAACTTAAAAGGAGATGATTTTTAGTGGTAATTGTGCGCATATCGGGTAGTGTGGGCAATCAGCTTTTTCAATATGCGGCAGGACGTCAACTGGCTCACAAGTTGAATACGGAGCTTAAATTGGATGTAAGTTGGTTTGAAAATAATCATTTGGCTCCTTATGCATTAGAGCAATTCAACATAACAGGAAAAGTTGCAATGCCTGAAGAGATAGAACCTCTAAAAAAAGTTTGCATGGACACCGGTTTAGGAAAAGAAGGTCGTGCTCCCATACAACAGGTTCTGACTTATCCGGATAACATTTATCTCGACGGCGATTGGTGGTCTGAACGGTATTTCCCGGACATTCGTGACTTGCTTTTAAAGGAAATTACAATTAAAAATCCGCTTAGTCCGAGTGCCGAAACTTTGAAACGTAAAATTCTTTCCGCTAAATGTGCGGTATCTATGCATTTTCATCACGGCGATTTTCTTTATAATCCAATCGAAAGTGCTAAACCTTGGTTTCATGTTCCGCCCCTTGAATATTACTATAATTGTATAAATACCTTAAAGCAAGCCTATAAAAATTCAACGGTGTTTGTATTCTCTAATAATATGCAATGGATTAAAGAAAATCTTCGCCTGGATGTTCTGACGGAATTCGTCGAAGGTTTGCAAGAGGATAAAAAATCTATTAATTATCTCAACCGCGATATTGAAGAAATGTACTTAATGAGCCTTTGCAAGCACAACATCAATCCCCGAAGTGCTTTCTCTTGGTGGGCCGCATACTTAAATCAAAATCCTGATAAAAAAGTCTTTGTTTCTACTTCGTCAACTGCCCAAGAAACTTTAAAGTATAAATATTCGTTAACGACAAATGAACAATCCCCCATCGACTCTGGCAAATGGATTTATGTACCTTTTGATCGCGATAAACAACCAAAAATCACGATGCGTCCGATGTTCTCCTTGCTACTGGTTGTAAACAATGACGCTGCGACAATTAACGATACTTTAAATAGTATTTTAGATCAAGATTATAAGCATTACGAGGTTGTAATAATCGACAATGCTTCTACTGATGGTAGCGGCAAGATTTGTCAACAAGCTATTGTAGGCAAAGATAATGTTACTTTCTTTAAGTTATGGACTAAAGTTAAAAATGTTGAAGCATGGAACATCGCACTTGATATAGCACAAGGTTATTATGTCTCATTCCTCAAAGGTAATGATCGTTTCCTTACTAATGCGTTCACAAGAATTTACCTCGTAACCTACCTTAAAAAGTTTGATATTGTCCATAGTTTTGCTTGGCTCACGGAAAACGACAAGGGCAATGTAGCTTTTGGTGCTAAAAAATGTTCGGAACAACATGATGCAAAGTTTATTGCGACGAAAACCGAGGTAGTAAGCACCGAAGGTCAAGACGCTGTGACACTTTTTCTCAATCAACAAATTAATAATTTTTTGGGTACAAAGATTTACTCTAGAGGTTTTCTCTTGGATAAAGAAATAAAATTTGATGAACTCCTTGAAGACGACGAGTCGGAGCGTTACTTTCAGATGAAATGCTTTTTAAAATCAAAGTATTTCGTTTATGCCTCTCACGCCGTCTATATCACACCAACTCCAAAACCGCCCGTTGCTGATAAAGCGGTTGCGCAGACTCCAAAACCACCCGTTGCTGATAAAGCGGTTACACCGACTCCAAAACCGCCCGTCGCTGATAAAGCGGTTGCGCAGACTCCAAAACCGCCCGTTGCTGATAAAGCGGTTGCGCAGACTCCAAAACCGCCCGTTGCTGATAAAGCGGTTGCACAGACTCCTAAACCGCCCGTTGCTGATAAAGCGGTTGCACAGACTCCTAAACCGCCTGTCGCTGATAAAGCGGTTACACCGACTCCAAAACCGCCCGTCGCTGATAAAGCGGTTGCGCAGACTCCAAACCCGCCTGTCGCTGATAAAGCGGTTACACCGACTCCAAAACCGCCCGTCGCTGATAAAGCGGTTGCGCAGACTCCTAAACCGCCCGTTGCTGATAAAGCGGTTGCGCAGACTCCTAAACCGCCCGTTGCTGATAAAGCGGTTGCACAGACTCCTAAACCGCCTGTCGCTGATAAAGCGGTTGCACAGACTCCTAAACCGCCTGTCGCTGATAAAGCGGTTGCGCAGACTCCTAAACCGCCCGTTGCTGATAAAGCGGTTGCGCCGACTCCAAAACCGCCCGTTGCTGATAAAGCGGTTACACCGACCCCAAAACCGCCCGTCACTGATAAAGCGGTTGCGCAGACTCCAAAACCGCCCGTTGCTGATAAAGCGGTTACACCGACCCCAAAACCGCCCGTCGCTGATAAAGCGGTTGCACCGACCCCAAAACCGCCCGTCGCTGATAAAGCGGTTGCACCGACGCCAAAACCGCCCGTCACTGATAAAGCAGTTGCACCGACGCCTAAACCGCCTGTTGCTGATAAAGCGGTTGCGCCAACCCCAAAACCGCCCGTCGCTGATAAAGCGGTTGCGCCAACCCCAAAAACGCCCGTCGCTGATAAAGCGGTTGCACCGACTCCTAAACCGCCTGTTGCTGATAAAGCGGTTGCACCGACTCCAAAACCACCTGTTGCTGACAAAGCAGTTGCACCGACTCCAAAACCGCCCGTTGCTGATAAAGCGGTTACACCAACTCCAAAACCGCCCGTTGCTGATAAAGCGGTTACACCAACTCCAAAACCGCCCGTTGCTGATAAAGCGGTTACACCAACTCCAAAACCGCCCGTTGCTGATAAAGCGGTTGCACCAACCCCA
>JAFRRH010000034.1 GCA_017428215.1 Selenomonadaceae bacterium
CTACTCTTTTGCCGATTGATAAAATTATCGGGCGTATTTATCCGATTTTCGGCGCGATACTTTTGTTGAGTGCCGTCGGAATTTTTTTCGGGCTGTTCATTAACGGCTACCCGCTGACAGAAATTTGGGAGGCGGGCATTGTCAACGTTCATCCTTACGGCGAACATTTTATCCCGATATTTTTTATAACTGTTGCTTGCGGCATAACGAGCGGTTTCCATTCGACACAAGCCACGTTGATTGCTCGCTCCGTCACTGACGAAACTCACGGGCGGCTCGTCTACTACAACACGATGATTGCCGAGGGTTTTATCGCGATGAGTTGGGCGGGCGCGGCGATGGGCGCAGTTAATGCTGGTCTCGCCACTGATGAAAATCTTTTCAAGCAAGCGGCGGTTGTCGTCGGTATTATCGCGCAAAATATGCTTGGTTCGGTCGGCGGTATGGTTGCGGTTCTGGGCGTCATTGTTCTTGCGATAACGTCAGGCGATACGGCGTTGCGTTCGTTACGGCTTATGCTTGCCGACGCCCTTAACATTGACAATAAAAAGAAAATGAACGTCTTTACGCTTGCTTTTATGATTTTTACGGTCGTTGCGATCGTTCTCTACTACGCCAAGACCAATAAAAGCGGTTTTATGATGCTTTGGAGATATTTTTCTTGGGCAAACGAGACTATTGCCGTTTTTGCCTTCGCGATGATTGCCGTCTACATGATTAAAAATAACATGCCGTATCTTATGGCGGTCGTTCCTGGAACTTTTTATATGTACATGGTTTCGACGTACATTTTGCACGCGTCGATTGGATTTGGGCTTGATTGGACGCTAAGTTATATTTTGGCGGCTGTCTGCTCTGCGGTTTATGCGGCGGCGATTGTCAGATTTGGCAAAAGTCTAACCTCATCACGAAATTTGAGCTAAAAAATAAACTTGAAATAAAAAAAATTAGCGGCGAACTCGATTGAGTCCGTCGCTTTTTTTGTGTGTTTATGCCGTTACAGCTCCCGCCGTGTAACCTGCCTTGTTAATCGCGTCTCTTAAAATGTCGTCGGAAATATTTTCTTTTAAGCCAACCTGCGCGGATTGTTTTTCCAAGCTCGCCGCCGCAATCGTCACGCCGTCAATTTTTTCTAAGGCACGCACGACCCTATAAATACATTTCTCGCAAGTCATGCCGTCAACGTCAATCGTGCGGTGTATCGGAAACTTTTCAATCTTCTCGACGCGGGCGCGATAACTGTCGTCCAAAGCTTTTTGCATATTGCAACCCTTACAGCCTCCGCAATTTCCAGAATCACAACACGCCGCCTCGCCCTTGAAGAAAGCGTTGTAAACTTTTTTAAGACCGTAGACGAAAACCGCCGCGATTAAAATTCCAAGTACAATCGTCGCAACCATTATTCAAACCCCAAGAGCTTGCCGCCTTGATAGACGATAAGCGACACAACCCAAGCTACCGCGCAGGTGTAGAAAAATGCGAACGCCATCCACTTCCAGCTTTGAGTTTCCTTTTTGATTGTGCCGAGTGCCGTTACGCAGGGCGAATAAAGTTGCGTAAAGACCATGAACGCAATCGCCGCTAACGGTGTGAATGCGCCCGCCATTGTTGTTCCAAGCAAAGCTTGCGCGGCATCTTCTGCTTCGTCAGGGTCAATCTCGTCCGCGCCGTAAAGAATTCCAATCGTAGAGACGACGCCTTCTTTGGCAAGCAAGCCAGTCACGACAGCCGCACCCGCTTCCCACGTATCAAAGCCTTGCGGAGTGAATACAACAGATGCCGCCGAGCCGATACCCGCCAAGTAACTTTGATCCATTTCGTCAGTCATGCCGTCGGAATTGAAACTGCTAAGGAACCAGAGCACCACGCACATTGCAAAGATAATCGTACCGGCTTTAATCAGATAGCCTTTACCCTTATCCCAAGCTTCAAGCAAAACGGTTTTCGGGTCGGGCAAACGATAGGGCGGCAATTCGAGCAGGAAAGATGATTCGTGATCTTTGAACGTCGTCACGGACAAGATTTTTGCCATGATGATAGCCGCCGCGATACCGACAAAGTACATTGCAAAGACGACATTGCCAGCGTTATCTGGGAAGAACATCACCGCGAACAGTGCCAAAATCGGAACCTTCGCGCTACAAGTCATAAACGGCGTCACGAGGATTGAAATCATTCTGTCCTTGTGCGTGTCAAGTGCACGTGCACCCATAATCGCGGGAACTCCGCAACCAAAGCCCATAATCAGCGGCATGATACTTTTACCAGAAAGACCTGCGCGGCGCATAATCGGATCCATTACGAACGCGACGCGAGCCATATAACCTGTACCGTCAAGAAAACTTAGGCAGATAAACAGCACGAAGATAAGCGGCACGAAATTGACGACCGAGCCAACGCCGACAATAATTCCGTCTGAAACGAGCGACTGCATCCAATCTGCGACGCCGGCTTCCGCCATTGCCTCTGCTACTGCCGGTGCTAACGTTTCCTCAAAAAATTCGCCGAGCATGTCCGCTAACGGTTGACCTATCCACTCGAACGATATTTGGAACATGAGCCAGAATATCGCGACCATAAGAATAAGCGACGTAACGCCATTGGCAAGGAACGAGTCTAGTTTTTCCGTTAAAGTTTTGCCCGCCGCGCTAACTGTCACGGCTTGCGACATAATTTTATCAATCAAATCATACCGCGCAGAAATAATTTCTTCCTCAATCTTCGTCGCGCCTAAGCCGCTCTGTTCAATTTTGTGAACTCTATCGATATGTTCGGTAATAAGTTTGGAGGGTTTGTAGTTAGTCATTACGGCATTGGTGAACACGTCCAAAAGTTTACGGACGCTTTTATTGCTCCTGCCGACGGTGTTGGTTACCGGCATACCAAAGGCGGCTTCCAATTTTTTCATGTCGATTTTAATGCCGTGACGTTGCGCCTCGTCCATCATGTTTAAGTTTAAAATAAGCGGAATTCCATTTTCCATAAGCTGAATCGTCAAGAAAAGATTTCGCGCAATGTTCGCCGCGTCGATAATGTTAACGACTATATCGGGCTTATTTTCTTTGAAGTAATCGCTAACAACCTGTTCTTCCTGTGAGCGGGCGTTGATTGAATAAGTGCCGGGCAAATCTATGACAGAAATTTTTCTGCCGTTGTGTTCGATGACGCCAACTTTTTTATCGACAGTGACACCAGGCCAGTTGCCGATTTTCTGACGTGCGCCCGTGAGTTCGTTAAAAATTGTAGACTTGCCGGTATTGGGATTGCCCGTTAAGGCTACGGATAATGCTGACATTTTATCACCTCAATTAACTTGTGAAACTTCAATCTGCGCGGCGTCGTCGCGTCTAATTGCCAAGTTGTAAGAACGGAGCCGTATTGCAATCGGGTCGCCGAGCGGTGCCGAGTTTAAAACTTCTACGCGAGTGCCAGGAATTAATCCCATTGTCATGAGCCGCTGTTTAAGCGTAGATTCGCCCACTGAATCAATTCTTACGACCATTCCCGACTTTGTTTCTTTAAGCGTCAATTCTGTTGCCTCCTTGAAAAAATTTTTCGTTTAGGTTTATACGCAGTTTATCATTTGTGAAAATAATTATCAACCCTTCTTGAAAATTTTTTCCAATGAAAAATCCCGCGCAGATTTTTTTGTTGTTTGTGTAGAATTGTCAAAGATGTGTTACAAAAAGCGGTCGAAAGCCTCAACAGGTGACTTGTAGTTTAATGGTCTAATCGGTAACTTGTTGATAAAAGCATTCAATGCCGCCAATTTACTCTCGAAGTCCTCGAACGACGAGAATTTATTTAACGAGTAAAAAACTTCGTTGTCGCGTCGATGAGAACGTTCCACTTTGCCATTATGCCTAGGTGTGTACGGTCGTATTCGCTGATACTCGATGCCGTAAGCTAGAAGTTGTTCCTCGAATAAGGTCTTATCGCCCTCCTTTGTTCGTGAAAAACGCTTGATGAAATTCAAAGCCATTATCGGTCTGTACCTTGTAAATCTTAAATGGAAAATCATCAATAGGTACTGTGTTCCGGAAAAGCTCCCAAATACCGAGTGCATTCATCAATTGCCGTGTACTGATAAAATAATTGACAAATTTTAAGGCAGATAGTCGAACTCTTGCTTTTTGTGTTATATTCTCCATTGTTAGCTCTCCTGTGTTGCTGATGTTATTCACACCAAGCATACCATAGAGGGAGCTTTTTTACTTCAAGTTTTGTCTCACATCTATTGTAATCCTACACAGTTCAAAAATTTTTCAGTGACTTTAGCGCGTTGCTTGATAAAAGCCGAAACCTGTTATACAATTAAAAAAATTTTTATAGCGTGGTGAATCACATTGGAACAAAATTTTTATCTAGGAAAATTGTTGGAGCTGAAAAATAATTTCTCCGTCAAAATAATTTCCGGCTTAAATGGCGTCGGCAAGACAACTTTGTTAAATGCGTTTGCTGAAAATTTGCGTTCGGAGGACGTCGCAGAGGAAGAAATAATTTTTTTAAACTGCGCGGCAGATGAACGGCTTAGAAATTTTCAAACGTTGTACGAATTTGTCGAGACGCGAACTTTGGAGCTTGAAAAATTTTTTCTGTTGATTGACGAGATAGATTGCGTTATTGAAGGCGAAAAGGCAATTAACGCGCTGTTCGTAGGAATGCCGGCTGAAATTTATGTTACGTGTTCGACGGAAGCTTTTACCGAAAAAATTTGCGCCCTTCTGCCTGATAACTGCGACGTGCTGAAACTTTATCCGTTGTCATTCAGCGATTACGCAAAAAATGTTCCGGCGGATAATGCTCTGCAAAATTATCTGCACTTCGGCGGATTGCCTGCTACACTCAACGCCAATGAAAAAATTTTACCGACGATTCTGCGCGGTGCCGCTTATGCGATAATGTTTGACCTTGTAGAAAAAAATTCCTTGCAAAGGGCGGACGTTTTTCATTTGCTGATGAAAATTATTGCTCAAAACGTCGGCAAAACAACCAGTTTGAATCAGCTGTTCGACCGATTAAAGGGCGTCGCAAGTTCAATCAACACCTTTAGAAATTATTTAAGTTGTAGCACTGGACTTTTTAAAAGAATTCCGCGCTTCGACATAAAGAACGAAAATTATTTTACCAGCGGCGAGAAATTTTATTGCGTCGACAACGGGATACTTTGCGCCCTCGCTCCAAACACCGACGAAAATATTTTAATGGAAAATGCTGTTTACGCTGAACTTTTGCGGCGCGGCTATTCGATTAGTAGCGGGAAATTCGGCACGATGAATATAACTTTTTTGGCTGAACGCGCCGATAAAAAATTATTTATACAAGTGTTGCCTGTCAGCGGAATTTCCGTTAGAAGAATCACGCGCCCTTTGCGAGCCTTGCCCGCCGATGTTGAGAAAATTTTAATCACTTCAAAGCGCGAAAAAACTTTTGGCGACGTGCGGAATATTACCTTGCAAGATTTTCTTTTGGGCGGCTAAAAATTTTTTAAAAAATTTTTTCAGGCTTGCAGGAAACTTTTCACTAAGTGTAGAATAGCTTTAATCCCTAATCATATGACATTAAGATTTTTTTCAGATAGATTCAGGTTATTGATAGCTAATGTTTTTGTTATAAAGGAGGCTGGGGTTATAGATTAAAATTCGCTGGCCCGCCGAAATATTTTACAAGTATACTTACAAAAAACTTGTGAAAAAAATTTTCAATGTTATAATTGCGGGCATGAAATTTGGAGTTGTTAATAAAGTCGGAGGTGTACTTTCATGGCAGAACGTGAAATCAAATATCGCGGCTTAAAAACTTTTCAAATATTCAGCGGCGAAATGAAGAGCGTTTGGATTTACGGTTTCTACCTTAAGCGCGGAACATACGGAGACCCCGGTCCGCAAGCGCACATTTTTGTTTACGAGAATGGCTACGAAGGCTATCGCGTAGACGCCAAAACAATAGGGCAATTTACAGGGCTTGTTGACAGCACGGGCAAGGAAATTTACGAAGATGACATAGTTTCGCCAGAAGACGGGCGAATCGGCATTGTAGAATTTTATAATGGTGGCTTTATCGTCAATTATGGCAATGATATTCGACAGGCTCTTTACGATGTGCAAAATTGGAAGATGACAATTTTAGGCAACCGTTTTGAAAATCCCGAACTTCTGATTAAAAGCATTGCTCCAAAAAAAAACGAACCAGAAGAAAAAGAGCTACAGTCAGGCGAATTTGATATGGAGTTCCTCGCAAGGAAGTGAGTAAAATGCTCAAAAAGTTTTCAGCGATTTTGCTGGTGAGCTTTCTGTTAACAAGTGGTGTGGCTCAAGCTTATGACCTGCCAAAACTTAAGCCCGATAAAAAAATTTCCCAGCAAGCCGAGCAAAAGAAAGGTTCCATGCTCAAAAGCGATTGGACGAGCGCGGAACTTTTCGAGCAGAGCATAAAAGCACGTTTGGAGAGCGGCGAAAAGCTTGCACCGAACGACCCTGCGCGGGTGTCGACGGATAAAAATTATGTGTTCATTGCGTTTTACAACGACGCGCCGTTTTTCCTAGACAAGTATTCAATCAAAGTTAAAAAGAATTCGGACGGCTTGCAAGTGTGGGAACAACAAATTTTCCCGATAAGCAAAAATTATTCGCCGAAAAATGCAAAGGCGACACGTCAGAAATTTTGTTTAGCGGACGGGAAATTTTTTAACTCAACTAAAGCCGAAAACGCATTATCAGCAGTAGCAAATGAATCGGACAGGATATTTTTAGAAGAGTGTTTTAGAGTAGGATATTATTTCGCTTTCGGGCAAGAAATTTAAAACGTCGGCAAAAATGTCGGCGATTTTTTTTTACGCAAAAGCGGAAGTCTTGAACTACTGCCTTGTAATTCCGTTTAACGGACGGGAAATTTTTTAACTCAACCAAAGCCGAAAACGCATTATCAGCAGTAGCAAATGAATCGGACAGAGTATTTTTAGAAGAGTGTTTCCGAATCGGATATTATTTTGCTTTCGGGCAAGAAATTTAAAACGTCGGCAGAAATGTCGGCGATTTTTTTATAACGCAAAAGGCGGAAGTTTTTAAGCTCCCGCCTTGTAATTTTCAGTATTGGTGGAGACGGAGGGATTCGAACCCTTGACCCCCAGATTGCGAACCTGATGCTCTCCCAGCTGAGCTACGTCCCCAAAACGCGGCTATCTTAAACCTTTTCCCGCCCGTTGTCAAGAAAAATTTTTGTGCTTTTAAGTCTTACGTGATATAATCGCGGAAAAATTTTTCAAGGAGAATCTTTCATTGAACTTTATCAAAAAATTTTTCACCGCATTAATTTCTTTGCTAACATTTCTGCCCAACGCCAACGCTGAAAAAATTTCAACCGTCATGCACAAGTTGGAAGTTTTCTCGCAAGACAGCGGCGGCACACTTATTTTTTCTGACAGTCCCGAATATGTTCGCCGCAACGGGATTTTATACACGGATACGGTAAGCGGCGACGCTAGACTTTTGTTTTATCACTTGAACGATACGGGCGTCCGTAAACGTTTCGCGATAATTTTTGAGAACACCACGAAAACTAAGGCTGTCATAGATATAACTCGCGGCGGCTTGAGTGCGCCCAATAAAAATTATTTCAGCGTCGGGAAAATAACCCAGACAATGTACATGGAAAATAATTTCAGCGACAAAATCGAACTTGGAAGTTTTGAGCGAAAAGTTTATCAGCCTAACGAAAATTATTTTTTACTAAAGCCTGGTCAGCTAATTCACGGCGTGTGCGATTTCACTGTTAATAAGCCCGTCAAAGTTTTTCTGATGATGTATCCGGAAAATGCCGACCCGCTCCAATTTATAAACCGCGCCGAAATTTTGCCTAAAGACGAATACAAACTGCGCGGCACGTTTAAGCAGATGAATCGAACGTTGACGCTAAAAAAACCCTACGACGGCGAACGCGACGGGCTAGGTTATATTTTAATCGGCGACAATATCAACGATTTGTATAAGCGCGGCATTGACGCAACCGACGGCTCCGAAGTCATCAATTACGGCAACTACGGAATAAATTATACGCTCAACTTTCGCACGAAGTTTTTGACGAGTTTTTATCTAAGTCCGCTTGGCGGGCACTATGCAGGCGCGTTGAGATATAAATATTATGGAACGTCGGGAGTAATTCAGACGCCCGATAAACGTCTTTACTTTGGTGACAGGACGCCGCCCGAAAATTCTTCCGTTGCATTGGCGCGTTCAGAAGGGATTTCACTAATGACGGAGAGCACCGAACTTTCCGAGCTGGGAGATTATCGCGGCTACGTCAGCTTTGAATATTCACCGCCCGGCGCGTCAAATTTGCCAGTCAATATCGTACTCATGCCGTCTAACGTCAATCAGTAAAAAGAAAATTTTTAAAGGGTACCGCTAACGATGAATTTTACAAAGAAATTTTTACGAATTATTTTAGGCGTAATGTTAAGCGTTTTAATAGGCGTGGCGTTAATGATTTTTGTTTACGCGCTACCTAATGAACGCGCCGTTGAAAATATTCGCGACGCATTGCCACTTTACGAACACGAGGGAAATTATCCGTCATGGGCATTGGGCGAACACTCAAAACTCGACAATTTCACCGACGCGATAATGTTATTGGAAATAATTCACCCGACGGACGGCTTAATAAAATCGGCACTGTTGAACCCGCGCTTCGTGTTGCCTGACGAGGAAAAACCGGTAGAGGC
The DNA here is from genome assembly GCA_017428215.1 of Selenomonadaceae bacterium. GTDB lineage: Bacteria > Bacillota > Negativicutes > Selenomonadales > Selenomonadaceae > Quinella. Next base: position 8,720 of record JAFRRH010000034.1, read on the forward strand.
ATTAGTAAAAGTCTTACGCGACGACACCGAAGGCTTAAGCGAAACTGTTTATCCGCGTTATTGGCACGGTTATCTTTTGATACTCAAGCCGCTCCTTTTGACAATGAAAGCAAACCATTTGCGAATGCTTTTGGCTTATGTGGTGTTTATTTTATTTGTCGTCGCCTTGCTCATGACTCAAAAAATTTTGGGAACGCCCCGTGCACTTGCATTGGCGGGAACCGTCATGATTTTAAATCCGGTCTCGCTGTCAATGTCATTTCAATTCGCGCCGATTTATATCATAACAATGACGGCGATAATTATCATGCTGAAAAAAAATCGCCGACTGTTTGACGGCGGAATTTATATTTACTTTTTTGCGACGGTCGGAATTTTAATTGCATTCTTTGATTTTCTGACCTACCCGATTTTTTCTGTCGGCATGATGTTAATTTTTTGGTACGTTCTGAACCTGCGCGGGCTTCTTAAAGAAAAACTCGTTGACGTTCTTAAAATGATGAGCGAACTTTTAATTGCGTGGGGCACAGGTTATTTCGGCATGTGGTCTGGCAAATGGATTATCTCGCAACTTTTGACGGGTTATGATACCGTTTCAAGCGCATTCGTTCAAGTTGCGTCTTATACTCGAATTGGCGATAATCTGATTAATGCGGGCTGGCAAATTACGACACTCGGAGCGATTCAGAGAAATATTGCCGTCTTAGGGCACGGACCGATAAGAATTTTTTTGTTCGCAGCGATAATTTTCCTGCTCTACGTCTTAATCAGCCGACGAAATGTCCTAACTCCAAGAAAAGTTTTGCCATATTTATTACCCGCAACATTGCCGTTTATCTGGTACGCCGTTGCAAGCGGGCATTCGCATATCCACGCATTTTTTGTATATCGAGGGCTTGCCGCAACTATTTTTGCATTATCTTGCTTATCAATAGAAATTTGGCAAATTGATAAAAAATTTTTTAATTCGTAAAGAACATGTGCGCCACAGGAGCCGCTATAAGCAAGCTAATAATCGTACGTTCAAGGAAGAGGATAAAAAGTTCGGGGAGGTTGACAGGAATTTTCGAGCCGAGAATCAGTCCGCCGACTTCCGATAAATAAATTAACTGTGTGACGGAAATAACTGCCACGATAAATTTTGCCATAGGACTTGTAATCGTGCCCGCCGCCAAAACCGACGGTGTAAACATGTCCGTAAAGCCAACAATCATTGTTTTAGAAACTGCCTCCGCTTGAGGAACGTCCAAAAGTTGCAACAGCGGCAAGAACGGCAATCCCAACGTGTCGAAAATCGTCGTGTGATTCGCCAAAACTAATGCCAAAGTTCCTATGCACATGACGACCGGCAAAACTCCAAACCACATGCCCGCCGCGTTCTTAAATGCGCCTTCCATAAATTGTTCCAAGCCGCGATATTCGCCGACACGTTCTCTAGCAAGCGCAAGCCCATATTGAAAAGAAGTTGTATAGCCTTCGGGGAGCGATTCGCCCATTGCCTTACCTGGAACTAAATATTCGTCTTTTTTCAAACTAAGCGGTGGGATTCGCGGCAGGATTAACGCGCAGACAATTCCTATTGCGCAGATTAAAAGATAGTACAGCCCGAAATATTCCATTAAGTCAACTTGCGCTAACACGACGATTGAGAACGTTATCGACACGGCGGAAAATGTCGTAGAGATAATTGCCGCCTCGCGCTTTGAATAATAGCCGCCTTCGTACTGATTAGCCGTTAGCATAACGCCCAATGTGCCGTCGCCAATCCATGACGTGATACAGTCAACGGCGGCGCGACCTGGTATCGTAAACAGCGGACGCATAATTTTTGTCAGCATTGCCCCGATAAATTCAAGCAATCCGAAATCCAACAGTAATGGTAAAAGCAATCCCGCTAACAAAAATATTACGACGAGGACAGTAAGTAAATCATTGAGCACGAAGCCGCCGTTGTCGCCTGAAGTTATCAAACTTATGACGCCCGCGCCGCCTTCGCCCGATTGAATTCCGAGATAAGTTAACCAAATAAAGATCGCGCCCAAAATCCTAATCACGACCCAAATCGCCGTTGTCGAAAACGTATTAGCGACAATCGGATAAGTCGCGATGAAATTCGGCTTGCCCAAAAAAATTATGCCGAGAATTGCCGACAACGTAACGATACCTACGCATAACGCTGGCAAAAATTCGCCAATCGCGTTGCTGATAATATCCGCGATAATTTTGACGACGATTGTCCAGCTCCCGTCATACTGTACAGGAATCATGAACAAAATAATCCCGATGATTGACGGCACTAAAAAGCCCGCCAGTGAACCTTGTTGTTTGTTTTCCATTTCAATCCCCTTTGCAAAAAATATTAGAGAGAAACTCCTGAAACAAAATCCGAATCATTATAGCATTAATTAGGAGACTTTCAATAAACAAACAGCAAAAAAATCTGCGTGGGTGTAGGATTACAATAGATGTGAGACAAAACTTGAAGTAAAAAAGCTCCCTCTATGGTATGCTTGGTGTGAATAACATCAGCAACACAGGAGAGCTTACAATGGACAGTATAACACAAAAAGCAAGAGTTCGACTATCTGCCTTAAAATTTGTTAATTATTTTATCAGTACACGGCAATTGATGAATGCACTCGGTATTTGGGAGCTTTTCCGGAACACAGTACCTATTGATGATTTTCCATTTAAGATTTACAAGGTACAGACCGATAATGGCTTTGAATTCACC